>DVIL01000043.1 GCA_018711305.1 Candidatus Coprenecus stercorigallinarum
CATAAACAGATACTACATCAACTACCTTGCTTTCTGCTGACGGCTTAATCTTCAGATTGCTGATTTCTGCATCAGAATATATTTCTACTGGCACTGTCAATTCTTTTTCGCCTCCCGAGACTTCGGCCGGACGTTCTATGAGAACTTTTGTATATCCGGAATAATCATCATCACGCAGGTTGTCCATACTCTGCTGATCCGAAAGGCAGCGGTATACCGTTCCGGTATATCCCTCAGCCTTTGTGAAAGTTCCCGTGACACTTCCATAGAGCTTTACAGTGCCTTTCTGAATCGTTAGATTTTCAACTTCAGTATCAGAACCAAGGACAAATGTATCGTCAGCCGTAGTCACCTGGACATTTGAGTAATTACCTCCTGTTATCTCTGCTGAACCTGCCGGAAGATTTATGACCAGACTCCCCTGCTGCTCCGTGGACTGGTTGCTGAGAACCAGTCTGCCGGTAAAGTCATTGCCGCTGCCGGTACTATTCAGGATATCCTGCACGGTGAAAGTGGCATCGGAAGCTATGCCGCCCTGCAGGTTGAGTTCCACTTCGGTGGTGATGGCCGGAAGTTCGATGGAGTTTTCACCATCTGTCGAAGATATCTGGTTTTCGACTGTGATGGAGATGGTTTCGGGCTGAGAGGATGAGGATGCCACCTCTTTGAGAATTTGTTCTGCTTCTGCAAGGGTAGACACAGTATGAACGTCCTTTTCCAAAGTTTCGGCAAAACCCTCTGATATATCTATCTTCAGATCCGCGCTCTTGGTCAGCAGCGCTCCCGATACGTTGGTGCGGTAGTTGGCCTGGACGGGAAGCTCGGGGAAGGAGTAGGGTGTGATGTCCAGCAGCTCGTTGCAGTCCTTATCATAGAATCTCATGGTTATCCCGCTTATCATTCTCTGCTGGCCTTTCGGGGCAAAGATGTAGTCGAATGAAAGCTGCTGGGCTCCGGTTACTACGGGGTTGGTGATATTAGGGATGTCGGATATCTCTCCGGTTACTCCGGTTACTCCGGTTACTCCGCCTGCACCTTCCGCAGGCTCTGTCAGACTACCGTTGATAAGGTCCATTCCGGTCGGAATGGAAGTAAAAGTCATCCGCACTTTTGCGGGCTTGAGAGCATCGCTCTTGATTTCATCGCAGTCTGTGGTGAAAATGTTCAGCTGACCGAAAGGACGGGTCAGGGTATAGCTGTCCTCCACCTCCCCGGAGAAGTCGTTAAGGTCGAACACTCCGTAGAATGCATCGCGGGTGTCGTCGCTGCTCATATACTGGTGTCCGTCGGCAGTGTTGTATGTAACCGTCGGGAAATCTGTAGTAACATAGTGGTTGTCCGTCTGCAAGTTTGTCGTAGATGCCACATTGTCCGCCCAGAACACCAGCTTGTAGTCATAGCCGGTAAGCAGGGTCACATCCTCAAAGGTTGCCTGTTGTCCGGTCACCTGCTCATAGCTAAGAGTTCCATACGGCTGCGGCCCGTTCTCCCCGTCCACCATATACACGCCGAGGATACAGCGGTTGATCTGATCTCCATTTCCCGGATCCGCATTGCTCTTTACCGACGGACCACCGGAGGGTACCGAAGCGGAAATGGTTACTGTAACTTCCTCGGCGGCGGGCAAACCGAAGCCGGTCTCTTCCCTCTGGCAGGAGACCGCGAGCAGTGCCATGACTGCCGCGGAGATTGTCAACAGTTTGGCTTTCATATTATAAGATATTTAAATTCAAGGTTATGTTGGTTGTGTAGTTGGCCACAATATCTTCTGAGCCGAGGGACAGCGTCTGTTCTGCTTCTCCCACCTTGAGAGTCCCCTCTATCGGTGCGGATGAAACGGGAGGGAAGAAGTAGTCGGTCAGAATAGCCGTATTACCGCTCGTGGCCTCTCCATAATCGATAGTGAGGGACTGGGCTGCGGTATTGTCCGTCAGCGGCTGTCCCTTCAGGACATCATAGCCGAGAGGAAGACCGCCGGTTATTTTCAGGGAAACGCTCTGGGAAGAGGAGATGGCGGAAGCATTGGCTACCACGACCTTGGCCAGAGGCCTACTGAGGGTTATGTCCATAGCCGCCCCGGCAGTAAAACGATAGTTCCTCAGTACTCCGCAGAACGCATCCCGCTCATCCCCGCTGACATAGCTGTTCTCCCCAGTGCCGGAGCCGCCGGACTGAAGTCCGACTACCCGGACATTGTTCAGATCCTCTGCATTGTAGACATCCCCGCTGCCGTCCGCATCCCGGTCCGCCCAGAAGAGGATATTGTACACTCCCGGTATCATCCTCACCGGCTCTTTCACACCCTCCCCAACTGTCCTGCCCGGCCAGACGTATTCAAACGCCAGTTCGCCGGAAGTGCCGTTCTCTCCGACAGTCCATGCCTGCATGATGTACCGGACTTCTGTCGCATCGTCCGTATCCGTAGCAGCCTTGACCTCAGCCGGGACAGAAATCCCCACCGTCCCCTCCACAAGCTCCGGAGAGCCGCCGGAACTGCCGGACTGTGTACACCCTACGAGCGGAAACATTGCCGCAAGCACTGCATATATCACTTTATTTTTCATAGCATCAATCAGGTAATATTATATCAATAGTTCCGTCAAATCCGGGGTCTATACCGATGCCCGACCCCCTGTCCTCGGTCAGGAACGTACCTCTGAGGACGGTAGTCTCGCCCTTGTATATCACCGCCTCCAGACCAGAGTAGGTGTTGACCACCTCGCCGGCAGAGTCCAGCACAGTAAGGGTGATGTTGACCGTAGTGCTCTCGCCGTTGACGAACACATAGTCGTACCCGAGCATGACCTCTTCCTCGCTGACGGGTATCATAGCGGAAGAGAAGGTAATGCCGGTCTCAGCCTTGTTGGGAAGGCCCGTCAGGACATTATAGCCTGTAGGGAAATACAGGGCATAGTCCCAGCGGACAGTGTACTGCTCCCAGAAATCCGCGCCGGGGGGCTCAGGCAGGTCCATTGTCATGTTGTGCAGGAACTCGGCGGCATCGGTCGAGACAGCCTCCACCCGCCCCATAGGACTGTGCATGGTCTCGGCGACATCCATCGTAGTGAACCATTCGTCTGACGAGATATTCAGGTCAAAACGGGCCTCGTAGCATTCCTTCAATGAAATGGAGCCTTGAAATGTGTCATCAAAGACAATTCTGGAAAGATCCGACATGTCATAGACAGAGGAACCTCCCTGCATATCCTTGGTACATACCGCAAAAGCCGCCACCTTGTAGTTCCCTGCATGCAGGGTATCCGTAAAACGCACGCTGGAAGATCCGTCCTCAGCCCTGACAGCTCCGGACTCCAGGCGGCTGACAGGATCACCCGTGAAATCGTTTCTGTAAATCTCCATGATAAAATACATGCAGCCGTCCTCATCGCTGCGTCCAATGGTGGAAGTTTCCGCTACGGCCGGATCCGTAGTCAGGTCGATATTGACAACTATCATTGTCGGATCTACGCCCGGACCTACCGGATACTCATGAATACGGCAGGAGACTACAGCGATACTTGCAAGAATTGCGGCCACGTATATCAGGACCGCCGTGAGGGATGTTTTTGGTGTATGTTTCATGTTCATCTCCTCCTATAACTTATATATCAACGATATTCCAAGCCGGGTAATACCCAGATAATTGGCAGTGGATGTATCCCAGCTGATACCGTTCTCGACATTGTAGAATGTATCGTAGCGGGTCCAGATATAGCCTACTCCGATGTTGAACTCCATGCCCCAGTGCTTTGAGAACTTGAGGGCGTATCCGTAATCCAGTCCCGCGCCCCACATTCCGTCAGTATCCTGATAGCGGTTGCGTTCATCCACCGAGATGTTGAACATACCGCCTAGCAGATGTACGCCGAAGAAATGACCCTTCATTCCCGGCTTCAGCCAGTAACGGGCCGACGGCTGCAAAGCGAATACCCTGTACCGGTAATTACGCGCCACCGTATAGGGACTGTAGAACACTGGTATATCGAGCGACCACTGATCAGCCAGACGAACCTCTACCGCCAGATTCGGAACGACCAGGGCATAGAAAGGCAGGTTGGTCTTGAGCCACCAGCGGGATGATTCCCAGGTAAATGAAGACTTCTTCCTGCCGGAAACGGTCTTGCCGGAATCAACGGCAGGTACTACGGCTACGGCAGAATCCGCTTCCGGAGCCACTGCTACCGCCGAATCTGCCGGAACTACAGATGCGGCCCCCCTATCTCCGGCCACTACAGCAGGCCTTTGCGCCGCTAGTATAGGATCTACTTCACGTGCAGAAAGGGCATAGACCTCCGCATTCTGCACACTCTCGGGAATGTACTGCCGGAGCGGCTCCCCGGCATCCCGCCTACGGACAATCAGGAGCACCGACATACTGTTGCGCAGCTTTGGAAACATGTGCTGCTTCATATAAGCGTAAGCGCGGCCTCCCGCTATGGTCAGAAGCCGCACCTTCAGCTGCTCCTTCACCATACCGGGAGCATATTCTACCGTCTCAGGCACCGTCCTCAGGGCATCCAGCACCTGTTCCCGATCCGGAACTTGAGTGTCTTTCTCCACCAGAGTCCGCAGAATATCGTACCCGATACCCTCCGGTTCGCATGTCACTTTTCCAGGATCTATACCTGTATACCTTATTATATATGAAGCCAGCGAGTCACCACGCAGGCGTGTTAGCCTATTATTCGAGCGCAGGTCGCCATCAGGAGATGAGTACGAGCGGATTACTACTTCAAAATCCCTGTTCTCATCCATATAGGAGCGAACTTTTGTGATTACGGAATCCAATGCCGCCGCATTGCCGTTATAACTCGGAATCACATACCGGTATCCGGACGGATAGTGTACCGTGATACTGTCCTCAGGGTGCAGCTGCATCGGCTCATCCAACAGCATCTCCGCCACGTCAGTTATCTCTTCTGCCGGATCCGCCGGTCCTGGCACCGCTCTTCCTTCTGCCACCCCGGATAAACAGCAGCAGGACAATAAAAGAAGAGACAGTCTTCTCAGTATGGGTTTGCTGTACATTTTAAATCTTCGTTTAAAATGCACACAGGCAATTCTGCCGTAATTCAGAAACAACAATCAGAATAGCGCAGGATTTGGAGTATTAGATATCTGATTTTTAAATAATTTACTCCAATTTTAAATTTTCTGAAAATTTTTACAAAAGTGTTATTTTATTTTAATATCTTTGTATTCCTAAACGAAGGTTTTTCCAGCACTCTATCAATTGATCAGTTGTTCTATGGGCTGCATCTGCAGATTATGCAGATAATGATGCAACGTCAGAGCAGCTCCAGCAGCGCATCGACATCAGCGGCAGTGGTTGCCCAGTCGGTGACAAAGCGGATGGCGCTGCGGGAATCGTCGAGATGCTCCCAGAGGGAGAATGTGGCCTGGCCGCGGAGGCGGTCGATGACGGTATTGTCGACAATGACAAAGAGCTGGTTGGTCTGAGGTTCGGCCAGGAAACGGTATCCCTTGGCTGAAATGCCGGCGGCAAGACGGCCGGCGGCGGAAATGGCATTGCGGCCCACACGCTCATAGAGGCCGTCGGTGAAGAGGGTGGCGAACTGGACTCCGAGCAGACGGCCCTTGGCCAGAAGGGCACCACGCTGCTTGATCAGGGAAAACAGGTTGCCGACAAGGCCGGGACGGGGTACGACCAGAGCCTCTCCGAAGAGGGCCCCGCACTTTGTCCCTCCGATGTAGAACATATCGCACAGAGCGGCTATATCCTTCAGGGTTATGTCATTCCTGTCTGAAGCCAATGCATAGGCAAGACGCGCACCGTCAAGATACAGAGGGATGCGGTACTCCCTGCATACCGCTGCCATATCACGAAGCTCAGAAAGCGAATACAGGCTGCCCTGCTCGGTGGGATGGGTGACGTAGACCATACCAGGTTCTACCATGTGGGCATAGTTCTCGTCCGCCCAATAGGCGCGCAGATATTCCCGTACCTCGGATGCGGACAGTTTGCCACCGTCATGCGCAGGAAGGGCAAGGACCTTATGGCCAGTAGCCTCCACTGCCCCGGACTCATGATGGTTGATATGTCCGGTGACCGGTGAGATGACTCCCTGACAATGCCTTAGCACGGCACAGGCGGCAAGCGCATTGACCTGTGTCCCGCCTATCAGCAGATGGACCTGCGCCTCTGGGGTCCCGCAGGCTTCACGGATCTTTCCGGCAGCCGCCTTTGTATAAGAATCGTCCCCATAACCGAGGGACTGCTCCATATTGGTTCTCACGAGGGCCTGCATCACTTCCGGGCAGGCACCCCTCATGTAGTCGTTCTCGAAATTGAGCATAGAATTGTCTCCTATATTTTTCAGAATAGTTCCTTCTTTCGTATATCCTTGACTCTCAATTGGATATTGGCAATTCCCCGATAATAGTTCTCCGCAATGGAATAGCAGATATCCACAGGGTTTCCTGCGTGCAGGTGCTCGAAATGCTCGGAACGGTTGAAGGCTATGGCGGAAATATAACGGTATGGTTCGTCCTCCTGTATGAGCTCGAGTTTCATGTGGCCGTTCTCGGAACCGACAAGACGGCCGTTACCGTTGTCATAGACGTTCTCGGTGATGAATACCGGTGACAGGTTTCCTGGTCCGAACGGCTGGAACTGTTTAAGTATGCGGAAAAATTTCGGCGTAATCTGTTTGAAATCCAGATAAGTGTCTATCAGGACCACAGGAGTGAGAATATCCTCTGTTATCTTGTCCGCCACCACCTTCTCGAACTTTTCGGTAAAAGGTTTCAGGTTCTCCTTCTTGAGAGTCAGACCTGCCGCATACATGTGGCCTCCGAAATTCTCCAGATATTCCGAGCATTCCTCTATAGCTTCGTAAAGATCAAAGCCGGCGATACTCCTTGCCGAGCCGGTTATCAGTCCATTTGACTCGGTAAGGACGATGGTGGGACGGTAAAAAGCCTCCACAAGCCGCGATGCCACGATACCGACAACTCCCTTGTGCCATTTCGGGTCATAGACCACAGTCGACTTGCGGGTGCGGTAATCCTTTGCACGCTTGACGGACTCGATGGCCTCCTTGGTGATCTCCTTGTCCACACTCTTGCGTTCGCGGTTATGGGTGTCTATGGCCTTTCCAATGCTTTGGGCCTCCTCGTCATTGCGGCTCACCAGCAGATGGACCGCCGTACGGCCAGACTCCATACGGCCTGCGGCATTGATTCTCGGTCCTATCTTGAACACGATATCGTCGATAGTGATCTTATGGTTTTCAAGGCCGGAGAGTTTGATTATGGAAAGCAGCCCCTTGCTCGGAGACGTATTGAGCCGCTCCAGACCGTAATAGGCCAGAATCCTGTTTTCACCTGTCATCGAGACAAGGTCTGCAGCAATACTGACCGCCACCAGGTCGAGAAATGACTCTACCCACGCAAAGGGAAGCCCCTTCCTGACAGCATACGCCTGTACGAGTTTGAAGCCCACCCCGCATCCCGACAGGTCATCGAACGGATAGCCGCAGTCATGGCGCTTGGGATCGAGAATGGCTGTGGCGGGAGGCAGTGTCTCATCCGGGAGATGGTGGTCGCAGATGATGATGTCGATTCCCTTTTCCTTTGCATAACGGACCTTCTCAACGGCCTTTATCCCGCAGTCGAGGGATATTATCAAGGTATATCCGTTTTCATGCGCCCAGTCTATGCCTTTGTACGAGATACCGTAGCCCTCGTCATACCGGTCAGGGATGTAGTATTCCACATTTGGGTTGAAATTGCGTATGAAGGTGTACATCAAGGCCACGGCCGTGGTTCCGTCCACATCGTAGTCCCCGTAGATCATTATCGGTTCTTCGGAGGAAATGGCCTTATCGAGACGGTCCACCGCCTTGTCCATATCCTTCATCAGAAAAGGGTCGTGGAGCTTGGAAAGATCTGGCCGGAAGAATTCGCGGGCCCTTTCAGCGGTTGTGATATTGCGCTGGACCAAAAGGTTCGCCAGCACCTGGTCTATTCCCAATTCTGCAGAGAGGGCGCGTACAAGCGCGGGGTTGCCCTGCTCCTTAACTATCCATTTTTTCTCGATTGCCATGAGCGCAAATTTACAAAATTTATTGTATGGTGCGGAAGTTGTTTGAAATTGTTTCTTAAATTTGCCGTTTGAACTAATAACGGCAAAATGGAAAATATAGAACTGAACGAACAGGAACAGAACCGGCGCGAAGCTGTCACCAAGCTTCGCGAACTGGGGATAGAGCCTTATCCCGCAGCACTTTTCGAAGTCAACACCACATCAACCGAGATAAAGGAAAAATACGATCCCGAGAAATGTCCCTTCCCTGAGATATCCATCGCCGGCAGGATGATGAGCCGCCGCATCATGGGCGCAGCCTCCTTCATCGAGCTGCAGGATTCCGATGGCAGGATTCAGGTCTATATCAAGCGCGACGAGATCTGCCCCGGTGAGGACAAGACCATGTACAACACCGTATTCAAGAAGCTCCTCGACATCGGGGACTTCGTGGGTATCAAGGGTTACGCCTTCATCACCCAGACCGGCCAGCTCTCCATCCACGCCAAGAGCCTGACAGTCCTCTCCAAGTCCCTGAGGGTGCTGCCCATCGTCAAGGAAAAGGACGGCGAGGTCTATGACGCCTTCTCCGATCCCGAGCTCCGCTACCGCATGAGGTACGTGGATCTGGTGGTCAATCCCCAGGTCAAGGACGTCTTCGTCAAGAGGACCAGGATAGTGCAGACAATGAGGGAATACTTCAACTCCTTCGGCTACCTGGAGGTCGAGACCCCTATTCTCCAGCCCATTCCCGGAGGAGCCAACGCCCGTCCCTTCATCACCCACCACAACGCTCTGGACATCCCCCTCTACCTGCGTATTGCCAACGAGCTCTACCTCAAGAGGCTGATTGTAGGCGGTTTCGCAGGAGTGTACGAGTTCGCCAAGGACTTCCGCAACGAGGGCATGGACAAGACCCACAACCCCGAGTTCACCTGCATGGAGATATACGTGGCCTATAAGGACTACATCTGGATGATGGAGTTTGTGGAGAACATGCTGGAGAAAGTGGCCACGGCCGTCAACGGCAAGACCCTGCTGAACATCGGAGGCAACGAGATAGAGTTCCGCAAGCCCTACCGCCGCCTGCCCATGCTCGACGCCATAAAGGAATACGCCGGAGTCGACGTGCGCGGAATGGACGAGGAGGCCCTGCGCAAAGTCTGCGCGGACCTGCACATCGAAGTGGACAAAACCATGGGCGTGGGCAAGCTCATAGACGCCATCTTCGGCGAATACTGCGAGAAACATCTGATCCAGCCCACCTTCATCACCGACTACCCGTGGGAGACCTCTCCCCTGACCAAGCGTCACCGCAGCGACCCGTCCCTGACCGAGCGTTTCGAGCTCTTTGTCAACGGAAAGGAACTTGCCAATGCCTACAGCGAGCTCAACGACCCCATCGACCAGCTCTACCGCTTCAAGGAGCAGCTCAAGCTCAAGGACAAGGGAGACGACGAGGCCATGTACATCGACATGGATTTCGTCCGCGCTCTCGAGTACGGCATGCCTCCTACATCCGGAATGGGAATGGGCATCGACCGCCTCACCATGTTCATGACCGGTGCGACCACCATCCAGGACGTGCTCTTCTTCCCGCAGATGCGCCCGGAGAAAAAGCCCGCTGCCCAGGACAATACTGAAGCATCTACAGCAAATGAAAAATAACCGGCACGACCGGGAAACCATCACCTCCCTCCAGAACCCCAGAGTCAAGGAGGTGACAGCCCTACAGAGCAGCTCCTCTCTCCGCCGGGAGAAGGGGCTGTTCGTTGTGGAAGGGCTCCGGGAAGTGGAGCGCTGCGTGGAGAACGGCTTCCGCCTCCGCTCGGTATTCTATTGTCCCGGCATCTGCCGGCACCTCCCCGACTCCTTCGAAAGGAGTAGCATTTTCCCCACTCCTTCCGAAGGAGTCAGGATTTTCGAAGTCTCCGAAGCAGTATACGGAAAAATGGCCTACCGCGGGGGCACGGAAGGTATCCTCGCAGTGGTCTGCGGCAGTGCTCAGGACCGGTCGCTGGAGGCCCTTGACCTCACGCTCTTCGGAGGCTCCGGCACAAAACGCCCTGACCCTGAATACGCTCCCCTGATTGTAGTCGTCGAGTCCGTTGAAAAGCCCGGCAACCTCGGGGCAATGCTCCGCACCGCAGACGCATCCGGAGTCTCTGCCGTCCTGGTCTGCGACCCGCACACGGACCTCTACAATCCCAACCTGATCCGGGCCAGCCTCGGAGGAGTATTTACCCGCAACATTGCCGTCTGCACCTCGGAGGAAGCCATCGCCTGGCTCAAATCCCGCGGCATCAGTATCCTTACCGCCCAGCTGCAGGATTCAGAGCTGTACTACGACACCGACATGGTCCGTCCCACCGCCCTGGTATTCGGTACGGAAGCCGACGGCCTCACCGATATCTGGAGACGCGCCGCCGATGCCCACATCCGCATACCCATGCTCGGCCGCATCGACTCCCTCAACGTCTCGGCATCCATGGCCGTCCTCTGCTACGAAGCACTGCGCCAGCGACATGGACAGCCACAACGGTAGGGCCACCCCAACGATTAGACCTGACATGCCATGAAAGCCAAAAACCTGGCAGAACCGGAATGGCCCGGCACATCCGGCAGCCGGAACGACCGTCCCATGCGCCTCGGCCTGATCGGCTGCCCCATCAGCCACAGCAAGAGCCCGGCCCTATTCCTGGAACACTACGCCTCAAGACCGGACATCCTGGAGCACTGGAGCTACGACCTCATCGAGCGGGACACATTCGACGAAGCCTGGGCGGCATTCCTCCAGGACTACATCGCCGTCAACGTCACCGCCCCCTTCAAGGAGAATGCCTTCCGTACCGCGGACTCCCACGACTACTCCGCTCTCCGCTGTCAGGCCTCCAACCTGCTCGTAAAGACTCCTTCCGAAGGGGTAAAGGCGTACAATACTGATTTCGAAGCGGTGCTCGATATTCTGCGGCAGGAACATACGGCATTCCAGACGGGAGCCACGGGGAAAACGGCGAAGGACCATGAAATACGGAAAATGAAAGTACTTGTCATCGGAGCTGGAGGCGCAGGAAAGGCAGCGGCGGCAGCTGCCGTAGAAGCAGGCATGCAGACAAGCATCTGGAACCGCACATCCAGCCGTGCCATTGAATTTGCCGACCACCTGCACCAATACGACCCGCACGGGCTGGGGAGCGTCACCCGCATCATCGGGACGCCATCCGTACCATTTGAAAACTCATGCCCGGCAGAATTACTCACAGCCGTACGGCAATCCGACATCATAGTCTACACCCTTCCCGGTCCATCCACATCCGACCATACATTCCACCGTACGAAAGCAGAATGCTCCTTTCTGACACTGCTGGATACCGAGCCCGACATACTTTCCGGCAAGACCGTCATCGAAGCCAACTACAAGGACCCGGTTCTGGCCGACATCCCCTGCCGCCGCTATATCTCCGGCCTCACCTGGCTCCGCCTCCAGGCCATCGCCACATACCGCATCGTCCTCGGACCATCCCTCCTGTGATTCTGTCCGCAGTTCTGGCCACAACGGCACCGAATCGCGGAAAATGCTGCCGTTGTGAAAGGGGGATGACAGACATCCCGATACGCTCATGGGAATCAGCGGCCGCCGGCCTTCTCGTCGAGGCGCAGTTCGGGATGGCGGTCGGAGGAGCGGCTGAGCAGTACTGACACCACTATCGCGCAGACAGCCAGGCCTATGAAAAAGTATTCGGCGACCACAGGTGAAGAGGCACGGTCAATGATGTGACCTACCACTATCGGCACGGTGAAGAGTCCGATGTTCTGCACCCAGTAGACGAGGGAGAATGCCGTACCCAACCTGCTCTCGGCGATTATCTTCGGAAGTGAGGGCCACATGGCGGCCGGTACGAGGGAATAGCCCAGTCCGAGCACTCCGATGGCAATGAATCCGAAAGCCGGCACTCCCGGAGCAAAGGCCACGGTCAGGTGGGCGAAAAGTATCATAGCCGAACCCAGAATCATGATTTTCGTCCCGCGTCCCACCCGGTCCACAACCGCGCCGAACAGGGGGGCGAACACCAGCGTGAAGAAAGGTATCATGGCCACCATAACGGAAGCGACATCGCTGTCAATACCGAAGCGGGGCATGAGAATGGCGGTGGCGAACTTCCGGAATGACACCACGCAGCAGTAGAAGAATACGCAGAGCAGGGATACCAGGATGAAATGCCGGTTGGTAATGACCTTCAGCACATCCCGGAAACGGAAACGGTCCTCGGCCGGAGAACCGGCTTCAGATGTGGCAGCCCCGTCTGCAGGACGCGCCGACGAACCGGCCGAAGCAGCTACGGAGCGGTCCGCCCTGTAGTCCATTGCCACGAACAGTCCCCAAAGCACCAGAGCCCCGAGCAGCAGCACCATTCCGGCCACAGCCGGCTTCGATGTCTCGGAATACGGGATATAACCCTCGAGCTCCACGATTCTCGGCACCACTATCAGCGCCACCGCCGTCCCCAGACGGGCCAGAGCGAGCTGCAGTCCCATGGCGAAGGCTATCTCACGGCCCTTGAACCATTTGGCAATTGCCCTATTGACTGTCACCCCAGCTATCTCGCTGCCAAGTCCGAACATGGCGCACCCGGCGTATGCCAGCGACAGCGACGGCTTGGCGAACACGCCGGAAAGCCAGTCATACAGCCTGCTGCCGGCAAACCCCTCGGAGATAGCATAGGTTATCAGCGCGGCACCCCCGACCATCAGCCCCACAAAGATTGAGCCGGTCAGCCTCACTCCCCAGCGGTCCAGCAGCATCCCGCAGACTATCAGCCCGCCGAAGATGCACAACAGGGAATATGCGCTGCGGTAGAAACCGTAATCGGCCATGGACCAGCCGAGGGCCACCATCGACGGGTCCTCGAACTCCTGGTTGATCGTCGAAAAGATGTCGTCGAAGAAATACGACGCGAACATCGGCAGGGCGAGACACATGAGGGCCACCCACCGGATGGCCCCCGTCTCTTTCAATGTCCTGAAAAGTCTGGTCATGCTGTCCTAAACATAAATGCCAGCCCGCTATTCCTCTTTCTTCACCACATTGGGCAGCTCCAGACCATATCCCTTGCGGCGGTCCTCAGCCTTGAGCAGGAAGCTGAACATGAAGGCCAGGATACCGAACGAGGAGAAGATGATCATAGGCGCGAGGTAGCCTCCGGTCGATTGAAGCACCTTGCCGATAAGCAGGGGCACCAGACAGAGTCCGATATTCTGCACCCAGAAGATGAGGCAGTAGGCACTTCCGAGTATCTTTTCATCGATAATCTTGGGCACCGAGGGCCACAGGGCTGCAGGTACGAGGGAGAAGCTGACTCCCAGTATGGCGATCAAGGTAACAGCCAGCCACTTGTGAGGGTAGACAGGCAGGATGAAGGCAAATGACAGATGACACACTATCATGATGATTGCACCCAGCATCAGCATTGTCGCGCCCTTGCCCTTACGGTCCAGGAAGATACCGAGCAGAGGGGTAAGGCACATCGCCAGAATCGGAAAGAAACTGAAAAGCTGGGAAGCGGTGGCATTGTCCACCCCGAGGGTCACCTCCAGGTAGTTGGGGGCATATCTCTGGAAGGGGAAGATTGCAGAGTAGTAGAGCACGCAGAGCAGGGCCACCAGCCAGAACATCTTGCTGGAGAATATCTTGCCGAGGTCCCTGATATGGAACTCGTCTTCCGGGGACTTCTCCTCGGTAGCCATTCCGGCTGCAACCAGCTGCTTGTCGAACTTGGAGTCCATCACCGAGAATACGATGTAGTTGATAAGGCCGATGAGCAGAAGCACGGTGCAGAAGCCTACGGGAGCCACCACCGACTGGTCGAAGTTGTTGGAGATAATGGGAGCCAGCCACATTACGGCGAACACACCGAGGCGGGCGATAGCCATCTCAAGTCCCATAGCCAGAGCCATCTCCTTGCCTTTGAACCATTTCGCAATGGATTTCGAGACTGTGGTACCGGCCATCTCGCAGCCGCAGCCGAATATCATGAAACCGAGGGAGGCCATCTTGGCACTGCCGGGCATCGCTGTCCACCAGCTGCCCAGCCATTCATTGAAGCCTGTGCCCTGGAACCACTCGCTCACACCCACGAACTTGATGGAGGCTCCTATTACCATCAGCGAGGCCGACAGCACTCCGGTAAAGCGTATACCCATCTTGTCCAGAATGATACCGGCCAGTATCAGGAAGCCGCATACATTCAGGATGTATTCGGAAGCCGCATATGTTCCGAAAGCACCGCTGTCCCAACCCCTGGCCGACTCTATGAGTGACTTCAGAGGGGACATCACGTCCACGAACATATATGCGAAAAACATCATCAGCGCAATGAGTATCAACGCTGTCCAACGCGCTACAACACTGTCGTTGAGCATTTTTGCCATTTTTTCTTGCATTTGATTAAGAGTATTAGGGTTAATTCGGGTCAAAAGTACAAAAAATAATGCTATCTTAGCAGTCCGAAACTAAAAACAATCCTAACTATGTCATTGAATAAAGTCCTACTCATAGGCCATGCGGGAAAGGATCCCGAGATAAGACACCTGGAGAGCGGTGTGGTCAACGCCACTTTCTCACTGGCTACCACAGAGAGGTACAGAGACCGCACTTCCGGGGAGATGAAAGAGCAGACCGAATGGCACAACATCGTGTGCTGGAGGAATCTGGCAGAGGTTGCCGAGAAGTATGTCCGTAAAGGCACACAGCTCTTCATCGAGGGCCGAATCCGCACCCGCTCCTACAACGACAAGGACGGCAACACCAGATACGTTACAGAAATCCTCGCCGACAACATGCAGCTTCTGGGCCGCAAGGCGGACAACCCCGGAGCACAGGGCGGAGGCTACCAGCAGGGAGGGGGTTACCAGCAGTCCTACCAGCCCCAGCAGAACTACCAGCAGCGCGGATGGCAGCAGCCCCAGCCCCAGCCTCAGCCTCAGGCACAGCCCTCCCAGGGATACAATGCTCCCGTACAGGAGACCCCTGCCGCCGACTCGTATGACGGCGGAGCCGATGGTGACGACCTTCCGTTCTAATTCATTGTCCTAAAGCAGAAAAATATCATGAGCAGCAATACAGCAAAAGTAGACGTCGTCCTCGGCCTCCAGTGGGGAGACGAGGGTAAAGGCAAGATCGTGGACGTACTTGCCCGCAAGTACAACATCATAGCAAGATTCCAGGGCGGCCCCAACGCAGGCCACTCCATCCAGTCGGAAGGACGCAGTTTCGTACTGCACTCCGTACCCTCCGGAATCTTCAGGGAAGGCACCGACAACATCATAGGCGGAGGAGTGGTCCTCGACCCTATCATTTTCCAGAAAGAATGCTCGGAGCTCGAGAAACTCGGAGTGCCGGTAAGGGAAAGGATCAGAATATCCAAGAAGGCCCACCTCATCACTCCGACCCACCGCATCATCGACGCTGCCTCCGAGGCATCCAAAGGCAAATCCAAAATCGGCTCCACCCTCAAAGGTATAGGGCCCACCTACATGGACAAGACCGGCCGTAACGGCCTGCGCGTAGGCGATATCCTCGCGTCCGATTTCCAGGCACGCTTCGAAGCCCTCAAAAAGAAACATATCGCTTTCCTCAAGCAGTTCGACTACACCTACGATCCCGACACTGATGTCGAAGCATGGATGGCAGCTGTGGACTACCTCCGCACATTCGACCTCGTGGACGGAGAATACTATATCAACGACCGCCTGAAAAGCGGCTGCAGCGTCCTCGCCGAAGGCGCGCAGGGATCCATGCTCGACGTAGACTTCGGATCGTACCCTTTCGTAACGTCTTCCACCACCACCTGCTCCGGAGCCTGCCTCGGCCTTGGCGTAGCCCCTTCTTCCATAGGCAACGTATACGGCATCTTCAAGGCCTACTGCACCAGAGTCGGCAGCGGTCCTTTCCCTACCGAACTGTTCGACGGGACAGGAGAGGAGCTGCGCCGTCAGGGTCACGAGTTCGGTGCAACTACAGGACGTCCCCGCCGTACAGGCTGGCTCGACATGGTTGCACTCAAGTATGCAGTCATGCTCAACGGAGTCACCGGGCTTATCATGATGAAGGCCGATGTGATGGATACTTTCGACACCATCAAGGTCGCTGAAGGATACATCGTGGACGGCAAGCGTCAGGACAGCGTACCCTTTGACACATACGCCGAAGTCATTCCTGTTTACAGGGAATTCAAAGGATGGAAATGCGATCTCTCCAAGATCAGGGACGAGAGAGACCTTCCCGCCGAATTCAAAGAATACATAGCCTATATAGAAAAAGAGACAGGAGTTCCCATCACCGTCATCTCACTCGGTCCTGACAGGGCGGAAACAATATTCAGGGAATAACGCAGAATATGTCTCTTCTGGAACAAGTCAACAGCCCCGAGGACATCCGGGGCTTTTCTGTCAAGCAGCTGGAGACCCTCTGCAGCGAGATCCGCAAATACATGATAGAGTGCTGCGCAACCAATCCGGGCCACCTCGGAGCCAGCCTCGGTGCAATAGAACTCGCTGTCGCCCTGCACTATGTCTACAACACTCCCACGGACAAGGTAGTCTGGGACGTAGGCCACCAGGCCTATGCCCACAAAATTATCACAGGCCGTCGCGAACAGTTCAGGACCAACCGCACATACAAGGGAATCAGTGGTTTTCCCAAAATGTCCGAGAGCATCTTCGATACTTTCGGCGTAGGCCATTCATCCACATCCGTAAGCGCCGCCCTCGGCATGGCCGTAGCCTCGAAACTCTCCGGCAGCAACGAAAAGATAGTTGCGGTCATAGGAGACGGGGCCATGACAGGAGGCATGGCTTTCGAAGGCCTGAACAACGCCGGTGCGATGAAGACCGACATCCTTGTCATCCTCAACGACAACCATATCTCCATAGACAAAGGGCACGGAGGACTGCATGACTACCTTCTCAAGATATCCACCTCAGAAACATACAACCGCATCAAGAACCAGGTCTGGGATGCCATCGGCTCCACCAGCCTGCGGCGCTGGGTCCAGAAGGTCATGTTCAGCACAAAAATGGCCGTATTCCGCAGCGGCTCCCTCTTCGAATCATTCGGATTCAGATACTTCGGAGCCATTGACGGCAACGACATCGGCCAGCTCACCACCACCCTTGCCTCCCTGCGCAACATCAAGGGGCCGAAGCTGCTGCACGTAATCACGAAAAAAGGCAAAGGATACCGCCCTGCCGAAGAGGACCAGACCGCCTGGCATGCTCCAGGCACCTTCGATCCTGTCACCGGCAAACGCAACATCCCTGCCGACAACACCACCTCTCGCTACCAGGACGTTTTCGGAGAGACACTGCTCGAACTCGCAAGAGCCGACAGCAGAATAGTCGCCGTAACACCGGCCATGGCCTCCGGATGCGGCATGAACATCATGATGAAGGAGATTCCTGACCGTACATTCGACGTAGGAATAGCCGAACAGCACGCCGTGACATTCTCCGCCGGGATGGCCGCTGCAGGGATGCTGCCGTTCTGCAACATCTACTCCACCTTCATGCAACGGGCATACGACAGTGTGATACACGATGTCGCACTGCAGAAACTGAAAGTCGTCCTCTGCCTCGACCGTGCCGGACTCGTCGGAGAAGACGGGGCCACCCACCACGGGGTATTCGACATGGCCTCCTACCGCCCCATCCCCAACCTCATCATAGCATCCCCGCTCAACGAGCTGGAGCTGCGCAACCTCATGTACACCGCCACCCTCCCGACAGTACAAGGCCCTATTATAATAAGGTATCCCCGCGGAAACGGCGAAGGCATTCCCTGGCGTGGGGTAAACTTCATGTCCATCCCAGTCGGGAAAGGCCAGCTCCTACGCGACGGTTCCGACATTGCCCTGCTGTCAATCGGCCCTATAGGCAACTTGGCAGCGGAAGCAGCACGCATGGCCGCGGAACGGGGGATATCGGTACTGCACTACGACATGCGCTTTCTCAAGCCCCTGGATCTCGACATCCTGCGTGAAGTCTGCACGAAAGTCAGCAAAATACTGACAGTGGAGGACGGTACCGTCGCCGGAGGCCTCCACGATGCCGTTGCATCCTTCACGGCCGCCGAATATCCAGGATGCACCGTTGTCGGTCTCGGAGTGCCGGACAGATTCGTAGAACAAGGGTCAATCAAGGAGTTAAGGAAGGAATGCGGGTACGACACGGAAGATATTTTCAATGCGATAGTGAAATTATTTTAAATTTCTTTTGCATATTTTAATAAATGATATATCTTTGCAGTCCCAAAAATAAGCGCTGCCGATATAGCTCAGTTGGCCAGAGCAGCTGATTTGTAATCAGCGGGTCGTGGGTTCGAATCCCTCTATCGGCTCAAGTTCTTTGAATAGAATATTTCATAAAATATTTCAGGGGAGATACCAAAGTGGCCAACTGGGGCAGACTGTAAATCTGCTGGCGCACGCCTTCGGAGGTTCGAATCCTTCTCTCCCCACACATAAGCGAAGAGGCATCGAAGAAGATGCCCCACAACACGAAAGCAGGTTTTTCGTTTTGAAGGGGCAGATTCAAGGAACGCGACGAGAGAGCACCGGAGTTTACTTCCGTAAATGAGGATGCGAACGAGAAGCAATGACGCAGAAGATGCCCCTTCAAAACGAAAAAGGCGGAAGTAGCTCAGTTGGTAGAGCATCAGCCTTCCAAGCTGAGGGTCGCGGGTTCGAACCTCGTCTTCCGCTCTAATTAAAAGCCAGTGTAGCTCAGGGGTAGAGCGCTTCCTTGGTAAGGAAGAGGTCATGAGTTCAAATCTCATCACCGGCTCAATTTTAATTACATTAAATCAGACATTATGGCAAAAGAAACTTTCAAAAGGGACAAGCCGCACGTAAACATAGGTACTATCGGCCATGTTGACCACGGTAAAACTACTCTGACCGCAGCCATCACCAAGGTTCTGGCTGAGAAAGGACTCTCCGAGGTCCGCTCTTTCGACTCTATCGACAACGCTCCCGAGGAAAAGGAACGTGGTATCACCATCAATACTGCCCATATCGAGTATCAGACTGAGACCCGTCACTACGCACACGTAGACTGCCCGGGCCACGCCGACTATGTGAAGAACATGGTTACAGGTGCTGCCCAGATGGACGGTGCCATCCTCGTAGTTGCCGCTACCGACGGTCCTATGCCCCAGACCCGTGAGCACATCCTGCTCGCCCGTCAGGTGAACGTGCCCAGAATCGTTGTGTTCCTGAACAAAGTTGATATCGTTGACGATCCCGAGATGATCGAGCTCGTTGAGATGGAGGTTCGTGAGCTTCTTAGCTTCTACGGCTTCGACGGTGACAACGCTCCCGTTATCGCCGGCTCCGCTCTCGGTGCACTCAACGGTGAGCCCAAATGGGTTGAGAAGGTTATGGAGCTGATGGACGCAGTCGACAGCTACATCCCCCTGCCTGTACGTGACAACGAGAAGCCTTTCCTGATGCCTATCGAGGACATCTTCTCCATCACCGGTCGTGGTACCGTTGCTACCGGACGTATCGAGACAGGTATCGTTAAGGTAGGTGACGAGGTTCAGATCATCGGTCTCGGTGAAGAGCCCAAGAAGTCAGTTGTTACCGGTGTCGAGATGTTCCGCAAGATCCTCGACGAGGGTGAGGCTGGAGACAATGTAGGTCTGCTCCTCCGCGGTATCGACAAGAAAGAGGTGAAGAGAGGTCAGGTTATCGCTCACCCCGGTACCATCACTCCTCACAAGAAATTCAAAGCCGCTATCTACGTGCTGAAGAAAGATGAGGGTGGCCGTCACACTCCTTTCCACAACCACTATCGTCCTCAGTTCTTCATCCGTACCCTCGACATCACTGGTGAGATCACTCTCCCTGAGGGAACAGAGATGGTAATGCCTGGCGACAACGTAGAGATCACTGTAGAGCTCATCTACCCTGTAGCTATCAACGCAGGTCTCCGCTTCGCCATCCGTGAGGGCGGCCGTACCGTCGGCTCAGGTCAGGTTACCGACATCCTCGAGTAATCGGATCACTCAACCGGACAAACATAAGGGGGCTTTTACTTGGGCCCCCTTTTTAAAGGGACATAGTTCAAGGGTAGAATAGCGGTCTCCAAAACCGTTGATGGGCGTTCGAATCGCTCTGTCCCTGCAAGATATCGGGTTGTTACGGACCCGGCATTTTAACGAACCGGCTCATGGCACGCTTCCAGCCAGGAACCGACAAAAATTAAAAAATGAGCAAAGTATCTGTTTACGTAAAAGAGTCGTACAAGGAACTTACCCAAAAGGTCAGCTGGCCTTCTTGGAACCAGCTTCAAAGTTCGGCGATTGTTGTGATGGTGGCTTCTGTCATCCTCGCAGCTATAATATTTCTTATGGACTTCGTGTTCAGACATCTGATGACCACGATCTATAACTTATTATACTAAGCGATGGCTGAGCTTGAGAAGAAGTGGTACGTCATCCGGTGCGCCGGTGGCAAGGAGAAAAAGGCCAAAGAGTACATTGAGAGCGAGATAAAAGCACTCGGTCTCGGTGACTATGTCGCACAGATTCTCATTCCCACCGAGAAGATCTACCAGGTACGCAACGGCAAGAAAGTAAGCAAGGAAAGCATTTTCTTTCCCGGCTACATTCTTATCGAAGCTCATCTGACAGGCGAGTTGCAGCACGTCATCAGAAACATCCCCCACGTATCCGGTTTCCTGACAGAAAGACAGGGCAAGGACAAGGAGCCTATCCCTCTCAGACCGTCGGAGATCAACCGTATCCTGGGCATCGTTGACGAGCAGCTCGAGCAGGATGAGGAGAACATCACCCCCTTCGTAATCGGAGAGGCCGTAAAGATCACCGATGGTCCTTTCAACGGCTTCGACGGTACTATCGAGGAAATTCTTCATGACAAGAAGAAGCTGAAAGTGATGGTCAAGATCTTTGGACGCAAGACTCTTTTGGAACTGAATTTTGTTCAAGTAGTTAAAGAATAAATCAAGTATTAATTATGGCTAAAGAGATTGCCGCATTTATTAAATTGCAGATAAAAGGCGGTGCCGCAAATCCCTCACCTCCAGTAGGACCGGCTCTCGGTTCGAAGGGCGTGAACATAATGGATTTCTGCAAACAATTCAATGCCCGTACTCAGGACAAAGCCGGTAAGGTGCTGCCTGTAATCATTACCGTTTACAGTGACAAGTCCTTCACTTTTGTCGTTAAGCAGCCTCCTGTAGCAGTACAGATCAAGGAAGCCGCCAAGATCTCTAAAGGTTCCGCAGAGCCCAACCGCAGCAAGGTCGGCTCACTGACTTGGGATCAGGTCAAGGCTATCGCTCAGGACAAAATGCCCGATATGAACGCTTTTACCCTCAAGTCTGCCATGAAGATGGTAGCCGGAACAGCAAGAAGTATGGGTGTGTCAGTCACTGGAACATTCCCTGAAGACGTAAAATAATCGCACGCTATGAGTAAATTGACTAAAAACCAGAAGATAGCCGTTGAGAAGGTGGACTCCTCCAAGCAGTACAGACTCCTGGATGCATGCAAGCTGGTAAAGGAAAGCAACTATGCCAAGTTTGACGCATCGGTAGACCTGGCTGTACGTCTCGGTGTGGACCCCCGCAAGGCCAACCAGATGGTACGTGGCGTTGTGACTCTTCCGCACGGAACAGGAAAGGTGACCCGCGTACTCGTATTGTGTACCCCCGATAAGGAGAACGAAGCCCGCGAGGCTGGTGCCGACCATGTAGGTCTGGATGAATATGTAGAGAAGATAAAAGGCGGCTGGACCGATGTGGATGTGATCATCTGTACCCCTTCAGTCATGGGTAAGGTCGGTGCGTTGGGACGTATACTCGGACCCCGCGGCCTGATGCCCAACCCCAAGACAGGAACAGTGACCATGGAAATCGGCAAGGCTGTAAAGGAAGTGAAAGCCGGTAAGATTGACTTCAAGGTCGACAAGACCGGTATCGTTCACGCTGCAATAGGCAAGGTATCCTTCGGAGCCGAGCAGCTTGCAGAGAACGCACTGGAGCTTCTCAACACCATCATCAAGCTGAAACCTCAGTCCCTTAAAGGAACTTACGTGAAGAGTATTTTCATCTCTTCCACAATGAGCCCCGGTATCTGCATAGATTCCAAAACTTTAAGTGCTGCTGAATAATTAAATCGAGTATCATGAGAAAAGAGGAAAAAGCACAGATAATAGAACAGGTAGCCGAGCAGTTAGGACAGACTCCCAACTTCTATGTTACCGACATATCGGGTCTCAACGCGGAAAATACCTCTGCCCTCCGCAGAGCCTGCTTCGAGAAGGACGTGAAGCTGATGGTCGTAAAGAACACTCTCTTCATCAAGGCCCTCGAGAAGATGGAAGGCGAGGCAGTGGAAGCCATCAAGCCCGTAATGGAAGGCTCTTCCGCAATAATGTTCACCACTACCCCCAACACCCCTGCCAAAATCATCAAGGAATATGGTGAAAAAATGGGCAAGCCGGTGCTGAAAGGAGCGTATGTTCAGGAGTGCGCCTATATCGGCGCCGAGAACCTCGAAGTTCTCGTCAATATCAAGTCCCGTGAAGAACTCATCGGTGACATCATCGGTCTGCTGCAGTCCCCTGCACGCAACGTCATCTCCGCTCTTCAGGCTTCTGCAGGCGGAAAGATTGCAGGACTGGTCAAGACCTTATCGGAAAAAGAGTAAAAATAAAACAAACAATTTAATAATTAGAAATCATGGCAGATATCAAGAAATTTGCGGAAGAGTTAGTAAACCTCACAGTTAAAGAAGTTCAGGAACTCGCACAGGTACTGAAGGAAGAATATGGAATCGAGCCTGCAGCCGCAGCTGCAGTAGCAGTAGCCGCTCCCGCAGCAGGCGGAGCAGCCGCTGAGGCAGAGCAGACTCAGTTCGACGTTATCCTCACCTCAGCCGGTCAGGCCAAGCTCCAGATCGTGAAGGTCGTTAAGGAGATCACCGGTCTCGGACTGAAAGAGGCCAAGGAGCTCGTTGACAAGGTTCCCGCTCCCGTAAAGGAGAAAGTATCCAAAGCTGAAGCTGAACAGGTAAAAGCACAACTCGAAGAAGCCGGCGGAGAAGTTGAAGTTAAATAAACATACTTTATCCCGCTGACGGGAAAATTCAGGTTTAGAGCCCTGCCAGGACTCTAAACCTTTTTGTCGTTATTCAAGTTTATCTTCAACAAAACCGGACACAATGGCGCAAAACCTTAACAATCAACGCATTTCATTTGCATCTTCCAAGACTCTTCTCGAATACCCGGATTTTCTGGAAGTCCAGCTGAAATCATTCAAGGACTTCTTCCAGCTGGACACCACTCCTGAAAACCGCCGTAATGAAGGCCTTTTCAAGGTATTCCAGGAGATATTCCCCATTACCGACACCAGGAACAACTTCGTCCTCGAATTCGTAGACTACTTCATCGACCCGCCACGCTATTCGGTCGACGAATGTCTTGACAGAGGACTTACCTACAGCGTGCCCCTGAAGGCCAAGCTGAAACTCTACTGCACCGATCCTGAGCACGAGGACTTCGACACCTCGATCCAGGACGTGTACCTGGGAACCATTCCGTACATGACAGAAAGGGGAACATTTGTCATCAACGGCTCAGAGCGCATCGTGGTATCGCAGCTCCACCGCTCGCCGGGCGTCTTCTTCGGGCAGAGCATACATGCCAACGGAACCAAGCTCTACTCGGCCAGGATCATCCCGTTCAAGGGCTCCTGGATAGAGTTCGCCACCGACATCAACAACGTCATGTACGCGTACATCGACAGGAAGAAGAAGCTTCCCGTCACGACCCTCCTGAGGGCCATCGGATTCGAGGGTGACAAGGACATCCTCGATATCTTCGGACTTGCACGTGAGGTGCAGGCCACAAAGGAAGAACTGACGAAGAACATCGGTTCCAAGCTCGCCGCCCGCGTCCTGAAGACCTGGAACGAGGATTTCGTGGACGAGGATACCGGAGAAGTGGTTTACATCGAAAGGAACCAGATCGTAGTTGACCGCGAGACCATTCTCGACGAGAACAATATCGACGACATCGTGGACGCCGGAGTCAGCACCATCCTCCTGCACAGGGACGATGTGGACCTGAGCGATTACACGATTATCTTCAATACCCTCCAGAAAGACGTCTGCAACTCTGAGAAAGAGGCCGTCTTCTACACCTACAGGCAATTGCGCAACTCAGAACCGCCTGACGAGGCCACAGCCCGTGACGTTATCGACAAGCTCTTCTTCTCCGACAAACGATATGACCTCGGAGAGGTGGGCCGTTACCGTCTTAACCACAAGCTGGGCCTGACCACACCGTCCGATGTCAGGGTTCTCACCAAACAGGATATCATTGAGATCATCAAATATCTCATACAGCTTATCAACAACAAAGCCGCCATTGACGATATCGACCACCTGAGCAACCGCCGTATCAGGACTGTTGGCGAACAGCTCGCCAATCAGTTCAGCGTCGGTCTCACCCGCATGGCACGCACCATCAGGGAGAGGATGAACGTCAGGGACAATGAGGTGTTCGTACCCACCGACCTCATCAACGCCAAGACCCTTTCTTCTGTCATCAACTCCTTCTTCGGCACCAGCCAGCTGTCCCAGTTCATGGACCAGACCAACCCTCTGGCCGAGATGACACACAAGCGCCGACTGTCAGCTCTCGGACCCGGAGGTCTGTCGAGGGACCGTGCCGGATTCGAGGTGCGCGACGTGCACTACACCCACTACGGACGTCTCTGCCCTATCGAGACCCCTGAGGGACCGAACATCGGTCTGATATCATCGCTCTGCGTTTACGCGAGGATCAACGACCTCGGATTCATCGAGACACCATATAGAAAAGTAGTGGACGGCAAGGTAGACATGTCCCCTGAAGGATGCGTCTACATGAGCGCCGAAGAAGAGGAGGACAAGATGGTCGCCCAGGCCAATGTCCATCTCGATGACGAGGGGAACATCATAGACGAGCGTATCAGCTGCCGTCATGAGGCTGACTTCCCGGTTGTCACCAAAGATCAGGTTCACTACATGGACGTGGCTCCCAACCAGATAGCCTCCATAGCCGCCTCCCTCATCCCCTTCCTCGAGCACGATGACGCCAACCGTGCCCTCATGGGATCGAACATGATGCGCCAGGCCGTGCCTGTGGTAAGGCCGGAGGCACCCATCGTGGGTACCGGCCTCGAAAGGGCTGTGGTACGCGACTCCCGTACACAGGTCGTGGCAGCAAGGGACGGAGAGATAGTCTACGTGGATGCACGCGAGATACACGTCAAATACGACAGGACAGAGGCCGAGAAATTCGTCAGCTTCTCCCCCGATGTCACCGTCTACCGTCTGCCGCTCTACCGCAAGACCAACCAGAGTACATCGATCCACCTCAAACCCATCGTAAAGAAGGGTGAAAGAGTGCATGCCGGACAGGTCCTCACCGAAGGCTACGCCACACAGGGAGGAGAACTGGCACTCGGACGCAACCTCAAAGTTGCCTTCATGCCCTGGAAAGGGTACAACTTCGAGGATGCCATCGTACTTTCCGAAAGGATACTGCGTGAAGACATCTTCACCTCCATCCACGTGGACGAGTACATCATGGAAGTCCGCGACACAAAGCGCGGAATGGAAGAGCTCACGTCTGACATACCCAACGTCAGCGAAGACGCGACAAAGGACCTCGACGAGCACGGAATCATCCGCGTCGGTGCCAACGTCGAGCCCGGAGACATCCTCATCGGAAAGATCACCCCTAAGGGAGAAAGCGATCCGTCACCCGAGGAAAAACTCCTGAGAGCCATCTTCGGAGACAAAGCCGGTGATGTAAAGGACGCTTCACTGAAGGCATCCCCTTCCCTCTCCGGAACCATCATCGGCAAGAGACTTTTCTCCCGCGTGGCCAAAGAGCCTGGCAAGAGAGGAAAGAGCGCTCCCAAAGACGAGCTGGTAAAGGCAGAGGAGGATTTTGTCGAGAAGACCACCGCCCTGCGCAAGCTCTTCATTGACAAACTCATGGTTTTAGTCAAGGACCACAAGAGCAATGGCATCTGGGACCTCTACGAGACAGAGCTTATCCCCAAGGGTACCACTATTACCCGCGCCATGCTCGAAAACATCAAGTACGAGGACGTCAATCCGGCCAAGTGGACTGCCGACAAGACAGCCAACAGCCAGATCAAGACCCTCATCAACAACTACCTGATAGCCTACAAGGAATACGACGCTGAACTCAAGCGTATCAAATACAACCTCACCATCGGAGACGAGCTTCCCTCCGGCATCATGCAGCTGGCAAAAGTGTATGTAGCCAAGAAGAGGAAGATCCGCGTCGGTGACAAGATGGCGGGACGCCACGGAAACAAGGGTATCGTAGCCAAGGTCGTACGCGACGAGGACATGCCCTTCCTCGATGACGGTTCCACAGTGGACATCGTCCTCAACCCCCTCGGCGTGCCTTCGCGTATGAACTTAGGACAGATCTACGAGACTGTGCTCGGATGGGCCGGCAAGGAACTCGGTCTTAAATTCAGCACCCCCATCTTTGACGGAGCTTCCCTCGACCAGATATGCGAATACACCGACAAGGCCGGTCTGCCCCGCTACGGAAAGACCTACCTGCGTGACGGAGGCAGCGGTGAATACTTCGACCAGCCTGCGACTGTCGGCGTGATCTACATGATCAAGCTCGGCCACATGGTCGATGACAAGATGCACGCCCGCTCGATCGGTCCCTACTCCCTCATCACCCAGCAGCCCCTTGGAGGTAAGGCACAGTTCGGAGGCCAGCGATTCGGAGAGATGGAGGTATGGGCACTCGAGGCATTCGGAGCATCCAATGTCCTCCAGGAGATCCTCACCATCAAGTCCGATGATGTCACCGGCCGTTCCCGCGCCTACGAGGCGATCGTCAAAGGCGACCCGATGCCTACACCCGGCATCCCCGAATCTCTGAACGTGCTGCTGCACGAGCTCCGCGGACTCGGACTGAGCATTAAATTAGATTAAGTTTGTATTTGACCATTAAGAAATATCCAAGATATGGCTTTTAAGAAAGACAATAAGATCAAAAGCAACTTCAGCAGGATTTCCATCGGCCTGGCCTCTCCGGAAGAGATTTTAGAGAGGTCGTCCGGTGAAGTCCTCAAGCCTGAGACTGTCAACTACCGTACCTACAAACCCGAGCGTGACGGCCTCTTCTGCGAGCGGATATTCGGTCCCACAAAGGACTACGAGTGCCACTGCGGAAAATACAAGAGGATCCGTTACCGCGGTATTGTATGCGACCGCTGCGGTGTGGAGGTGACAGAGAAGAAGGTCCGCAGGGAGAGGATGGGTCATATCACCCTGACAGTACCCGTTGCCCACATCTGGTACTTCCGTTCCACTCCCAACAAGATCGGCAGCCTTCTCGGCATACCCTCCAAGAAGCTCGAGTCCGTAATATACTATGAAAGGTACATCGTCATCCAGGCCGGAGCAGCCAAAGATCTGAACATCGACAAGCTGGCACTCCTCTCCGAGGACGAATACCTCGATGTGCTCGACCGTCTGCCCAAGGACAACCAGTCCCTGGACGACAGTGACCCCCAGAAATTCATTGCCGGAATGGGAGCAGAGGCCATCTACACCCTCCTTTCCGCCCTGGATCTGGACGAGCTTTCATACGAACTGCGCCACAAGACCGAGAGCGAGACATCCCAGCAGCGCAAGGCAGAAGCCCTCAAACGTCTGAGCGTCATCGAAGCATTCCGTGAGTCCAAGGACGTCAACCGCCCCGAATGGATGATCATGAAAGTGATTCCCGTCATTCCACCGGACCTGAGGCCGCTCGTACCTCTGGACGGAGGACGCTTCGCGACATCCGACCTCAACGACCTCTACCGCCGCGTCATCATCCGCAACAACCGTCTGAAGAAGCTCATCGAGATCAAGGCCCCCGAAGTCATCCTGCGCAACGAGAAGCGCATGCTGCAGGAGGCCGTCGACTCCCTCTTCGACAACTCGCGCAAGTCCAACGCCGTAAAGACCGACGCCAACCGTACCCTCAAGTCCCTCTCGGACTCACTGAAAGGAAAACAGGGACGTTTCCGTCAGAACCTCCTCGGTAAACGTGTGGACTACTCCGCCCGTTCCGTAATCGTCGTAGGTCCCGAGCTGCACATGCACGAGTGCGGTCTGCCCAAGTTCATGGCAGCCGAGCTGTACAAGCCCTTCATCATCCGCAAGCTGATCGAGAGAGGCATTGTCAAGACAGTCCGCTCGGCCAAGAAGATAGTGGACAAGAAAGAGCCCGTCATCTGGGACATTCTGGAAAACGTGATGAAAGGACATCCCGTCCTGCTCAACCGTGCCCCTACCCTGCACCGCCTCGGTATCCAGGCATTCCAGCCCAAACTGATAGAGGGCAAGGCCATACAGCTCCACCCCCTCGCATGTACCGCCTTCAACGCGGACTTCGACGGAGACCAGATGGCCGTGCACCTTCCCCTCGGCAACGCCGCCATCCTCGAGGCACAGCTTCTGATGCTCGGCTCACACAACATCCTCAACCCTGCCAACGGAGCGCCGATCACCGTGCCTTCGCAGGACATGGTTCTCGGATTGTACTACATAACCAAGCCGAGAGAAGGCTCCAGAGGCCAGGGAATGACATTCTACGGACCTGAAGAAGTCATCATAGCATACAACGAAGGACGTGTGGACCTCCATGCAAAGATCTCCATCCGTCTGCCCAAGGACATGACAGATCCTTCCAAGGGCTACCGCATCTTCGAGAACACCACTGTCGGAAGAGTCATATTCAACCAGGTTGTTCCTCCCGAAGTCGGCTACATCAACGAACTGCTGACCAAAAAGTCCCTCCGCGACATCATCGGTACTGTCGTCAAAGTCTGCGGAGTGGCCCGCACGGCACAGTTCCTCGATGACATCAAGTCCATCGGATACACCATGGCCTTCAAGGGAGGCCTGTCCTTCAACCTCGCCGACGTGATCATTCCCCAGGAAAAAGCCGAACTCGTCGAATCAGGCTACAACCAGGTAGAGGAGATACAGTCCAGCTTCAACATGGGTCTTATCACCAACAACGAGCGTTACAACCAGATCATCGACATCTGGACCACCACAAACTCCCGTCTGACCAACATGGTGACCAAGACCATCGAGGCCGACCAGCAGGGTTTCAACCCTATCTTCATGATGCTCGACTCGGGAGCCCGTGGTTCGAAGGAGCAGATCCGTCAGCTCTGCGGTATGCGAGGACTGATGGCAAAACCCCAGAAATCCGGATCTACAGGTGCGGAGATCATCGAGAACCCTATCCTCTCCAACTTCAAGGAAGGACTCTCCGTGCTCGAGTACTTCATCTCCACACACGGTGCCCGTAAAGGTCTGGCCGATACCGCTCTGAAGACAGCCGACGCAGGTTACCTGACCCGTAGGCTCGTGGACGTATCCCATGACGTCATCATCAACGAGGAGGACTGCAAGACCCTCCGCGGAATCGTCGCCACAGCCATAAAGAACAAGGATGAGATCGTCGAGTCCCTCTACGACCGTATCCTCGGCCGCACCTCGGTACACGACATCTACAACCCTCTGACCGGAGAACTCATCCTCCCCGCCAACGAGGAGATCACCGAGGACATCGCTGCCAAGATATCCGCACTGCCCATCGAGCAGGTTGAGATCCGTTCGGTACTTACCTGCGAATCCCGCAAGGGAGTCTGCGCGAAGTGCTACGGCCGCAACCTGGCCACCGGCCGCATGGTCGAGAAGGGCGAGGTAGTCGGAGTGATTGCCGCACAGTCCATCGGAGAGCCCGGTACTCAGCTGACCCTCCGTACATTCCACGTCGGTGGTACTGCATCCAGCATCGCTTCCGAGTCCGAAATCGTGGCCCGCTATGACGGACGTCTGGAATTCGAGGAACTCAGGACAGTCACCAAACACGAGGACGACGGCGACTTCGAAATCGTTATCGGCCGTACAGCCGAGATGCGTATCGTCGACATCAACACCGGCATCACCCTCTCGCAGCACAACATACCCTATGGAGCCAAGCTCTTCCAGAAAGACGGAGCAAACATTTCCAAGGGAGACCGCATCTGCGAATGGGACGCCTACAACGCAGTCACCATTACAGAGCTGGCCGGTACAGTGGCCTTTGACAGCCTTATCGAAGGTGTTACATTCAGGGAGGAGGCCACCGATGAATACTCCCTCCACAAGGAGAAAGTCATCATCGAGTCCAGGGACAAATCCAAGAACCCCACGATCCATATCATGCAGAACGGCAACGAGGTGAAGCAGTACAACCTGCCTGTCGGCGCCCACCTGATGGTAGAAGACGGACAGGAGGTTCAGGCCGGAGACGTAATCGTCAAGATCCCCCGTGCCATCGGAAAGTCCGGCGATATCACCGGAGGTCTGCCCCGCGTTACCGAGCTCTTCGAGGCCCGCAACCCGTCCAACCCCGCCATCGTTTCAGAAATCAACGGTGAGGTACAGATGGGCAAGATCAAGCGTGGAAACAGGGAAATCATCATCCGTTCCAAGAGCGGAGACGAGAAACGTTACCTCGTACCTCTCTCCAAGCAGATCCTCGTTCAGGAGAACGACTACATCCGTGCCGGCATGCCTCTCTCAGACGGTGCCGTATCACCTGCCGATATCCTGGCCATCCAGGGTCCTATCAAGGTACAGGAATACATCGTCAACGAGATTCAGGAAGTGTACCGCATGCAGGGTGTGAAGATCAACGACAAACACTTTGAAATCATCGTACGCCAGATGATGCGTAAGGTAGAAATCGTTGATCCCGGTGACACCAGGTTCCTGCCCGAGCAGCTTGTCGACAAATGGGAATTCAACGAGGAGAACGACTCCATGTTCGGCAAGAAAGTCGTACAGGATGCCGGCGACTCCAAAGAGCTCAGGCCCGGACAGATCGTTACCGCCCGCAGGCTCAGAGACGAGAACTCCATGCTCAAGAGACAGGACCTCAAGCTCGTCGAAGCACGTGATGCCATACCTGCCACCTCCAACCAGATACTTCAGGGTATCACCCGTGCCGCACTGCGTACAAACAGCTTCATGTCCGCCGCCTCCTTCCAGGAGACCACCAAGGTACTCAGCGAAGCTGCCATCCGCGGCAAGGTCGACACCCTCGAAGGCCTCAAGGAGAACGTCATCTGCGGTCACCTCATTCCCGCCGGCACCGGCCAGCGCGAATACGAGCGCATCATCGTTGCCTCCATGGAAGACTACAACAGGATGGCTGCCGCACCGCGTCGCAGCGCCAAGGAAGAATAACCCGCTCTTCCCCACCCCATCCTGACACAACCAAAAGAGACTGGCCAAAAGTCACCCGACTTCAGCCAGTCTCTTTTTTTTCACAATCCCTCCCCTACCACACCACTGGAGAGTACACCGGTTTCGCCATATTTCGAGGCACTCTCACTAACTGCTAACAGGTGCGGCGAGTGCCTGAGGCAGTATCTGAGGGAGCATAAGGACGGCTTAAGGTGGCCGCACATATCAGGCATATCACAAGCCATATCAGTTTTCAGGCAATTGCTTGAATATCAACTGTGCCGGCATGCCATACAATCCAGAAAGGTGTGACGGGATATGGATCATGACGTAAAAAAAGGGCGGCCAAAACAGCCGCCCTTCACTCAACTTAACCTTACTGCAAGATTTTTAGTTCTCGTCTTTGCGTACTACAGGAAGATTTGGAAGTTCTGCTGTCACAGTAACATCAGCTTCCGGCAACGAGAAATAGCAGTACCAGTCGGCACGCTCGAGTACGGGTTTTCCGTCCTGACCGTAAGCCACGATGTAGGGTCTGAACTGCATGATACCGTTTTTAAGCCTAATGCAGTCCTTGTACATATCCGCTACGGAAACCTTGGAGTCATTAGCATCGATTGACTCGACAGGGGCATCTGCCGGATAGTAATAGTAGATCGACGAAGCGGGAATAGAATCGATAACCATTACACCGTTGGTCCACGAACCGCTCCATACGAGGGTATCCACATCTGCCTTTGACGACTCCCGTATAGAAATCTCGATCTCAGCTGTGGCAACACCTTCTACACCGGCATCCTCGAAGCCGGCAGCCTGGAGATTGTCAACGATGGCCTTCAGAGCCGTACTGTCCTTGGACTCAACATACGGATTCACAATCCTGTAAAGAGGATAACCGGCATTTACAGCCTGGTTCACCTGAGGAGTGAGGATATCATCGAGAATGGGATCGTAGAACTCTCCCTTTCCGAGCTTCTGCCATACGAGAGCCTTGCTGAGCTTTACCTGGATGGCAGGATACGGTGTAGCTTCATTATAAAGGGTCGTGTCGGCAATCTGGATGATGCCGCTATAGGTCTTGCCTCCGTAAAAATTATCAAGGAGCTGGAGTTCCACGTTTGCCTCATACTCGCCCTGGGCAAAATCCACAGATTCAGGAACACTAACGCAATTCGGCATGCTGTGGATAAGAGGTACGGTCAGTGCTCTGTCCGCAGACCCACGTGCAATGACCACATTGACAGTATTCACCGACTGATCCATGTATGTACTGCTAAAGACTTCCGCTGCAAAGGAAACCTCATTGGCCTGCATAGGTTCGTACATGTCCTTGATATTCTCCTGATCGCAGGATGCCAGGACTGCCAGTGAGACAGCTGCAGTGCATAATATCTTAAATGTATTTTTCATTGTCAATTTAACTTTTTGTTGTTTTCACACATTAGTTTGCAGGATTCAGGGAAGGATCATCACCCGTATTGCCATCAGGATATGAACCGATAGGGTTCTGGACCATAAGAGGGTTGGCATCCATCTCTGCCTGAGGGATGGTGAGTACCCAGTCGAAGGACTCAGGATCATTAGTATGCACATTGGGAAGGAGCGCATTCACAGGATGGCCCATGTCCGCTGTACGTACGAAGCCCTGACGGAGACGCTTGATATCATAGATACGTCCGTATTCACCCCAGAGCTCGATACGGCGCTGGAGGATTATCTCCTCGAGAAGCGAACCTGTCTCCTGTGTGGTCAGTGCCCCCATTTCAAGGCCTGAGCTGGTACAGTTGTAGGTGTTATCCCTGAATTTCATAAAGTTGTTCAGAGTTGTCTTTGCACCGTTCTCATCTCCGAGACGGGCCTGGCACTCGGCCTGGATAAGCAGCATCTCAGGCACTCTCATGAAGATCTGGTCTGCACCGGTCATAGGGTCGGTGACATTTCCCGCAGCATCCTTGTTCCCGAACTGGAACTTCTTCTGCTGATAGAATGTCTTACCTACTTCTATCTCGCCATCAGCTACAAACCAGGCCTTACGGCTGTCAGAATCAGCTATCTTGTCATACAGCCATTCAGAGCAGCATTTTCTCGCAGCATCTCCATAACCTCCGAAGTCAGGGTCCATATGCGCCAGGAACTGAGGGTTGGTAGTTCCCTGCGAAGATATGATCTCGGCTCCCCAGAGGACATCGTCTGCATTAGCGTTATTGTATCCGGAAGTAACATCAGTTGTCATCTTGCCTCCGGCTGCCGCTATCTTGGCTGCGTCGAGAGCTGTCTGCCAGTCACCCATATAGAGTGCTATACGGGCTTTTATACCGTTTGCCACGTACCTGTCCACATGAGAGACATGGCGTTTGGGAGCGCTGGCAAGCAGAACGATTGCTGAGTCAATATCGGACATGGCATGCTGATATACCTCCCTGTTGGTAGAGCGGGCCTTTCCGGGTGTTCCAGCTACGGTAGGCTCGGTGTAGATAGGTACGGAAAGATTGTCCTCATGGCCGATATAGCTTCTTGCATAAGTCATGGCGAGGTAGTGCAGCGCGTATGCACGGAGAGCATAGCAGTTACCCATGATGTAGTTGATATCTTCCTCTGTCCCTTCCATCGTGTGCTGTGCAGCGAGGATATAGTTTACCTGGGAAATGAGGGTGTAGTAGAAGTTCCAGCAGTCATAGGGACGCCATCCGTCACTGGTGTAATAAGACTTCACACTATAGATATAGTCATTCCAGAACCATCCGTTTCCCTGTGAAGACATAACCATATCCTCTCCCATGAGGTCACCCATGAGGGCATATCCCTGAGGTCCGAACGACTGGTGCTGATTGAAGTTCACAGTCACACCCCACGACCAGAACCATCTGTAGGCTCCGTTGAGGGCTATCAGTCCTCCATCCGTGTTGTCAAGCATGGTATTGGAGGCTACGGCATCTGTAGGGCTGGTATTAAGCGCGTCCTTGGAGCAGGAAGCGATAGTAAGTACAGCCAGTGCTGATACTGCAATTATTAATATTTTTTTCATTTTATAATGTTCTTTAACGATTAGAAGTTAATATCGATACCTATGGACACTGTTCTTGTAGGAAGGTATGTATAGCCCTGGCCTCCGGAGAAGCTGTACTGGGGATCCATACCGTCGAGATGGCTGAAGAGGGCGAGGTTGTCACCAACAGCATATATCCTGATAGAGCTGATATTGGCCTTCTCGGTCCACTTGGTGGGGAGTGTATAGCCGAGCTGTACTGATCTGATTGCAAAGTAGGATGCATCAATGAGCCACCTGTCGTTGATGGTCTGACGCCCTGAATCTACCTTCAGCTTAGGCACATCGGTGATATCACCGGGCTTCTGCCAACGGCGGAGCTGGTTCTTGTGGAATGTAGCCGCATAGTACATAGGCTCCATCACACCGCTGTAGGTACCGTTGTAGATGTTTCCTCCGATGGAGAATGTGGTCAGGAACGAGAAGTCGAACGATCCGAGATAGAAGTTGGAACCGAACGAACCGGAAATCACGGGCTCACGGCTGTCGAAGACATAACGGCTGTTGGCAGCTGCAGTCTCGTTGGATGTGATATAGTCAGAGCCTTCGATTTTCTGGCCATTGGCATCTGTCTCATAAGCCCAGTAGAGCTGGTTACCTGTAGCAGGATCGACACCGGCGGTCTTTACCATATAGAAGGAATTGATAGGCAGACCCACTTCTATCAGATACTGTCCGTCAAGAATCCTGTCCTGCCCCGATACCAAGGATACCACCTTGTTCTGGTTGTGGTACAGCATCAAGGTAGAGTTGGCCTGGAACTTGTCACGGTTGAGCCAGTTGACCCTGATGGTAGCCTCGACACCCTGGTTGTCCATAGAACCTACGTTGGCATTGTAGGAGGAGAATCCGGTTGAAAGTGCCATAGGAGAAGCCAGCAGCAGGTCATTGGTACGGGAATAGTAGTACTCGACAGTCAGATCGAGGACTCTGTTAAAGAGGGATGTCTCGAGACCGACGTTGAGAGTGTTCTTTTTCTCCCATGTAACCAGAGGATTTTCAAGGGTCGACACGATACCGCCCATGTTGCTTGCATTGGGCCAGCCGAGGTCGTAGAGTCCCTGCCATGCGTAGTATGTATTGAGATTGTCGTTACCCTGTACACCATAGGAAGCCTTGAGGGTCATGTTGTTGATCCACTCGGCGTTCATCCACCTCTCCTCAGAGATTCTCCAGGATGCACCTACTGACCAGAACTGACCCCAACGGTGATCCTGCTCGAATCTCGACGATCCGTCAGTACGCCATGAAGCTGAGATGAAGTACTTGTTGTCGTAGTCATAGTTCACACGGGAGAGGAACGACTCTATGACATAAGTATCGGTATAGGAGGTGTGGTCTGCTACGGTTGTTGCAGGAGCCAGTTCGGGAATTCCGGGATAGATACCGGTACTGTTGGCATACAGGTAATTGTAAGTATAGTTGTAGTACTCATGTCCAAGAAGCACGCTGATGTTGTGCTTGTCGAAACGGCGGTCGTAGGTAAGCAGCTGGTTGAATGTGTAGGAGAAATTCCTTGTGCTGTACTTGTCGATGCTGCCGTTTGTAGAGGCACCGTCACCGGTATAGGGGTTGGTATAGGATGTAATCCTGCGGCTTGCAAGGTCTCCACCGAAGTTCACTGTCAGAGCAAGTCCTTTCAGGGCACCCATCACATCGTCGTCACCGCCGAGGCGGGCGAATGTACGGAAACTTACGTTGTCGTATTCCTGACGGTACATGTTCTCGTACAGGTCACCGATAGGGTTGAAACGGGATGCGGTAGGACGGGTGAAGCCGTAGTCATACTGACGGTTGCCGTCCTCGTCCAGAAGGTCTTTGCCAGCATCGTCCTTCATATATACAGGGTAGATAGGAGCCATGAACTGGGCGGTATACCATACGTTGTTGGTCTGGGTTCCGGAGTTCTGGGCCTGGTTGGCATCAGTGTAGGAATAGCTGAGGTTGGCACTCAGACGCAGCCATTTGGTAGCCTCATGGTCCACACCGGCTCTGGCTGAATAACGGGAGAAGAGAGAAGTGATCAGCACACCTTCATCACGCAGATAACCGGCAGAGAAATTGTACTTTGTCCTCTCGTTACCGCCGTTTACACCTACCTGATACTCCTGACGCAGGGCCTTGGTATTGGTAAGCTCGTCCATCCAGTCCTCGTTCCAAGCCGATACTGCATCGGGTCTGACCTGACCGGTAGCAGGGTCGATAACTGTTGCCCATGTATAGTTCTTGTAGGGATTGTACAGTTCACCTCCGAGAGTAGAGCTCATGCTGGAAGCCGCATAGTTGTGGGCAGCATCTACAGAATAACCTCCGTCGATAGCCGTGTTGTACAGCGATTCGTAGGTCAGTTCCACAAACTCATTCTGGTTAACCAGGTCATAACGGGGAATGGCACGTGACTGCCAGCCGACCTGAGCCTTGAGGTTCACATCGACACGGCCTTCCTTACCTTTCTTTGTGGTAATTACAACCACACCGTTAGCACCACGGGCACCGTACAGAGCTCCTGCGGAAGCATCCTTCAGCACGGTCATGGACTCGATATCCTGAGGGTTGATGGAGCTGAGGCTTCCGTCAAAAGGAATACCGTCAACTACATACAGAGGACTGGAGCTGGCATTGATGGAGCCGGCGCCACGGATCTGTATGGAAGCACCCTCACCGGGCTGGCCGCTACCGGAAGTCACCTCCACACCGGCTACCAGACCCTCTATTGCCTTGGTAACATTCGACACACTCCTCTTGATGATGTCGTCATTCTTGACCACGGCTGCAGAACCGGTAAACGATTCCTTCTTAGCCGTACCGTAAGCTACGACAATCACGTCCTCGAGCATTTCGGTCTCGGGCTCGAGC
>DVIL01000044.1 GCA_018711305.1 Candidatus Coprenecus stercorigallinarum
AAATAAATTTAAACAGCTTCTAAATAGACTTGTACAATGAAAAAATTCCTGATTTTGCTCATAATCTCTGCTACTGCGCTTTTGTGCCACTCCTGCGTAATGCACCGTCTGGTACATTATGGTGTGCAGGACATCTACGACATTGATGCCTTCCCGAGGGACACGATTCACCGGGGCGATACGGTCTGGCGCTTTGCAGAGCAGGATATGGCGGACAGGATTCTGGATCACCATCGGATAAATTGGATAAAGTTAGATGGAGTTGATACCCTTGCTTATCGGACGATGGACTCTGTGCTTAGATGCCACACTTCGACAGTAGCTGTTATTGTTGTGCAGAATGACACCATCAAGTTCGAGCATTATTACAAAGGACTGGACACGTCGAGCGTGACGACGATATTCTCTGTCTCTAAGTCCTTGACTTCCATGCTCTGCGGAGTGGCTGTCCGAGAGGGCTATATAAAAAGTGTGCACGACCCGGTCACTGATTATATCACAGAGTTGAAGGACGCTGACCCCATGTTTCAGAAACTTACAGTGGAGCATCTGCTCAATATGCGGGCCGGTCTGAAGTTCAAGGAGACCTACGCGCCGAATCCGTTCACGGCGATGGCCCGTCTCTATTACGGAGCTAATCAGGAGACGCAGATCCGCAATCTGAAATTCAAGGAGGAGCCGGGCAGCAACCACTATTACAGCAGCATGGTAACGGCTATTCTCGGTGTCCTGATCGAGCGGGCTACAGGACGCAGCTATGCGGAATACATGGAGGAGAAAATCTGGAAGCCGCTTGGTATGGAGTACGATGCCTACATCAGCCTGGATGACAAGATGCACCGCTCGCCCAAGGCCTACGCCGGGATAAATACCTGTGCAAGAGATCTGGCTAAGATAGGACGGCTATACCTCAACATGGGCAACTGGAACGGAGTGCAGATCCTCGATACGGCATGGGTGGAGAAATCCCGGGACAAAGAGGGCATGTCCGAGCATTACGCCTATTCCTACGGTTGGTATCCTGACGAGGAATATATCGAAAGAGCTGATACATCGTCAAGGAGATTTCCGGATTCGTTGTCCGTGGCAGCCCGCTTTGACGAACTGGACATTCCTGATGAAAAGCGAAATTATTATTTCTATGACGGAAATAAGAATACTGAGGGGCATTGGGAGGGTTCTTACATGACTGGCGGGTACATGGCGGTAGGTATTCTCGGGCAGACGATACACGTGCTCCCTCAATACAATGCGGTGATAGTCTGTTTAAGTGAGAGTTACAGTGTGGATGATACTCTGGTCAAGAATCTCCGGAAGTATCCCGGTCTCAGCTGGTCCGACATAGAAAAGGAAAAATCCGGAAAATCAGATAACAATGACGATGAAGAAGACGACAACGGTTAGCCTTATATTGCTGGTATGTACAGCCTTTTTCTGTCCTTCCTGCGTCCTGTACAGGGCGGTGGCGTATGGCAGCGAGGATATTTACGATTACCGGGTATTTCCCCAGGATACAATCCGCAGAAGCGGTACTCCATGGCATTTTGCGGAGCAGGCACCGGGTGACAGACTTCTGGATACGCTGGTCTGGGATGCGAATATATACGTGGATTCCAGTCTGTATGATCCGGAGAGGCGGATGACGCTTGGAGAGCTGATGGCAGGTGGTGGTCCCGGTTCGATAATTGTCGTACAGAACGATACGATAAAATTCGAACAGTATTACGGCGGTTTTGACCGTTCTACGGTGTCCAATATTTTCTCTGTCTCGAAGTCCCTGACTTCACTGCTTTGCGGAGTGGCTGTCCGTGAGGGATATATCCGGAGTACGGATGATCCGGTTACGGATTATATCCCTGAACTGCTGAAGTCGGATACCATGTTCCGTCATCTGACAGTGGAACACCTGCTTCAGAGTCGTTCCGGCTTGAAGTTCAATGAGAATTATTCCATAAATCCGTTCAGCGGCATGGCCCGCCTCTACTACGGCCCGGATGCAATGGCCGTGGTCAGGAGGTTGAAGTTCCGAAAAAAGCCAGGGGAGGTGCACTACTACAGCAGCATGGATTCACAGATTCTAGGTATGGTCATCGAGCGGGCTACAGGACGCAGTTATGCGGAATATATGCAGGAAAAAATCTGGGAACCGCTCGGCATGGAGTATGATGCGAGTGTGAGTCTTGACGATTCCCGTCACAGGGTGGCGAAATGTTACGGCGGCATCACCACCTGTGCCATCGACCTTGCGAAGATAGGGCGGCTCTACCTCAACAGGGGCAACTGGAACGGCAGGCAGATTGTCGATACGGCATGGGTCGAAAAGAGTATCTGCAGGGACAATATCAACTATTTCTATGCATATTGCTGGTACAATGCCAGTCATCCTATTGTGAACGCAGAAGGGACTTCCGAATTCTTCGGAGACTGGCATCAGGTAGCGGAGAGATTCGATGAGCTGGGAGTGCCCAAGGACGGAAGGATGTTCTATACCGTAGGATGGAGGAAGGGTGACAATGCCATTGGCCGCGAACTGGGACCCGGCTACAATGCCGAGGGCCTGTACGGGCAATACATCTACATCCTTCCTCAGAAGAATCTGGTAATCGTCCGTCTCGGGGAGCGGAAGCAGTATGAATATGTGAGCTGTTTCGACAAGCTGGCTCTGGAATATCTTCCGGAAGTGTTCTGACAGGATTCACCGTGTCATCACTCCTTGCGGAGGGCATCGACGGGGCTGGTGTCGGCGGCGCGGATGCTCTGCCACAGGACGGTGAGGGTGGAGACGGTCAGGGTGAGGACGCAGGCGATGGCGAAGATCCACCAGTACAGGTCGATGTGGTAGAGGTAGTCTTGGAGCCAGGCGTGCATCAGCAGCCAGGATACGGGTATGGCAATGAGGAAGGCCAGGGCCACTAACTTGACGTAGTGCATGATCAGTTCGTTCAGGATGCGCTGTCTCTCTCCGCCGAAGATCTTCTTGACGGCCACGTTCCTGCGCTCCTGCAGCATGTAGTAGGTGCTCATGGCCAGCAGGCCCAGGGAGGAGAGCAGTACGGCTATCACCGTGAATATCAGCACGACTTTGAGTGTCTGCTTCTGGTCGCTGAAATACTCCTCTATCTCATCCCCGATGTATTTGGCCTCGAACTGACGGTCCGGGCGTATCTCATGGAACGCTGCTGCTATCTGCCCGTATGCCTCGCGCGGGTCTCCGTTTATCTTTACCAGGACAGTCCACGGGAACTTGTCTCTGGGGTAGGTGTGGTAATTGAAGATCATGGCTGAGGACTGAGCGTAGAGCAGGGGGCGGATCTTGAAGTCATAGTAAACACCGCCGATAGGGAACTTGTCGCTGTTTTCAAAGACCACTTCCGGGGCGGACTCGTCCAGCCCGAGCTCGCGGAAGGCGTACTCGTTGAGCCACCAGGAGGCCTCGGCGGTGTGGTTGTCCTGCTTTTCCCTGATGCCCAATATCTCGAAATATGCGTCATCCCCCTTGAACTGCTGGAAGGAAACCAGTCCTCCGTTGTAGTTCATGGTGCTGTTGTTGGTGCCGTACAGGGGCGTGCCCTCGCCCAGCCCTACAGCGTCCACGCAGCTGAGCTCCAGTAGTTTGTCCCTGAATACGAATGGTCCTGAGGACTCGTCGAAGAGGTCTGTGCTGACATTCAGGATATTCTCCGTATTGTAGCCGAGAGGGGCATGGATCATCGCCCTTATCTGCAGGGCCATGGTCAGCACTGCCACCAGCATCACGGCTGTGACCGTGTTCTGCAGCACTATCATCACCTTGCTGTAGACCGAGCGGGTCTTGGTCCGGAAGGTGCCGCGAACTACGTCGATGGGCTTGGAGGCGGATATGAGTGTGGCCGGAACGATGCCGGATACCACGCTGAGCAGGATGGTCAGAAGCACCACTGCGCCCGCGCTTGCCGCCGATATTTCCTCGAATATCGAGAAATCATAGCCCAAGAGCCTGGATGCCGCCGGAGAGAGGGCCTCCGCCAGAAGGACTGCCAGCACCATTGCCGTGACGCACAAGATGCCGGTCTCCCCGAGCATCCGCCCGATGACCTGCCCGCGGGAGTCGCCGAGCAACCGCCGCGTAGCCATTTCCTTGGCCCTGAAACCCGCCTGGGCCGTCGTCAGATTGATGTAGTTGAGCACCGCGAAGAGCAGCAGCACGATGCAGACCGAGAGCAGCAGCATGACTAAGGACTTGTCTCCGACATTCAGCCTGCTCCAGGTCGTGTCGCCATAGAAATACAGCTCGTCCAGCGGAATCAGTTCCACTTCCTTGCTGGCCCCGCCCTTGTACGTCCACCATATCTCCTTGAAGTATTCCAGCATGTCACCGGTCTTGGATACGATGTCGGCCCCTGGCCATGTCATGATGAAGGTGATGACCGAGCCGCTGTTGCTCAGATGCATGTTGTGGGACTGATTGAGCTTGGGGAGCCATTCGCCTCTGACGATGATGTCGCAGTAGGGTATGGTGGAGTTGTCGATGTCCTCCATCACGGCCGCCACATTGAACTCGATGTCGTGTCCCATCAGTATCAGGCCTACGGGCTGTCCGATGGGATCCTGGCCGTGGAAAAGCGTGTTGGCCATCTTCCGGCTGATGACCGCGCTGTTGGCATCTCCCTTCCATGCCTCGTTGCTGCCCTCGGTTATCCTGAACGAGAACATGTCGAAGAAAGAGGTGTCCGCTATGCCCAAAGTGCCGAGCACCATGTTCTCGCCCGAACTTATTTCCATGGACTGCTGGCTGACAAATGCCGTGGACGCCTCTATCTCCGGATACCTCTGCTTCAGGTAGGTCTGCAGATAGTAGGCGCTTTCGCACTGCCGGTCGCTGGCTACCACGTAGATACGGTCAGCGTTCTGCTGGAAGTTGTCGGTGCGCAGCTGTTTGGTCACGTAGCAGGCCAGCAGGAGCACGAATGCCATCGATATGGTCAGTCCGGTGATGTTGATGGCCGTGTAAAGTTTGTTCTTTTTCAGAAAGTTTAGAAACGAGTGCATGGTTGTAGTTTTTTCTCTTTAAATAACGTAAAAGGGAGCGGAAATGTTGCATCCGCTTCTGTGCACTTTGACGCAGATGGGCAGAAAAGTTACATCAGAATCCGTTCAGCGGCAGCAGGACGGTCGGTATGAGGAGGAGGAAACCGAGGACAATGAGCAGTAGGATGAACTTCCATATCCAGCGGACCCACTTCGCGTAGGGGATGCCGGCTATGCCGAGGACGGCGATCAGGACGCCTGAGACCGGGGTAATCATATTGGTGAAACCGTCTCCGAACTGGAATGCGAGTACGGTGGCCTGCCGGGAAAGGCCGATGAGGTCCGAGAACGGGGCCATGATGGGCATGGTGAGGGCTGCCTTTGCGGTGGCCGACGGCATGAAGAGGTTGATGCCGGTCTGGATGCCGTACATGGCCGAGAGCGAGCCGATCTTGCTGCCCTCTCCGAGACCGGAGGCCATCGAATAGAGGATGGTATCGATCACCCGGCCGTTCTCGAGGATGTGGATGATGCCGGCTGCCAGACCCACGACGAGGGCCGCGGAGAAAATGTCCTTAGCCCCTTCGAGGAATTCCCGGGCAATGCGGTTGGCATTGTACCCGGCAGCGATGCCCGAAAGGATGCCGAGGGCAAGGAACAGGGCCGCTATCTCCTCTATGTACCAGGAATATCCGAGAGCTCCGATAATCAGGAACAGTACGGTGAACAGCAGCATGGTCAGGATAAAATATCTCACGTTGCGCCTCAGGGCAAAGAATGCGAGGACAATGTAGCAGAATGAGGCGGCGGGCAGAAGCCACGCGGCACGGTAGGAGCCGTTGCCGATGCTGATCTCGCAGTCCCCGGCGTAGAAAACGGAGAACAGCACCGCTGCCGCCGAGGAGATGGCGAAAGCCACCCAGGAGGAACGGGTCCGGAGCACTTCCGGCTTCGAGGAGGCATCAGCTGTCTTTTCCCTCCACTTGGCATCCGCCTCGTACATGACTGACCGCTTGGGAGCGCGGTGTATCCTGTGCGCATAGTGCAGCACGAAGATGATCATCGCCAGATTGAGCACGGCCCAGCAGACCAGCCGGTACTCGAAACCCGAGAACATAGGCAGGCCTGAGAGGTTCTGCGCCACCCCGACCGTGAACGGATTGAGGACTGCCCCGGCGAAACCCACGTGTGCCGCCACATAGACCATACACACCCCGACTATGGAGTCGTAGCCCATCGATATCGCCAGCGGCACTATCAGCACCGTGAACGCAATCGTCTCCTCGCTCATCCCGAACACCGCTCCGAATATCGAGAACATCAGCATGATAAGCACTAAAACGATATTGTTTACCCCTACAGCCCGCAGCACCCTGAACCTCTCGAGCCGCGAAGTGAAGGCCAGAAACGAGTGTATCCCGGCATCCACGGCCTTGGCCGAATTGACGATCCAGAATGCTCCGCCGATAATCAGCAGGAATACGATGATGCCCGCCTGAGCCGTGAATCCCTCATAGAGCGAAGTCATGATCTGCCAGGTCTGCGGCACCGATTCCTGCCGGACGAAAGTCACTCCGTCGTCTCCGGTCACGTATTCCCCTCCGGGAACGAACCACGTGGCAGCCGCGGCGACGAGGGTCACGGCGAAGATTATCACATAGGTGCTCGGAAATTCCAGCTTTCGGTTCAGCAGTCTCATTTCTGTAAGGTTATAAATTTGAAAAGTCAAAAATAATATTAAATTTGCGGAAAATAAAAATCCCTGTTCTATGAATATATCACCCAAAGCACAGCATTACATCGATCTTGAAGAACGTTATGGAGCCCACAACTATCATCCCCTGCCTGTAGTCCTCTCCCGTGGAGAAGGTGTCTACGTGTGGGACGTGGACGGCAAGCGTTACTACGACTTTCTATCAGCCTATTCGGCAGTCAACCAGGGGCACTGCCATCCCAAGATAGTAAAGGCCCTGTGCGACCAGGCCCAGAGGCTCTGCCTGACATCCAGAGCTTTCTACAACGACTGCCTCGGCCCCTACGAGGAGATGGCCACCAAGTTCTTCGGCTACGACAAGCTCCTGCCCATGAATTCCGGAGCAGAGGCCGTTGAGACCGCCCTCAAGCTGGCCCGCCGCTGGGGATATATCAAGAAGGGCATTCCCGAGAACGAAGCCCTCATCATCACCTGTGAGGGCAACTTCCACGGACGTACCATTACGATAGTATCCATATCCACCGACCCGGACAGCTATTCCCAGTACGGACCCTTCACCCCCGGCTTCATCTCCATTCCCTACGATGACAGCGAGGCCCTGCGCAAGGTGCTCGAGGAGAAGGGCGACAAGGTTGCGGCTTTTCTGGCTGAGCCTATCCAGGGCGAGGCCGGAGTCTATGTGCCGCATGACGGCTACCTGAAGGAGTGCTACGACCTTTGCAAGAAGTACAATGTGCTGTACGTAGCCGACGAGGTGCAGACCGGTATCGGACGTACCGGACGCATGTTTGCCTGCGACCATGAGGGCATCCGTCCCGACATGATAACTATAGGCAAGGCCCTTTCCGGCGGCGTCCTGCCCATTTCGGCTGTGCTGGCCGATGATGAGATCATGCTGACCATCAAGCCCGGAGAGCACGGCTCCACTTTCGGAGGCTTCCCCCTGGCGGCCAAGGTAGCTGTAGCCGCCCTCGAGGTCATCCGCGACGAGCATCTGACGGAGAATGCGGAGAGGCTCGGAAAGATTTTCAGGGAGGAGATCGCCAAGATCAACTCGCCTTTCTTCAAGTCCGTGCGCGGCAAGGGCCTGCTCAATGCGGTCATCACCGAGCCGCAGAAGGGTCTCGAGGCCTGGGACATCTGTCTGGCTATGGCAGAGAAAGGCCTGATAGCCAAGCCCACCCACCGTCACATCATCCGCTTTGCTCCCCCTCTGGTCATCAACGAGGAGCAGCTGCGCGAGGCCACGGACATCATCAAGGACGTATTCGAACATCTCTAAAGACAATAATTCACCATGCAGACGACATCCAAGGTACTGATGGTCAAGCCCGCCCGTTTCGCATTCAACCCGCAGACTGGCGGCAACAACGCATTTTCCCGACCCGGACGCGAGTCCTCATCCCAGGAAAACGCCCTACGCGAGTTCACCTCCTACGTGTCCCTTCTCAGGGCCAATAAGATAGACGTGGTCATTGCAGAGGACACCCCGCATCCGCATACCCCCGACTCCATTTTCCCCAACAACTGGTTCAGCACCCATGAGGACGGCACCCTCGTCCTCTATCCCATGTCCGCAGTCAACCGGAGGAATGAGCGCAAGCCGGAGGTTCTGGAGGTCATCCGCAAGAATTTCGAGGTGCGGCGGGTCATCGACCTGACCTGGTGGGAAAACGACAATCTCTTCCTCGAAGGGACCGGAAGCATGGTTCTCGACCGGGATAACAAAATTGTTTACGCCTGCAAGTCCTACCGCACATCTGAGCAGGTGCTCGCGGATTTCTGCAAACAGATGAGTTATACTCCCGTATTTTTCGAGGCTTACGACCGCAATGGCGTTGCTGTCTACCATACCAATGTGCTGATGAGCCTCGGCACGGCCTATTGCATTGTCTGTACCGAATCCATCCGCCCGGAGGACCGGGAGAGAGTCCTGAGTTCCATCACCGCCAGCGGCAGGAAGATAATGGATATCTCATTTGACCAGCTGGAGAGCTTTGCCGGCAATATGCTCGAACTCAGCAGCCCCTCCGGCCGCCCCGTCCTGGTCATGTCAGCCACTGCCCGCAAGAGCCTGACCACAGAGCAGAGCCGCGAACTCAGCACTGTGTACAAACTCCTCTCCCCGCAGCTCGACTACATCGAGACCCACGGAGGCGGCTCGGCCCGCTGCATGCTCGCGGAGCTGTTCTAATTCTTTTGTCTTATTACGAAATAGCAGCTGCCCCGCAGGTACTCGGTGCCGTCGGAGTCATAGGCGCAGATTTCCATGTCGTACAGGCCTGGAGTCTGTGGAAGAGATTTTGGAGTCAGGGAGAACAGCCTGGAGATGCTCAGCAATTTCAAATCGTAATCCCGCAATTCCGAAAGTGGTTTTGTGATGGCCCTGGCTTCGTATTCGCTGTCTTCTTCGAGATATTTCTTATTGTAATTGTTATTTATGAAAGGGTAGAAGGAACAGTACGTGATGTCGAATATGTCATTGAGACTGCTTCCCGCCGGGTGCGAGTCGTCCCACGCATTGTCGCAGGTAATGGCTATATCTGTAAGTTCCGTTATAACCGCCCCGGGAACACTGTATATTATCGGTCCTGCAGGTGACCATCTCTCCATTTTCCAGATATTGTAATTGTGATCGTTCCATGCCCTTGAGAGGCTGTCAAAAATTATGGCCTTGCGGCTTTCCGGTTCCAGCAGCCAGATAATTTCCGTAATTTGTGAAAACCCGCTGTTCCTGTCAGAGAAGTACGGGTCCATGAATGGCTTTATGCTGATGGACTCTAAATTCCTGTTGGCATCGAGAGAAGTATCGCATATCCAGTCTGATGTGCTGTTCGCTTCATAATAAGAGCATATGTAGTTTGAAACCCAGAGAGAATCCCTTTTAATGCAGGATTGGGTGCACAATACGCTTAAAAAGAGAATGAGTGTCAGAAACATTAAAGATTTGGGCTTCATGATGCGCAAGGTTTGAGGTTGATGTCCCGAATGTAGTGAATTTACCGGACTGTAACAAAGTTTTAACATTAAAAATCTCCGAAAAATTAGGCATTTATCGATTTTTATGTATCTTTGCAGCCCGTCTAATTTGACGGGAATAATGTAAAGTTAAGATTAACAAACATTTATGCCAACAATTCAACAGTTAGTTCGCAAAGGACGCGAGGTTATCGTCGAGAAGAGCAAATCTCGCGCGCTGGATGCTTGCCCTCAGAAGAGAGGTGTGTGCGTGCGTGTCTACACCACCACTCCCAAGAAGCCTAACTCGGCTATGCGTAAGGTAGCCCGTGTAAGACTTACCAATCAGAAAGAGGTCAACGCATACATCCCCGGCGAGGGTCACAACCTTCAGGAACACTCCATCGTGCTGGTGCGCGGCGGTCGTGTGAAGAACCTCCCCGGTGTACGCTACCACATCCTTAGGGGCGCTTTGGATACAGCTGGCGTGGAGGGACGTACTCAGAGCCGTTCACTCTACGGAGCCAAGAGACCGAAGAAGACAGCCGCTAAGAAGTAAACATTTATTAATTTTTCCTAAAGTATCAAGAAATGAGAAAATCGAAGCCTAAAAAGAGGATTCTACTTCCTGATCCCAAGTATCATGAAGTTCTGGTCACACAGTTTGTGAACAACCTCATGCTCCAGGGTAAGAAGAGTATCGCGTATTCTATTTTTTACGACGCCATCGACATGGTGGGCGAGAAGATGAAAGATTCTGACAAGGCTCCTCTCGACATTTGGAAAAAAGCGTTGGAAAACATCACCCCTCAGGTGGAGGTAAAGAGCCGCAGGGTTGGTGGAGCGAACTTCCAAGTTCCGACCGAGGTGCGTCCGGAAAGAAAAGTCTCTCTCGCGATAAAGAATATGATAGTCTTCTCGCGCAAACGTTCCGGTCACTCCATGGCGGAAAAGTTGGCCGCAGAAATCATGGCAGCCTATAACTGTGAAGGTGCTGCCTACAAGAGAAAAGAAGATATGCACAAGATGGCAGAGGCTAACAAGGCCTTCGCCCATTTCAGATTTTAGCGTTTAAAGAT
>DVIL01000045.1 GCA_018711305.1 Candidatus Coprenecus stercorigallinarum
GAAGAAGGAGAAGGAGGAGAAGGAGGAGAGAAACAATGAGAAGCCCGGTAAAATACATTATCGTTGCGGTCCTGCTGATTCTGGCCCAGGGTGCTTTGGACAACTATGTCAACATAAGCATCTACCTTGACATCGCCATGTGCCTGTATCTGCTGCTGGCACTTCCCGTAAGATGGGGCACAGTGCCTACCATGCTGGCCGGTTTCGTCATCGGGCTGCTCGTGGACATACTCGGCAACGGAATTCTGGGCATGTCCGCCGCTGCCATGACTGCTGCCGGACTCTGCCGTCGCGGGATATTCAATCTCACCGCTCCCAAGGAAAACGAGAAAAGACAGTCGATCGAGACCATCGGCATACGCAGCTTCATCTACTACTCGGCCCCGCTAACGGTGATTTATCTGGCCGTGTACATACTCTTGGACAGTTCCGGATTCAGGCCTGCAGGCTTCTGTCTGGCCAGACTCGGCATATCGGCCGCCGTCAATACCGCACTGATGGCTTTTCTCTACGCCATCAGTTCCGACAACAGGAAGAGGAGGATGCGATGAACTCCGACAAGCACAGATCCCAGTACCTGCTGATCGGCCTCACCGTCGCATTCGTCATCCTTGCGGCACAGCTTTTCCGTCTGCAGCTTTTAGACAACAGCTTTAAGATCAGCGCAGACAACAATGCGCTTCTGTACCAGACCAGACACCCTGCCCGCGGCCTGATACTGGACCGCAACGGGAAGGTGCTGGTAGGGAACAAGAACACCTACGACATCATGGTCACCCCGAGATATGTGAAGGATTTCGACACTCTTGCCCTGTGCAGGATACTGGACCTCGACCCGGAGTACGTAAGGAACAAGTTCCACGAATACCGGATGTACCGTACCAGAATAGGATACCGCACGGTCACCTTCGTAAGCCAGATCTCCCAGGAGCAGTACAGCCGTTTCATCGAATCCGCCCACAAGTTCCCTGAATTCAGAGGAGTCCCGCGCTCTACGAGGATGTACCCGTACAACGCAGGGGGCAACCTGCTCGGCTATGTGACGGAAGTGGACCCCAAGTTCCTGGAGTCACACCCCGATTACTCGGCCGGAGACTATACTGGACGCACGGGGCTGGAGGAGACCTGCGAACCGATGCTGCGTGGAGAGAAGGGATACAGCATCTACCTCAGGGATGCCAGCAACCGGATCCAGTCCTCATACCGGAACGGAGAATTCGACAAGCCCGCAGTACCCGGAAAGGATGTGACATCGACCATCGACGCCGAGCTCCAGAACTACGGCGAGGCCCTGATGCGCAACAAGGTCGGCTCCGTCATAGCCATAGAGCCTTCCACCGGGGAAATCCTGTCGTTGATATCCTCCCCGGGCATTGACGTATCCGTTTTGGGAGAGATCAACAAATACTACACGCAGATCGCCGCAGACCCCTTTACCCCCATGTTCAACAGGGCAGTAATGTCCCCCCAGCCTCCCGGTTCGGTTTTCAAACTGGTGAACGCCCTGATCGGACTGCAGGAAGGAATTGTAGGCACAGACACGGAATTCCCCTGTCGTGACGGTTTCCACGCGAGGGGGATAAGCGTCGGATGTCACCACCACAAGTCTCCGGTAAACTTTACCGAAGCGATAATGGTCTCCTGCAACTCCTACTTCTGCTATCTCTTCAGGGACATTCTCGAGAACAGCGCATACTCCTCCGAGGCAGAAGCCATGGACCGCTGGCACGACTATGTCCAGAGCTTCGGTTTCGGAACCAGGCTCGGTTCGGACTTCCCTTCCGAGGCGGCCGGTTTCGTTCCGGCATCCGCCACCTACGACAAAGTCTACGGAAAAGGCGGATGGAAGGCTCTCTCGGTGATTTCCCTGTCCATCGGCCAGGGAGAGTTAGGATGCACCCCACTGCATCTGGCCAATCTGGCGGCCACCATCGCGAACAGGGGATGGTACCGCATCCCGCACATAGTCCGCGAGCACGGCAATGACACCACTGACGCCAAATATTCCGAAAAGCACTACACCCTCGTGGACACCGCCCACTTCGAGAAAGTGATAGACGGCATGTACATGGCAGTAAACGCGCCGGCCGGATCAGGCGCTACGGCAAGGGTTGCTGCTGTGAAAGGACTCGACATCTGCGGCAAGACCGGTACGGCAGAAAATCCCCATGGGGACGAACACGCCGTCTTCGTATGCTTTGCCCCGAGGGAAAACCCGAAGATAGCCATTGCAGTGTACATTGAAAATGCAGGATTCGGAGCGACATGGGCGGCACCGGTAGCCTCCCTCATGGTAGAGAAATACCTGAACGGGGAAATCTCAGGCAGCAGGCAGTGGCTCGAACAGAAGATGCTGGACGCAAACCTTCTGCACAAGGTTCCCGCCAGCCCTGACTATGTCCCCCCTAAAGACGACGACTGATGAATGCCACGAGAACGACATACAAACGACTTGACTGGATTCTGATCGGCAGCTATGTCCTGCTGGCCGTGTTCGGCTGGCTGAACATCTATGCCGCCACCTACAGCGAAGAGGCAGGAAGCATTTTCTCCCTTGCCTCCAGGAGCGGCAACCAGCTGATGTGGATCGGCATATCTGTCACCGCAGGCATCCTCACCCTGCTGCTGATGAACTCCCGCATCCTGCGAAGGCTGGCCTGGCCCCTGTATATCCTCTCTGCAATACTCCTGGCTGCCGTCCTTATATTCGGACACGAGGTGAACGGTTCCAAATCCTGGCTGAGTCTTCCCGGGGGATTCGCCATCCAGCCCTCCGAATTTTCCAAGATCGCAACCGCGCTTTGTCTCTCGAGAGTCATGGGGACCTATGGATTCAAGTTGTCCCGAAGCGCTGATTTTCTGAAGGTTGCCGCCATTCTCATAGTCCCGGTCGGTCTCATAGCACTTGAGCCTGACGTCGGTACCATACTGGTTTACTGCTCTTTAGCCTTCATGCTCTACCGTGAGGGGCTGCCCGGAAGCATTCTCGGGCTGGCCGGAGCCGCGATACTGCTGTTCCTGCTGACCCTCAAATTTTCTCCTTTCGTATCCATTCTCACAGCCATAGGCATCGTGGGCGTCATACGTGCCGCCACATCCAAAAAGCCTGTAGGATGCATACTCCTGTTTGCGATATACATCACAGCGGCGGCCTTTATCCCGAAACTGCTAGGAACAGAATTCATCTCCCGCTTCAACGGTCTGGAGCCGGAGTACTGGCTGCTCATCATCACTGCCGCAGTCAGCATAGGCACCACTGTCTACGCCATCCGCAAGAGGGCAAAGGGATGGTCTCCATACCTGATAGGGCTCGCGGCCTCCATTGCCCTGATTTTCTCGGTTGACTTCATCTTCCACAACGTGCTGCAGCCGCATCACAGGGACAGGATAGAAAACCTGCTCGGCATCTCGAGTGACCTCATGGGCGCGGGCTACAATGTCAACCAGTCCAAGATAGCCATAGGCTCAGGAGGGCTGACAGGCAAAGGATTCCTCGAAGGCACACAGACCAAGTTCAACTTCGTCCCGGAACAGAGCACCGACTTCATTTTCTGCACCATTGGGGAGGAATGGGGTTTCGTGGGATCCATCATTGTCCTGGCCCTGTACCTCACCATCATCCTGCGCATCGTGACATCGGCGGAAAGACAGAAGGACATCGGTATGCGGGTCTACAGCTACTGCGTGGCGTCCATGCTGTTCATGCACGTTTTCGTCAATGTAGGCATGACAATCGGAGTCATGCCGGTAGTCGGAATTCCGCTGCCTCTGATCAGTTATGGAGGCTCCTCTTTCCTGACATTCACAATGCTGCTGGCAATACATCTGAGATTTGATCTGGAAAGATGGAAATAAGGGAACGGAGAGTTAAAAAAATTACTACTTTTGAAGTCTGTAAGAATATTTACTAAAATCATAAAACAAAACACTATGCCACTCAATTTCGTAGACAGACACAATGGTCCGAGACAGTCCCAGATCAAGCACATGCTGGATGTCATCGGCGTAAGCTCCGTAGACGAACTCATCAAGCAGACCATCCCCGCGGATATCCTGCTCAGCGAGCCTCTCAAGCTGGATGCCCATGTTTCCGAGCATGCCTATCTGGCACGTCTCAAGGAGATAGCTTCCAAGAACAAGAATTTCAGGTCCATGATCGGCCTCGGATTCTATGGTACCGCATCGCTGCCCGTAGTCTCAAGGAACATATTCGAAAACCCTTCGTGGTACACCTCCTACACTCCCTATCAGGCCGAAATTTCCCAGGGCCGTCTGGAGGCGCTCATCAACTTCCAGACCATGATTTCATCCCTGACCGGCTTCCCCATGTCCAACTGCTCCATGCTGGACGACGCCACCGCGGCAGGTGAGGCCATGAGGATGATCCACGAACTCCGTCCCCGCGACGCCGTGAAGGCCGGAAAGAACACATTCTTCGTGGACAAAAACGTATTCCCCCAGGTGCTTTCAGTCGTTGAGACCAGAGCCAAAGGTCTGGGCATCAAGGTCGTTGTCGGCGACTACAAGGAAGTGCTCTCTGCCGGATTCGACCCCGAGTGCTACGGAGCCCTGCTCCAGTATCCTGCCGCAGACGGCGAGGTACGTGACTACACCGCATTCTGCGAAGCCGCACACAAGGCCGGAATGCTCGTGGCAGCACACTGCGACCTCCTCGCCCTCGCTATCATGAAGGAGCCTGCAGCATGGGGTGCCGACGTAGCTGTCGGTACAGCCCAGAGATTCGGACTCGGCATGGGTTACGGCGGACCTACAGCAGGCTGGATGGCCACCCGCGACCAGTATAAGAGAAATATCCCCGGCCGTATCATCGGCGTGTCCATCGACCGTCTCGGCAAGCCCGCCTACCGTCTTGCCCTCCAGACCCGCGAGCAGCACATCAAGAGGGAGAAGGCCACTTCCAATATCTGCACCGCCACAGCCCTGATGGCAGTGATGTCCGGCATGTACGCCGCATACCACGGACCCGAAGGTATCCGGGAGATTGCCATGCATGCCTTCAACTATGCCCACGCAATGGCAGACCTGCTCCGCAAGGGCGGATATACCCTTGCCAACGAGAATTTCTTCGATACCATCCGCATACTTAACGCCAATGCCGGAGAGATCCGCGAGAAGGCCGAGGCCGCAGGCATCAACTTCTATTATCCCGATGACCAGACCGTCCAGATATCCTTCGACGAGCTCTCCGACTGCGCCGAGGCCGAGAAGATAGCCGGAATTTTCGGTGTAGAGTCCCAGTGCGGACGCGGTGTCGAATATCCCGTGCCCATGAAGAGGGAGAGCGCCATCCTCACCGAGAGCGTCTTCAACCGCTACCACTCCGAGACCGAGATGATGCGCTACATCAAGAAGCTCGAGCGCAAGGACATCTCCCTGACCCATTCCATGATACCTCTGGGCTCCTGCACCATGAAGCTCAACGCCGCAGTCGAGATGCTGCCCCTGAGCTGGAGCGAGCTCACCGACGTGCATCCCTTCGCACCCACATGGCAGACCGAGGGCTACAACCAGATTCTCTCGGAGCTCGAGCATGACCTCTGCGTCATCACTGGCTTCGACCGCTGCTCCCTCCAGCCCAACTCCGGTGCCGCAGGAGAGTACGCCGGCCTGATGACCATCCGCCGCTACCTCGAGGCACAGGGCCAGGGTGCGCGCAACACCGTCATCATCCCCACATCAGCCCACGGAACCAACCCCGCCAGCGCAGCCATGGCAGGATTCAACATCGTCCTGGTAGGCTGCGACGAGCACGGCAACATCAACGTGGACGAGCTGCGTCAGAAGGCCGAGGCCAACAAGGACAGCCTCGCCGGCATCATGATCACCTATCCTTCGACCCACGGAGTATTCGAGGTCAAGATCCGCGAGATCTGCAACATCATACATGAGAACGGAGGCCAGGTCTACATGGACGGAGCCAACATGAACGGCCAGGTCGGCATCACCAACCCCGGCTTTATCGGCGCCGATGTATGCCACCTCAACCTGCACAAGACATTCGCAATGCCTCACGGCGGCGGCGGTCCCGGCGTAGGCGCCATCTGCGTGGCAGCCCATCTGTCTCCCTACGTACCCGGACATCCCGTAATGCCCCAGTGCGGCGGTCACGGCGTGACGGCAGTGGCTTCGGCTCCCTACGGCAGCCCCCTGCTTGCCCCCATCACCCACGCCTACATCAAGCTGCTCGGTCCTGACGGACTGCGCAAGGCTACCGAGATGGCCATCGTCAACGCCAACTACCTCGCATCCCGCCTGTCCAAGGAGTTCAACATCTACTACACCGGAGTCACCGGCCGCGTGGCACACGAGTGCATCGTAGACCTGCAGAACTTCAAGGCCGACTACGGAGTGGACGCCACCGACATCGCAAAACGTCTGATGGACTACGGCTTCCATGCTCCTACCCTCTCCTTCCCCGTACACGAGACTCTGATGGTTGAGCCCACCGAAAGCGAGTCCCTCGAGGAACTCGACCGCTTCGTGGACGCCATGATCAGCATCAAGAGAGAGTGCGAGGCCATCAAGGAAGGCAAGGCCGACAAGACCGACAACGTCGTGAAGATGGCACCTCACACAGCCGAGGAGGTATGCTCCGACTCCTGGAACCATCCCTACCCCCGCGAAGAGGCCGCCTATCCCCTCGAGTGGATCCGCGACAACAAGTTCTGGCCTGCCTGCGCAAGGGTGGACAACGGCTACGGCGACCGCAATCTGATTCCCGTAGTGAAGTAAGCGATCTTTGACTTCAATAATCACCCGAAATCCTGCTTCCCCCCGGAATCTGAATTTCGGGTGATTTTCATTTCATCCACATATTCCCGACCTGTATGAACGATATCATCCTATCCGGACTGCTCAACCTCTTTGCTCTCTTCGGCGCTGTCAACCACACCGACAAGAACCGCTCGCGGCAAATGCTCACCAGCTACCTGACCAAACATTTCGGTGTAAGGAAACTGGATGACTACCTGCCTCTTTACTCCGACCTGCGGGACTTCTACGACGAATCGCCGGAGCTGGACAAGGACTCCATCATCGAAGGTATCTGCGCCAACATAAAACACAAGATCTCCCGAGAGGACCAGACGCTCATGCTCCTTCGTCTGATGGAATTCTGCGACCCCACACCAGGATCGCAGAAAGGGGAATCCATTCCGGAGGAGAATATGGACATTTTCAGGAAGGTGGCCGAGCTTTTCGGGGTGCCGTCAGATATCTTCGAAGACTTCGTGTGCTACGTCTCCGGAGATACCAACAACCGGGTGCTCACCCTCAACCGTGAAGGCATGGACGGAGAGCTGAGGCTTATCAATCTGGAGAGATACAACAAGATACTCTTCAGCTACCACGGAAAGGATACTGTCCTGATGAACGACATCCCGGTACTGCCCGGGACATTTTTAGTATGGCAGCAGAGCGGAGTGCTGAAAAGCAAGCACATGGCTCCTCTATATTATAGCAACATCGCCGGCCTGTACGATACCTGCAGCGAGAAACAGGAGATAGTCCTCGCAGGAAAAGACATCAATTTCCGCTTTCCGGGAAGTGACAACGGAATGCACGACCTTACTTTCACCCTCAGAAGCGGACAGCTCGTAGCCGTGATGGGCGGCAGCGGAACAGGCAAGTCCACCCTGCTTTCCCTGCTCAACGGTACACAGCGGCCCGACAGCGGAAGCATAACCCTCAACGGATGCGACATTTCCGATCCGAGAGTGAAGGACCTTATCGGATTCGTCCCCCAGGATGACCTGCTCATAGAAGAGCTTACGGTGTACGAGAATCTGATGTTCACAGCCCGGCTCTGCTTTGCGGACTTGAGCATGGAAGATATCTCGAAAAAAGCCGACGCCATACTCAAAGACCTCGGTCTGGAAGGGACCAAGCATCTCAAAGTGGGCTCTCCGATTCACAAATACATATCCGGAGGCCAGCGCAAGCGTCTCAATATCGCCCTCGAGCTGATACGCGAGCCCGCTGTCCTGTTCCTCGACGAACCTACTTCCGGCCTTTCCTCCTCCGACTCGGAGAAAGTCATCAACCTGCTCAAGGAACAGACCTACAAGGGGAAACTGATCGTTGTCAATATCCACCAGCCTTCCTCCGACATATTCAAGCTCTTCGACAGACTGTGGATTCTCGACCGCGGCGGCTATCCGGTCTACGACGGCAACCCGATCGAGGCGGTCACCTATTTCAAAAGGGCCGCCAACTATGCCGATGCGGAAGTCAGCACCTGCTCCCTCTGCGGCAATGTCAATCCGGAGATCATTCTCAACATCATTGACGAAAAGGCCCTCGACGACAGCGGGAAAATCACCGACAGCCGCAAAGTCACCCCGCAGGAATGGCACAGAATGTATCTCGACCGTGTGGACAGGAGCGGAGAACCGGAACACCGGGATATCCCGCATACGGAACAGAAACGTCCTCCGCGCCTGAAGCAGCTGCTCATTTTCCTGCAGCGCAACCTGAGGGCAAAGCTCCCCGACTCGCAATACCTTCTCATCACGATTGCAGAGACTCCTCTACTGGCCATGATTGTCGCCCTTCTGACCAGATACGCTCCAGAAAGCGGATATACCGTGATGGACAACAAGAACCTCGTCTCCTATATATTCATGGCCGTCATCGTGGCGATATTCGCCGGCATGAGTGTCAGTGCCGAAGAGATATTCAAGGACAGAGCCCTGCTCAAAAGAGAGAAATTCCTGCGTCTTTCACGCTCGGCATACCTGTGGTCCAAAATTCTGTATCTGGCCGGAGTGTCCCTCATCCAGACCCTGCTTTTCATCCTTGTCGGCAACACCGTCATGGGCATCGGCTTCACCTTCTGGATCTGGTGGCTGATACTGTTCCTCTCCTCCATGCTGGCAAACCTGACCGGTCTGATACTTTCCCAGTCGCTCAATTCCATTGTCGCGATATACGTAACCATACCGCTGCTGCTCATTCCCCAGATCCTGCTATGCGGACTGGTTGTAAAATTCGATGACCTCACCCCACGTTCCACAACAGGCAATGTCCCGATAATTGGGGATCTCATACCGTCCCGCTGGGCATTCGAAGCCCTGGCAGTAGGTTCCTTCGCATACAACGATTTCGAGAAGATGACATTTCCGGACGATAAAGTCAAATACCAGAGCCAGTATTACCGCACTGCCTTCATATACGAACTGGAATCGAGGCTGGAAAGCGGCGACAGCGCTGATCTGGAGATTGTCCGCCACGGGATTCCGGTACTCTCTGAACGCACCGGAATCAGACCGTACGGAGGTTCCACAGACTCGATACGGCACGGTGTCCTGGACACGGCTTCAATAAACCGCATACAGTCCTGGCTCTCCTATGCCGAAGATACGCTTGGTACAATAGGCAACCGCGCCACACTTGCAGCGGACAGCCATCTCACTGCTTACCGCGACGCACATGGACGGGACGCCCTGATCAAACTGCGCCGGGACAACTGCAACGGATACCTCGAGACACTGGTGACAAACTCCTCCTCCCCGGAACTGTATTCAGTCATCGGCAACACCATCGTTCCAAAGGCCGGCCAGATATGGCTCGATCCTCCTTCCCGCAACGGAAGGGCACCGTTCTACAGCTCTGTGAAGATTATCGGCAACCTGAAAATCAACACTGTCATCTATAACATAGCCATACTGCTGCTTATGTGCATCGCTGCAGGAATCCTGCTTTTCGCTGACATTCCTGGACGATTCATGAGAAAACATTGAAATAGTTTGCGTTTTTTTACGAAAAATCCTACCTTTGCTCTGATATTTATAATTTGCTGAAACAACTATCAAATTATACCACAATGAAAAAAATCACACTTCTTTTAGTGGCCGCCACAATGGTGCTGGTATGCGCCTGCGGCAATAATCCGGGCAAAAAGAAAACTGAGGCCAAGGAATCCGTTGAAGAGCAGTACATCAAAGCAGACCTCAAAATCAAGCTCGACTCACTCGTAAAGGAGATGGGACGCCTCTCGACTCCGGTGATAGTAGACATCCAGAACGGCAAGCTGACCCTTACCGACAAGGAGAAGAGGAACAAACCCTCATACCTGCTTCCCGCATCCAAGGCTGACGAGGCAGTTACCCTCAACGAGAAATACAGGGCCGTTGCCATGCTGAGCGCAGATATGACCATAGCCGAACTCTATGGCATGCCTGTTGACAGCTACAAGCAGGCCATCTCAAAACTTCTGGTAGACATCAACAACCCCGCACTCACTGTCGGAGGAACTGAAGGACAGTCTACAGAGAGCCTTGAGACCAAAATCCAGAAATTCTATGACGAGTCTGTCAAGACCGGTACCGCAAACCTCTTCTGGGAAGCCATCGTAGCAGGCACCGTAGAGCAGCTCTACATCATTACCCAGAACATTGACAAGTTCATGCCCTGCTTCACCGACGAGACAGCATCCGAGGTTTCCTACCGTTTCATCCTCGTACACGAAGGCGTCAAGTCCCTCATCCCCTATCATCCTGAGCTCGAGCAGCTCCAGACCATCCTCAAACCCCTTGAGGTGATAAATGCCATCAACGTACAGCAGCTCCGCGACCAGCTCCTCGAGCTCAAGGGCGCCATCGAGACAGCCCGCGGACAGCTTCTCTAACAAACCTGCGATCTCACATCCCGCTATAAAAAAGAGGGTGACCCGAAAGTCAAGAGACTTTGAGGACATCCTCTTTTTATGTCTTGATCGCACAGGCTGTACTGCCGTATGCGGAAGAGCTTCTTATCGGCAACCCCTCCGAAATTTAACATTTACCACAACGGCAGTGTTTCCCGGGTTTCGGTGCCGGTGTGGAAGGAATCTGTACTATTGAACGGCATAAGCTGTAGCAAATGCGATAGCTGGCATTGCAGTGTTCTGAAAAATCTACTGAGGCACTATTACTCCACGCCCGCTGCGTCCGTCGATGAAGACTTCGAGCGGTTCAGGGAAATGAACGGCCTTTATAAAGGCGGTTTCCATCACCGTCTCCGCCTGTCCGGTCATTTCCAGATCGCAGACACCCTCCCCCCTGAACGGATTGACTGTAAAATAACCTATTCCCAAAGAAGTGATATTCTGGAAAAAATGCGTTCCCTGACTGGGATCTATACAGAAATCCTTCAGACCGCATTCCACTATGACCTTCGCCTCCGATATCTGGTTCCATCTCACCGGAATGCCGAGCCACGGGTCACTCGACCCCCATCTGCCCGGGCCTATCAGCACATACGAACGGTCCTGCGCACCCATAAGGCTGTTTATCTCCTCTATCTGGGCGGCCATTTCCTCAGTCCTGGACTTGTCGAAAGAGCCGGGCTTGACGAATACCACATCGGTAACCCCTTCTATATGGCCAGAGCCGAGAGCGTTTTCCGAATAGACCAAAGCGTGCGCGGTATCCACAGAACTCCAGTCCACGGCCTGCTCCTCTGCAAAGTCCGCGATGGGCCTTACCTGCAATACGCTCAGCACGGCATTCTCCCCTTTCGGGACATCCATGTCCAGAGCAAACTCCATCTCCACCTCACAGCGCAGCTCATGTCTGCATACATCCAACAGATCCGTCAGGATACGTGGAAGCGGAATCACATCATACTGGAGGATATTGGCAAAAGATATCACCCTCATACCTTCAGAGAATGTGCCGGGGCGCAGCATCTGGCTCTGGTAGTCCCAAGTGGAAGCTACCTTGGAAAGATTGCGGAAACCCTCTGTCTCCGGTATCGAGAACTTGTGGATGTTGATTCCGTCATCGATGGACGTCTTGAACTCCTCCGGCTTCAGATCCAGTGCATACATCGTATCCTGTCCGTCCTTGAGCGCGAACCTCGGTGTAGACATCTGCACCGCCTTTGCAGGATATCTGGGACAGAAGCGAAGGGTCTTGCCGCCGTCCACCACGAGTTTCCCAAGGCCGAAGGCGATATTGACCACTCCGTCCTCGGGCTTCTCCCCTTCCATGGGATAGAAGTTCATGGACTTGGCCACTCCGGAGGCAGTAGGGAAGAAATAGCCCCTGTCCTCCGTTCCGCATACATCCTGAATCACCACAGCCATCTTCTCCTCACTGAGCAGGTTGCCAGTCGTGTGCAGATAGGCCCTGCTCGCCGCCAGATAGACCGAGGCGTACACACTCTTTATCGCTTTTCCTAAAAGCCTGAGCATCTGGTCCCTGTTCTCGACGCAAGGGATCATGTAGGTCGAATAGATGCCTGCGAACGGCTGGTAGTGCGAATCCTCTAACTTCGAACTGGAACGTACTGCCAAAGGTGTAGAGACCGTACCGATATAGGCCCTGAGCTGCTCCACGAGCTCCTCCGGCAGTCTGGAACTGACAAACTCGGACAGGAGTTCCTCATCCGGAATGTTCGCGTCGATTACATACTGAAGCCCGTTCTCCAGGATGAAGCGGTCGAAATAGTCTGTCGCCACCACCACAGTCCTGGGAATGGATACCCTCACCCCCGGATACTTGGAGGAAATACCGTACCTCTGCAGCACATTGTTCATGAATGCAAGTCCCCTGGCCTTGCCGCCGAGAGAGCCTTCACCCATTCTTGCGAAATGTATGTAGCGGGTATAGCTGTCCTTGTCGAACGAGGCGATAATCCCCTGCCCTGCGAGTATGCGGTAATCCTTGATCTGTCTGATAATAAACTGCCTGACATCCCCTGGATTGGAGAAGTCGGAAAGGCTGGCCTTGCGCAGTCTGCGTCCTAAGGTAAAAAGGCCCCTGGAATACATCCATTTGGACAGACGGTTTTTCGAGCAGTAGTAATCCAGTTCCCTGTCCGGTATCTCAGAGATAAGGGCCTGCATTTCCCTGAGGTCCTTGGCCCTGGCTATCACCAGATGGGTATCCAGATCCTTTACCACAAAATCCCCGAAACCGAACTCCTCGCTGATGTACTCGGACAGCTGTATCAGCAGAGTGCTGGAGTACTTCTCTATGAAACCGACTCCCATCTCCCGGGCGGTGTCCGCCACACTGCCCTGGGATGACTGCAGGATAACAGGCATCTGGGGAATGTCCCTCTTGATATGCCTGCACAGTTCTATTCCGGCATCTATCCTCTCCTTCTCCGGGCCGTCCCCACGGTGCATTACGAAACCTACATCCGAGATCACTCCGAGCAGATTCTTGCGGTACTTCGTATACAGTTCCATGGCCTCATCATAATTGGTAGCCAGCAGAATTTTAGGACGGGCCCGTTTCCGCAGCTTGAGCTGCTGTTCGTTCAGGGCTTCCTTGAGAAACTCAGCACTCTGCTTGAGGACCAGCTTGTAGATGGCCGGAAGATAAGTTGAATAGTAGCGTATCGAATCCTCTACCAGAAGGATGGCCTGAACTCCTGAGGACAGGATGTCCGCATCGGCGTTCATCCTGTCTTCCAAGAGTTTTACTATTGCCAGAATCAGATCTGCATTACCGTTCCATGTAAAGATGTAGTCTATGGCAGACTGGTCGGCAGACGCTATCTTTTTCAGCAGTTCCCGGGAGAAATTGGTCAGTATCACTATCGGGATACCTGGCCATCTCTCCCGGATATGCCTGGCCTGATCGAAGATTGCGGCATCCCTGACATTGAACATGTCGATTATCAGGTCGTACCCGGGATCCTTCTCCAGCAGATCTATCGCCTCCTGAGTGGTATTGACCCAGGTCAGGGCCGGAGGATTGCTGATGTTCAGGTCGATATACTCCCGGTAAAGCTGGGCCTCGATCTGTCCGTCCTCCTCTAAAATATAGGCGTCGTAACTGCTGGATATCATGAGTATCCTGCGTATGCGCCTCTCCATCAGGGAATAGTAGTCTGTCCTCTTCATAGTGCCGGGGTTACCGCATCTTGCGCCATGCCCATACGATATAGGCTATGACAAAGGGAATCGCTATGGACACCCAGGCCATCACCTTGAGGGTGAAGAGGCTCGAAGAACTGTTGTAGAGAGTCAGGGAGCTCTGCAGGTCCACGGTCGATACGTAGTAGGCGGTGTCATTGAAACCGGCGCAGAGCAGGATGGCCCAGACAGCCAGCAAGGCTCCGCCGCCCACGATGTAGAAGTTCTGTCTGACTCCCTTGCCGAGGAAATGCCTTGCAAGTCCGGCGAGTACGAGCACCACTCCTGACAGGAACACTACGGCTATCCACCAAGTGTGCAGCATATTGTGCAGATACTTGAAAGGCTCGGCAGATATTGTGCCTGTAGCGGGATCCACCGCATATCCGGTCTTGAGGAACATCCACAGCACGAAAGCCACGAAAGTCAGGACAAAGGCAGGAGCCGTGATCATCAGCCTCTTACGGCATTTCTCCGCAAATGCACCTACATCCGGTTTCATCAGAAGGTAGAGCAGTCCAAGGGTCCTGGCAGCCAGGAATACCACTACTCCAAGAAGCAGGTTCATCGGATTTGCCAGAGCGTCCAGTCCGTGCCAGCCGTTTGCCCAGCGGGAAATGGCCGGAGACGCCGCATCCGTTATGGACACCTTGTCCACCGTAAAGGCCCCGCCGGTGAAGAAAGTACCGACAGCCACCCCGAGCAGGAATGTTCCGAGAGCGCCGTTGAGAAAGAGGAATATCTCAAATGTACGGGCACCGAAGAGGTTGCCTGCAGCCTTACGGTATTCGAAGGAGAATGACTGAATTACGAAAAGCAGCAGAATGCAGATCCACAGCCAGTAGGCTCCGCCGAAACTGGTGGAATAGAACAGGGGGAAGGATGCGAAGGCGGCACCTCCGAAAGTCACGAGGGTCGTGAAGGTTATTTCCCATTTATGCCCTGCATATTTTACTACAAAATCCTTTTCATCCTCTGAGGAAGCAGTGCGGAGCAGCAGACCCTGTGCACCCTGTACGAACAGCAGGAACACTAAAATAGCTCCGAGAAGGGCAACCAGGGCCCACCAGTAATGTTGCAGAAAATACAGTGTATCCATAATTATTCTCCTCCTTTCTTAATCTGTTTGAGCATGATGCTGATCTCCACGCACAACATGGCGGTGAACAGGACTGCAAAAATGATCAGGGTCGTGAGAACGTTGCCGGACTCGACTCCCGATACGGCCGCATTCACGGGAAGCAGGTTCTGGATCGTCCAGGGCTGACGGCCTACCTCGGCTACTATCCAGCCCGACTGCGAGCAGATGTATACCAGAGGCACGCTGATGATGCCGAGCCATAGGAGCCATTTGTGTTTATCCTTGACGATGAGGTTCTTCCACTCGAAGATGATGTAGAGGATAAAGAGCAGGATGAAGAACATGCCGAGGGCCACCATGATATGGAAGGCGTAGAATACCAGGGGCACATTGGGTACGAGGTCCTCGGGCTCCTCCACATAGTGGTAGCCGAAGTAGTCGAAATTCTGCTCCAGCACTGCCTCGGCCTGGGCCATTGCCTGGGTATCTCCGGACTCCTTGGCTGTCTGATAGTCAGCCAGTGCAGTGACTGCCGCCGTACCCATTGCCTTTTTCTCGGCAAACGAGGGCTCGATGTAGGTGTTGCCCTCCCTGTCGGTGAACTCGTAGCCACCTTTGATAATGTCATTGATGCCTGGCACGAAACCGTCTGCCTGACGGGTCGCAAGGAATGAGAGCATGTTGGGGAAGGATATTTCGAAAAGGTAAGGGTCCTCGTCTGCACCCTCCTCGCCTATGATGTCCTTGTCGGGATTAAGGATACCTACGGCTACTAATGGCGCTTTCTCAGAGCCGTCGTACAGTCCCTCCATGGCAGCCAGCTTCATCGGCTGCACCTTTGCCACATTATAGGCGGAGCCGTCACCGGTACCTATAAGCACTGCAAGGGATATTATGCCGAATACCGAGGCTATTCGGATGGACTTGCGGGCCAGTGTCTGCTCCCGCTTGCGCAGCAGGAACCAGGACGATACGGCAATCACGAATATCGATGCCAGCACATAACCGTTGGTCACCGAATGCAGGAACTTGTTGATGGCCACCGGCGAGAACACCACTTGCCAGAAGTCGGTCATCTCGCTGCGGGCCGTATCCGGATTGAACTCCATTCCTATAGGATACTGCATCCAGGAATTGGCTATAAGGATCCATATTGCAGAGAGGTTGGTTCCTATGGCCGTAAGCCATGTCGATACCAGATGGGCCTTCTTGCTGACCTTGTTCCAGCCGAAATACATCACAGCGAAGAAGGTACTTTCCATGAAAAACGCGAAAATACCCTCTATGGCCAGCGGGGCACCGAATATGTCACCCACGAACCATGAATAGTTGCTCCAGTTGGTACCGAACTCGAACTCCAGGATGATACCCGTAGCCACTCCCATCGCGAAGTTGACGGCGAAAAGCTTCATCCAGAACTTCGTGGTCCTCTTCCAGAACTCATCTCCGGTCATCACGTACCGGGTCTCCATAAAGGCTATAAGAAAGCCCAGACCGAGAGTCAGGGGCACAAACAGCCAATGATACATTGCAGTCAGAGCGAACTGCCACCTTGAAAGGTCTACCAGTGTCGTTAAAAGCATGCGTTTAAGGTTTTAGCATTAATATTACTTTGTAAGATTCTCTATCACCGTCCGGCTCTTCTCCGCGTCCGACTCACAGTCTGCAAGAGCCGGACGGAAGAAGAACACTCTCAGGATGGCGAACATGATAAACAGCTTCAGGAGAATTACAATCCACAAAGTCCTGCCGAGGGATGACATGTCCCTGAAGCCTTCGTAATAGAAGAGCCAGATTCTGCGCAGGCGTTCCATTACCGTCTGAATTAAAGTTCCTCCGCAAACATGGGATCCCAGGGCGGAAGCATGGTGGGAGCAGTGTCCAGGAGCTTGAGGATGTTCTCGGGCACGTACTTCTTCTCCACTACCAGACGGAACATGTATTCCTCGAACCATTCGTCGGTCATCACCAGATGGCCTTTGTGGCCGGTCATGCCCCAGGAATTCTCGACTTTCCATTTCCTGGCGTTGCCGTTCTCATCCAGGTCCACTGCCATAAGGGTCATGGCGTGGGACGAGCCGCTGGAGCCGGTGAGGATTCTCTCGCGCTTGTCCATACCGAAGGTTGTTCCCATGAGTGAGCCGTAATCGTAGTAATCCACATCCAGCACGCCGTTCTGCCTGTCGAGGAACTTGCCCACGTCGCAGGAGAAGTACATCATGGTACCGTCCTTGATGGATGCGATGGCCATTGCCTCGATCTCCTCGATGGGAAGATTGATGTACAGCCAGTTCTTGCCGTCATACTGATGGCGGTCGTACTCTATCTCATAGACCTTGTAGAACTCGCGGGTAGGGTCGTTCATCAGCATCACATAGTTGTTCTTCAGGTCCACGCCCACATACTCGTCATAGAATGACTTCGGGGTGTAGGTCTTTGTGCTGACAGGCTTACCCTCGGCGTCATACATGGTCCAAGTGAACTCCATAGGGGGCTCGCCGAGATTGAGCACGAGGAAACGGTATACAAAGGCCAGCATCTCCACCTTGCGCTGCTCGAGCATGGCGGGCAGTTCCTTCTTAGAGCCTGTCATCTCCCTGAGTTCCAGGCCGAACTCCTTGAGTTTGAGATTCAGCAGACGGGACATTCCGGAAGTGTGGTTGCTGGAGTATGTCTCGGGCATCACATTGGAGGGGACCAGACCATACTTGGTTATCAGGTCGGATACTCCGGTGAACTGGCCGCCGTCTCCTATCGCGTGACGGAAAAGCCACTCCACCTTGCGGTCATCCATAGGAAGATCACGGGTGTCGATGATACCCTGGAGAAAGAGATTGGCTTTCTCCAGCTGGTCGTAGAAGAAGATGTAGTTCTGGGAGAACTCGAAGGGTCCGAGGTTGTACTTTTCGATCATCTTGGCACGAAGCACGTTCATCCCGGAGAACAGCCAGCAGCGTCCGCTGGACTGCTGGTCGGAGATACCCTTGGACTTCACCTCGTCAGAAAAGTAGTAGTCGTAGGTGGCCTCAATGCCCTGCTTTACGGAGAGCTTGTTGATGTCATTGGCAGAAATGGCATTCTGCAGGGCCAGTTCCTCGGGCGTTCCCTGCCAGCCCTGACGGATCCGGTCCATCATCTCGTCAGTGATTCCGCCCTGAGCCATGGCGGCGGCTGCTACTGACATAGCAGCACAGATGGTAAAAAGACGTTTGATCATATCAGTTATATATTAAGTATTGTTAAAAATCCGATACTAAAGCCATGGTCTGAGGGCTGCCAGAGCGTCCAGAGCCTGCTGCATCGCCGCACGCGCCTTTGCATCGTTTTCCCTCAGCAGTGCGGCATTCAGGTCAACCTCGTAGGGCAGATACTGAATCTCTCCTATATACTTTGCAGCCCTCGCCCTCACCTGCGGGGAAGCATCGTAAAGCAGTCCCTGCAACCACGTCTTGCAGTCCCACGAATAGTGGTCCTCCAGCCAGCCGAGAGCAGCCACCTTCTCCTGTGCCGTTCCATACAGGAAAGTCTGGAAGCACTGCGACTCGTAGCGCAGGTCATCCACGCTCATAAGGATCTCTTCCGGAGCAACCGGCGGAGTCAGAACTTCCCGTGGATATGTCTTCAGCGGCTTGCCGAGAGTCCAGCGCACCATCCGCGGCACCATCCACATCTTGCCGGGAGTGGCCTCAGGATGCCCGACAACCGTAAACACCTTGCCCTTACCGTAATCATTGCCGGTCAGGAAAGGCTTGCCGTTGGTCATATCGGCAGGCGCACCGCCCTCCTCATGCACATCGCTCTCCATGGTACCGAAAGAAGTGAAGGGGACATCGCTATCCACGAATACAGGCCCTTCGTAATAGAACACATAGGATGTATCCTCCTTGGCCAGCTCGTGAAATATCTTCCTGCCCTCCTTGTTCAAAGTCATCTTGGCCATGCCGTGGCCCCGGTTGTCATGCTCGCGGTCAATTGCCCTGGCACCGGTAAGGGCCATGCAGGTATAGTCCGGGGTATTAGAAAACAGGTAGGCACCTGCACAGATACCCACCGCCCCGCCTCCGCGGTGCACGAAGTCCTTGATCAGCGCCATATTGGTCTGACCCAAATTCAGATACTGACGGCTTCCGCCTCCTCCAGGAATCACTATTGCATCCAGACTGTCCAGCACTCCGGACGCGATATCGCTGCTGTGCACTATCCTCACCTCCATATCCTCATCCAGACTGAGAGCCGCCACAGTCTCGCGGATACAGGTAACGGCACCTCCGTCCCCCTGAAACACAGCTACTTTTATCTTCTGATTATTTCCGCCACCGCAAGACACCAGCATCACGGCAGCCACTATTGCGAATAGAATCTTTTTCATCGGCCAGGCATTTAACATTCAAATATAGTGAATTTTTCCAAAAACTTTCCCGTCATCTCCGGCCCATATCCATTTTTCTATCGTTTCCCTGCCAGTCTCACTCCTCTGATGGGAACCTACACCCTGCACATTCCGTCCTCATACAAGCCGACCATTTCACAACATCCGGACTTTCCGGCCTCCGCATATAGAAACGTCCTGACAATACCCATAACCGTACCCCTAACCCACATACATATTTCAGCCATGCTTCTTTGCCCATGGTACATGCTTCTTTGCCCATGCTTCCGCCGTACCTTCTCTTCAAGCATACTCCGGGTGTCTGTTTTTACTAAAAACAAATAACAAACAAACAATGAATGCAATACAGGAATACGTCTCCTACAGGCTGTCGAATACAATCATATGTCTGTAAAGACTTACTTGAAATAAAAGCCTGAAAAACACGGCATTTGCACAATCAGCCGATAACAGACTACACATAAACTCGATGAATCTGTTTCCCGCACAACCAAGCAACTCACTAATCATTAACCTATTGTACACAAATCACTTCAACAGATACATACATGGTACGAGCCTCAAATGTTACCTAAGGACGTTTACTCCCCTTTTCCCATCATTTTCCCGTTGAGTCTGTAAGATATAAAACAAAGCAACCTACTAATACTAAGAGGAATACAAGAAATCAACCATTACAGACTCACATAATAACTTCCACAACGGCAGCGGACTGAGGGATTTGATGCCGTTGTGGAATGATGAGGAAGATGCGGCACAACTCACAACCCATACAGGTTGAGAAAACGGCAACAGGAGCATGACTTCCTTTCCCTTTCAAATCCTGACTTCCTGAAATATTTTGCCGGAATATTTGGTTTATAAAATAAATCAGTTTATATTTGCACCGTAAAACGAAAGGGAGGAGAAGGCGCCACTCTTCTTTTTTTTGAAAATTTTAGTTTATTTTTTAAAGTATTTTATCATGAAAAGGATTTTTATTATTTTTGCAATCGTTATGATGTGCTGCGCATCTGTCATCGCGACTTTGGCGAGGGAATCATCAACCATAAAGGCCGTACTGACCGCAACCGACCTGAAGGACACCTGCGGCAATGTACTGGTCTGGATTGTACCTGACAACGGTGAAAGTGCCGGACCAGACTTAGGGGCTATAATGAAGTCCGGCTGGGGCGCAATTATCTCTTGTACCGATGCCAGACCGGACAAGGACGGCAAGCTGAACGTCAACGGCGAAATCAATGTCCCTGAAGAAGGACAATGGACACTGTTCCTGATGCAGGACAGCAACCGTAACTGGAGGATGGACAAGACGGAGGAAGGATATCCAGCCGAGGGATTTGCCATGACGGCACTCAGGACTGACAGCATGGGAAATGAAGAAAAGGAGGAGACCGAAAGGATCTCAATCGGTATGAATTACTGGCAAAGGTAAGGAGGCAGACAACGCAATCGAGCATACTACAAAAATTACGGACAATAAAACTACAGAACTGCAATGGAAAACAATAACAACAACCAGAACGGACTTTCAGTGGAAAAGTCCCTCGAAATCATTTCACAGGCAATACGCGACAGCCGGAATGACTTTCAAAGAAGAGGCGGTACTGCGATGCTCATATGGGGTCTGGTACTGCTGGTGGTATCGGGGTTGGTAATGCTGGGGCTGGCCCTTACCGACAACCGCATGTGGCACATCGCGTGGTTCCTGATACCCGTACTCGGATGGCCTCTGGACAGGCTGGCATCCAGGAATTACGAGAGGCGCGGACACGGAGAGAATCTGATAACCAAGACAGTAGGCCAGATATGGTGTACATTCGGCATATTCGCCGTCTCAACCGGAATACTGGCATTCTTCATACCGCTTCAGACAACCGCAATCATTGTGCTGCTGCTCGGCATGGCAGGTGCGATAACAGGATGGCTGAGCCAGTCATGGACTATTTTCCTGCTCGGAATCATCAGCGGACTCGGCGGCCTGCTGTGCTCTTACTGGCTCAATGACCCTACGTACATTCCCCTCATAATGGCCATGGCATCACTGCTGGACCTGGTCATTCCCGGCCTGATCTTCAACCACAGAACCCGTAATCAACAATAACGGCCATGGGAGACTTTGTAAAACTGGACCCGCTGCTGCACTCGGAACTGCGTCTGGCAGTCATGTCCACCCTGCTCTCGCTTGAGGAAGCCGATTTCGTGTACCTGCGCGAAGCCACAGGAGCTACGGCCGGCAATCTGAGCGTTCAGCTCGACAAACTGTCCGAGGCAGGGTACATCACTGTCGAAAAAGGGTTCGTCGGGCGGAAACCGCGGACTGTCTGCAGGATAACGCAGAAGGGACGGGGGGCGTTTGCGGAGTATGTGGAGGCCCTGAAGTCGTATCTGCACTGAGCGCAGATACGACTTCGCTCCGCTTTTCCTACCCATCCCCAAACCCCTTCCAAGGAAGGGGCTTCGGTCGTTTTTTTTCGTAACAAGCTGAATTAATGAATAATACGATTATAACGAGAGTCTTTCGTAGACTTAAAGACCTACGAAAGACTCTCGTTGATTTTGCAACCACCGCTTCACTGCCTACCGTTGTCCAGCCTCAGTTTGGAAACCGGCCTCAGCCGGGAAAAGAGTCTCGAGTTCTGCCGCAAGATCCTCGCCGTGCAGATTTTTAGCGATCACTTCCCCGGTCGAAGCGTCTATGAGAAAGTTCGAAGGGATGCCGCTGACTCCGTATGCGGTCCAGAATGGGCTCGTACTGGCATTCCCGGAAAATTCCGCAAGCGCGTTGGGCCAGCTCATTCGGAACTCCCGGATTGCATCCTTCCAGCTCTGCTGATTACCGTCGAAAGAAATACCGTATATTTCGAAGCCGGAGCGGTGGTATTGTCCGTAGATACTGACAAGCTCAGGCAGTTCCTCACGACAAGGGGCGCACCAGGAGGCCCAGAAGTCCAAAAGCACGTAACACACCCCTTTCCTGCTCACGATATCACTGAGTCTAAGCACATTACCATCCGTATCTTTCCCCTCGACATCACAGTAAGGCAGTCCGACGTCAGCTTTTATCGCCTCAACAGTCTCCCGCAGACGAACATACAAAGGATGCTCCTTCATACTTTCAGGGAAACCGTCCAGAAGTTCCTCTGTCTCTGACTTGGAAGGCATTACCAGAAACCCGTCCATGAGAACAAGCCCCAGCACATTGCGATTGTTCCGGACAAGGTCCAACGGATCATCATAATCCTCTATGCCCTCTATGATCAACCGACTGTATAAATCGTTCATCGGAGTACCGTAAGCAAGAAACATATCATAATCCTGCATATACTCCATAGACACATTACCCGGTTCCAGGAATACAATATCGCTCACCTGGTAAAGCCCGGACGGAGCGGAATTTGCTCCCATATACAGAAAAGCTGTCTGTGAGCCGAAATCAGATCCCTCTATCCGGAACGACCCGTTCTCTATCCTGGCCGAATCCAGTATGGACCAGTCTTCACCATCCATAACGTACATCCAATGCCCGTCTACGAGAGACTCTCCATTTCCCTCAATTACATACCTGTTTCCGGAAACACAGCCCGACAAAAACAGGACGGAGACCGCAGCCACCACTGCAAATACAAGATTTTTCATACGCGTTACGTCTAAAATTTCTGCAAGTTACAAAAATTTCTGCATTTGACTTGCGCAGGTGTACCGTATTTGCCGTTATCGGTTCACCTGCGAGGAGGTTTGCGGGAAGGGACGGCCTACAGCTTCCAGCCGGAGATGTGTTCCTGAATATTCCACAACTGGGCATACAGGCCATCGGACTGCATCAATGTCTCATGCGTGCCTTCTTCCTCTATCCGTCCGCCTTCCAGGACGATGATCCGGTCGGCATTCCTGATGGTCTTGAGCCTGTGGGCAATGGCAATAACGGTCCGCCCTTTGATCAGGGAGTCGATGGCCTTCTGCACCTCCAGTTCATTTTCGGGGTCGAGCGAGGCGGTCGCTTCGTCCAGCAGGATGACCGGTGCGTCCTTGAGGATGGCGCGGGCTATGGATATGCGCTGCTTTTCCCCGCCGGACAGGGTGCAGCCCCCCTCCCCCACCATCGTGTCGTACCCCTGCGGCAACCGCATGATGAAGTCATGGCAGCAGGCCTTCCGGGCTGCGGCGACGATTTCCTCCTCCGTAGCATCCGGCTTGCCGAAACGGATGTTGTTGCGTATGGTGTCCTGGAACAGGTAGACATCCTGGAACACCATGGAAATACGGCTCATCAGGCTTTCGGGATTGATCTCATCCATCGGCACGCCGTTGAAGAAGACACGTCCTTTCTGAGGGTCATAGAACCGGGCACATAGCTTCATCAGCGTACTCTTTCCGCTGCCGGATGGACCGACAAGGGCTGTCAGTGAGTTCGCGGGAAGTGTCAGTGAAATATCCTGCAGCACATCCCTGTCCCGGTACGCGAACGACACGTGTTCGAACCGGATGTCACCTGCTTCCGGGGACTGCCGTTCCCCCTTCATCTCCGGCTCGTTCATCAGGGAAAGGATACGTCCTCCGGCAATGGAGAAATAACGGAACTCGGTGAAATTGGTCAGGGCGGAGGTCAGCGGGTCGAACACGCGGGAGCCGACAATGAGGAAGAGCACGAATACAAGCAGCGAGAGCTCTCCTCCCAACAGAAGGTATGTGCCGCACAGGACCATCATTGTCAGTCCGGCACGGACCAATGTGATGCTCAGCAGGACGAACGGGCCCAGCAGCGCTTCCTGCCGGATGCAGGCGCGGCGGAGTCCGGCGAAGGCGTCCCTCAGCCGAACGAAACGGTCGCCGAGCAGGTTGTAGGCTTTCATCACCCGGATGCCCTGCAGGTACTCCTCCAAGCGGTTCCCGGCATTGATTTTGGCCTGGATCTGCTTGCCGCTCAACTTCTTCTGCACACTTGTACTGGCCCACAACACGAGCATGGCAAGCGGCAGGGCGGCGAACATGCAGACCGCCATTCTCCAGTCAATCCAGACCAGCGAGGCGAAAGCCAGGACAGGCATGACCACGGCTCCCATCAGCTGGGGCAGATGGTGCGATATTCCGGTCTCGGCCATCGTGAAGTCCGTGATGAGCATGGACGACAGGTCGCCGGGGTCGCGTCTGGACAGAAAGCCCAGAGAAAGTTTGCGCAGATGCTCCGCCAGCGACAAACGCCCCGAAGCACTCATTTCGTAAGCCCCGCGGAAATTGGCCCGGTAAGAGGCCCGTTCAGCCAGGGCCATGACCAGCATCCAGGCAGCCATGACGCCGGCTATCCACCACAGCCGGACCGTATCAATCGGCTGTCCGCTTCCGTCAAAAGCACTGAAGATGATGCGTACCGCCTCTATGGAGAGGCAGAAGGGCACGATATTGACCAGGTTGGCAAGCATTGTATAACCTACAGGCTTGTATAGCCGTTCGGTATGTCCTATTGTAATGTTCTTTATCGCGTTCATGATTCTATATCAGTTTTTGTTCAACGTCCAGTGGTATGCGCTAGTATAGGCGTCCCACATTTTCTTGTATGTGCCGTCCGTCACCGACAGTTCTTCGTGTTTCCCGCACTGTACGACCCGTCCTTCTTTCATAACGACAATCTGGCCTGCGGAAATAACGGAGGAAAGACGGTGCGCTATCACGATGACCGTCTTGTCCTTGATGAGCGACTGCAATGCCATCTGCATCTTCTGTTCGTTCTCCGGATCGGCAAAGGCCGTAGCTTCGTCCAGGACCAGTATCGGCGCATTCTTCAGAATGGCACGCGCCACGCATATCCGCTGCGCCTCGCCTCCGGACAGGAATACTCCTTTGTCGCCAATGCGGGTGCCGTACCCCTGCGGCAACCTTTCTATGAAATCATGGCATTGGGCCGCCCTGGCGGCCGCCATCACTTTTTCGGGGGTGGCAGAAGGAGAGCCGACAGCAATGTTCTCATAGAGCGTATCGTAAAACAGGAAGGTATCCTGAAAGACAAAGGACACCATGTCCATCAGCTTCTCCACGGCTATCCGGCGGATGTCCACGCCGCCTATGAGTATTTCCCCCTGTTCCACATCCCAAAAGCGGGGTATCAGGTTGGCTGCCGTGGACTTGCCGCTCCCGGACGGGCCGACAAGGGCCGTTATTTCTCCCTGGGGTGCAATGAAACTTACATCCCGCAAAGCCTCCGTCCGTGTGCCCTGTTCCGTGTTTTCGTAAGAGAATGACACATGTCGGAATTCCACATCGTAGGCGGCAGGCACTTGCGGATGTTCCGGTTCCGGCACGGGCCGCTTTTCCAGGATGCGGTCGATACGGCTTACGCCTTCATCTATGTCGCGTGTATTGCCGCCCAGAAATGTCAGTTTGTAAACCGGAGAAGCCATGCCCGGTCCCATGATGATGAAAAACAGCCATACTACAGCCAATGACAAGGATTGCGGACTGGCCTGCATCAGCAGGATGCCCATAGGGAGGATGAACGTCACCATCGAGTTGAGCAGGACGGTAAATGCCACCATCCCGTTCTGGTAGGTATCACAGCACTTCAGGGCAAATGTCTTGTATGCCTGGATCTCGGCATTGAACTGACGGAACGAAAGGACACTCTGTCCGAAAATCTTGACTACGGGCATTCCCCGGACATACTGCACGGCCGACGCACTCATCTTTTCCTGCGCATCATAATAAATGCCCATGAACTCCCTCGCCTTTTTCCCCATGAAATTGGAGAATTGAAGGAACAGGCTGGCTGCCACGACTCCCAGACACACGACCGTCAGCCATATATCCAGTGAAAAGAAGATGACAATCATCACCGTCACTGTGGCTGTCACATTGACCAGGTCCGGAATGGTGTGGGCGATGAAGCCTTCTATCTTTTCGATGTTCTGGTCCATCGTTTTCTTGATGGCTCCGGTGGAAGTGTTGTTCAGATATCCCAACGGAAGCCGGCCGATGTGCTCCGAAAGGCGGACACGCAGTCCGTACAGAATCCGGAAAGCCGCCACGTGGGAAGACATCAGGGCCGCATACAGCAATACCAGTCCGCCGGCAAGTCCTCCCAACGCCGTCCATCCCCAGCGGACCATTCCTGCCCCGTCCGCCGAAGCCGGACTGCCGCCATGTGTCAGCAGCTCTTTCAGAATCTCATAGACAGCCCAGTAGGGCACGAGCATACAGACTGCGCTGCCGGCCGACAACACTCCGGCCAAGGCAAGCAGCCCCTTCTTCTGTCCCGCTATCTCTAACAGGCGGGCCAGACCTTTTTTCTTTTTTGTACTATTCATTGCAACATCTTATTTGGAGATTATCCTATATCCGAGTAATGAACTGAACCTGTAGCAGAGCCGTGTCATGCGCCCCAGTATCTGCCCGAAGAAGAAACCCCAGCGAGGACGGAAGAATTTCATGTAGTTAGCCTGCTCGATGAGCTGCAGGGCGGGTTCCCATTGTTCCACCATATGTCCGTCACTCAGCCCGGACCGGATCTGCGCCTGGTGGTCGCGCAGGGAATCCGGTTTCACACCGTGCCGGCTCATCATCGTACCGCACACGTCGAACCATATCTCCCCACCTCCGAAACGGCTTGCCACGTGATGAAGGAAATCCCTGACCTGCTTCTCGTAAAAATACATCAGCACGCCCTCCACAATAAAGATAAATTCCGCATCGGGATGATTCCGGAGCAGGTCATCCATCCAATCGGTTTCCAGCAATGAAGCCGCGATATAGACATTGCCTGCCTGCTCTGGTATCAACTCCCGACGCAGTGCTATGACCTCAGGCAAGTCCAAGTCATAAAAGACCGCTTTCCCGTTGCCTATACGCTGGAAACGGGTATCCAGCCCGCAGCCGACATTTACCGCTACCGGACGGGGATGCGTATCGACAAAGCGTTTTACGGCACGGTCGAAATACCATCCACGCACCACGCATCCCACTTCGCTCAGCTTTGCTCCGTCAAATCGGGTGTAATCGTATTCCAGGCTGTCCGCCAGCCGCTCCGCAGCCTTGTCATCCAGAATGGGATGTTCACGACGGCTTTCCTTTGCCCTCATGTATAGCGGAATAAGCAGTGTCTCCGCCACAATGCTTTTAAACTCGTATTTCTGTTTCATTGTACATTTTGTTGTTTAATAGTGAACGATATTCAGATTTGTTCATAAAAAAAGGAGGAAACCTCCGTGAAGATTTCCTCCTTGCCGGCCTTTCCGTTGCGGCCGTCAGTCCGTATGTCTGCCCCCTGGTCCTCATATCCTGATGATTGCCCTCCAGCCCTGGATTTCAAAAAGAATATAGTCGTGCAGGATATTCTCCATTTCCCGCTTCGGCACCGAGTGCATCAGCAGTTCCTCGAACATCGTGAACATCCACACCGTATGCAGGTGTATGATGAAATCGGACACTGCCGTATTGATTCCGGGATGCTTCCGCTGCATGGCCGAGAACCAGGCCTTGACCAGTTCCGTGGAACGGTCGGTGTAGTCTTCGCGGAAATGTTCCAGAGAAGAGCCCTGAGCGCGGAACAGCAGAATCTCCATCAGACTGCGGTGAGTGTCAATCAGGGCCACATACTCGTCGATACAGGCCCTCAGATATTTCTCCGACCTCATCACCATGATGTCCTCGCCCCGTATTCCATGATGTTCCTGCAGCATGGACTCAAGGGCATGCAGGACCGGACCGAGCACCTCCCGGAAAAGTTCATCCTTGCCGGTGAAGTAGTTGTAGATATTCCCCACCCCGACACCTGCCGAGACGGCAATTTCACGCATGGAGGTTTTGGCATACCCCTTCTGCCCGAACTGCTGTCCGGCGACTGCCAGAATACGGCTGTGGATGTCTTCTTTCAATACCTGCATCTGCTACTGGATTTTTACGTAGCAAAGGTAGCGGTCCGCAAGCCTCCGGTCAATCCCAATTTTTAGGGATTCTGACTTATCTCCGTTATCTTCGCGGGTACACACCGACAACCTGCAAGACATGATTACTACAGAACGCCTGATACTCCGCCCGTGGGAAGAATCGGACGCGGAATCCCTGTTCAGATATGCCAAGGACCCTGCAATAGGGCCTGCTGCCGGATGGCCTCCGCATACATCCGTGGAAAACAGCCTTGAAATCATCCGCACCGTGTTCGCAGCACCCGAAACGTATGCGGTAGTGCTCAAAGCCACAGGCGAACCTGTGGGCAGCATCGGGATTATGACAGGAGAGGGGATGCACAGTGCAGAGATGGCCCGTGACGAAGCGGAGATAGGTTATTGGATAGGCGTACCCTACTGGGGGCTGGGCCTGATACCGGAGGCGGTACGCTGCCTGCTGCACCGCTGCTTCCGTGAGTTGGGATTCTCCGCTGTCTGGTGCGGCTACTACGACGGCAATACGAAATCACGCCGGGTAATGGAAAAATGCGGTTTCCGCCATCACCATACGGAAAGGGACAAAGAGTCTCCGTCAGGAGAACTGCGTACCGAACATTTCATGCGGCTTACGCTGGAGGAATACAATCTTCTCCAGTCTGGACAGGACAGGCTGACGGAAACCGAATTCTCCGGCGACCTGCTCTAACGGACACCCTTCGTTGCAGACACGCATCCTGATGTATCCGATCATCCTGGAACGGATGTACTCGGCAAGCGTTTTTCCTGTCTCGGCATGCACAAGGTCGTTCAGATAAGCTGGTGAAAGTTCGGAAAGGGCTGATTCCATACGGCATATCCCTTCTTCCACGGACTTCTGGCAGTGAAGGCCGAAATAACTGTCAAGCGCCTCATCGAGCACGGTCAGATATTTCCGGTTGATATCGGTCCGACAGGCGAACTGGCGTTCATAGAAGCGGGCACAGTAGTCCAGCAGCAGTTCCAGCCCGGCTGACACTTACAGTATCTCCCGGTTCTGTAAACGCCAGCGTAGCATATTGGAAATCCGCAGACTGCCTCCCATAGGGGCACGGTTCACCGCACTGTATCCGCACGAAACGGACAGCATAGTAATTGCCCGTGAAGCACAAGGCAGTGTCCTCCCCCAGCCGCGACGGGTCGATAACCGCCACTTGAGGGTGCAGCGTCGGCTGGCGCATCTGCCTGTTCAGCTCCTCTATGGAGAATGTCCGGATTCCGCTCATACAAACATCACATACGTTCCTTCAGCACCTCGAACAGTTCGTCGCGGGTAAACGCCTTGCAGCAGCCGGGCATCAGCAGGCAGGTATCGGCGGCGGCCCGCAGGAGAGTTTCGTCCGTGATGCCCATTTCGTTCCAGCGCACGGGCAAGCCTATCTCCCGGATGAAAGCCTCGAGAGCATCGATGCACATGGCGGCTGTCTCTTCCGTCGTGCGGCCTTTCACACCCCACACCCGCTCTCCCATGCGCGCCAGCTTTTCCTTGCCTTCAGCGAGCAGATGACGGTAGAGGGCGGGATGGATGACGGCAAGTCCCTGACCGTGGTTGCAGTCGGTATAGGCTCCTACGGCATGCTCCAGCATGTGGCACTGGAAGTCCGTCTGCTTGCCCAACTTCAGCAGGCCGTTTTCGGCAAGGGCCGAGTCCCACATCAGCTCTCCACGGGCAAAGTCGTCGTCCGGATCGGCGATGAGGGCACGCAGATTCCTGATGACATTGCGCATTACAGCCTCGTTGATTTCGTCGGAGAGGTTATCCCCCAGCGGACGGCCCATATAGGTCTCCATGCAGTGGCTCAGAGTATCGAAAGCCCCGCTTATCACCTGCTTCATAGGAACAGTCCTCGTCAGGTCGCTGTCCAGAATGGCGAAAGAGTGATACGACCCGACAAGAGGCTGTTTAAGTTTCTTTTCCGTATTGGTGATGACCGCCCCGTTGTTCTGCTCGGCGCCAGTGCCCGACGCGGTGACTACGGCCCCCATCGGCACGAACTCCGTCGGAAGGCGGTGCTCTTCGTACATCATGTCCCAGATATCCCCGTCTGTCCGCGCCTGCGCCGACACTATCTTGCAGCAGTCGATGACCGACCCGCCGCCCACGGCCAGGATGAAGTCGATACCCTGCTCGCGGACGATGCGCGCCCCCTCCTGTACTTTATCGTAGGTGGGGTTGGGCAGGATGCCTCCGTAATCCGTCACAGTCTTGCCGCACTCGTGCAGCCAGCCGGTAATCCTGTCATACAGCCCGGAGCGTTTCAGCGAGCCGCCGCCATAGGCCAGCAGCACGTTCCGTCCCACGCGGGCCATTTCTTCCTTGATTGCGCTCTCGGCGCACCCCTTGCCGAAGCGTTGGCGGACGGGGTATCGGTAAGTAAAATTGTCCATATCTGCCGTATTTAATTGACACGACAAAGGTACGGCAGCCGGGGGAGCGTGTCCATACACGGATTACTGATTGACGTACCAATTTCGGAGAAAACCCGCCTGTGGCTCCAGATGCGGCTTCTGCATGCTACCCTCTTTTGACTTATGCATGCAGTGCACCCTCTCCTAACGATATTTTGCCTGGCAGATAACAACTCTGTTAACCAGCAGATATTCAAGCACCTTGTCTGTAGCCACTCCGCCGTAAGCCATTTCAAATCGGTTACCGCAAAGTGATGAAATCCCAACATCCACAATATCAGCAGCATAACACATCTGTTTGCTGCCCGAGAATATTTCGTTAATCCCATCATCAAACATATTTCTCACGATGCTTTTTAGTTATTACAAATATGCCTGATACAAAGCATGTTGTCAATATAGCTATTATGAACATGGCGCGTTTTGGGACTGAAATGGCTTGTTTTCGCTTCATGTTGAATTCTGACATTTCGTTAATCGCTTTATTTACAATCTATTACAATGTAACTAAAAAGCATCGTGGGAATGGAGGCCGGAATGATGCCGGAATAATGAAGGATACGGGTGCCGGTACTTTGCAGGCGGGAGCGGTTTGGAACCTCCCTTCCCCTTCCACAAGCAATGCCTGGCGTATTTCCGCTCGTCCAATGCCATGGCGGAGTCCTTCAACCTTTATATGCATATCCCCGCTAAATTTCGACTGGCCAAAAGCAGTCCTTCTGTAAATTTCCGTTGTCGAACTCGTCACTATACATTTTCGTTGCGTTGCAGTTCTCTGCCATTCAATAATTTACAAAATCATAAAAATGTAAGAAGGATGGAAATATCGCTAAAAGGACAGACATCCTGATTACCAATATTCTCCAATTTAACTAAAATGCATAGTGATTTTGGAGAGGCCTCTTGCGGCCCAGGGATACTTGGAAACTGAACCGTACGAGACTATCTGATGGACTGTTCTTGCTGCCCTAAAATCCGTATCATCTTCGGACGGAATTCGT
>DVIL01000046.1 GCA_018711305.1 Candidatus Coprenecus stercorigallinarum
GAATAGTCAGAAGGAGGAAGCAGGAAAAAGCCGAATGGAAGGCTTCCTGCCCGTCAGTCGAGGAATTGCTGTGCCTGCAGCTGTCGGGATATTCTTCCCGGCAGATAGTGGGGATGGGCATTGAGGGGAACGGGCAATTGAAAGAGACGGCGGCAAAGGCTCAGCGTGAAATGGACAAAGCCAGGCGGATACTGGACAGGCAGGCCAAAGCTGGGGTCATCACAGTCCCGTATTATGCTGATAATTATCCCTGGCATTTTAATAACCTGTGCAATGACGCCCCTGCGCTCATTCATGTGTCGGGCGACTTGGGGTTGCTTAACCGGGATGACACTGTGGCGGTTATCGGTGCCCGTGGTGCCGATGCGGAAGGATTGGGTGTCGCATACCGCTTTGCCGGGCAGGCCGGAGGGCAGGGGCATGTGGTCATCAGCGGACTGGCATTGGGGTGCGATACGGCTGCCCATCGGGGCTGTCTCGATGCGGAGGGGCAGACTGTCGCCGTCGTTGCCTCGGGACTGGACATCACTCATCCTAAGGTAAATAAGCCATTGCAGGAGGAGATTGTGGCGAAAGGTGGAGCCATAGTCTCAGAGCATCCCTTCGGGGTGAAGGCCAATCCCACGAGACTGGTCGCCCGCTGCCGTATGCAAGTGGCTCTGACCCGGTCGGTCATCGTGGTGCAGTGCCCTATTGTCAGCGGAACGATGTATGCCGTTCGCTTCGCGCAGGAATATGACGGAGACATCTTCGGCTGGGAAAACGATATTTACGCGGTGGAATACGGCACTTGGAACGACATGAACTCCGGCAACAAGTTCTTGCTCGACCATAATCTTGCCATTCCCCTTCGCCCAGAACAGGACATCGCTCTGAATCAATATTGTCAAATCATAAACGGAACAGAATGACGCTTAAGGAACTTGTTATGAAGGTTGACTTCGACAGCCTTATTAGGAAAAGTGGGAAAATAGACATTTGGATAACATCTACGCCTTCCGTGAGGCATACGATATTCTCCGGGGCATGGAGCCGGACAGGGATTATCGCGGGAAGGCGACCGTGACAACATCAATAAAGGAGGACGGGACAAAGAGCACACGTGTAAGTTCCTTGGACGATGATGTCTGGGAGAAAGAGCTGGCTAAGGAGCTTGTCTTTCCGGACGGCCTGTCGGTCAGCATGGAGGAACTTGCCATGCACTGCCTGTGGGAGATTACCTTTTACGGTTTTCCTGGCAGCACCTTCACGCGCAGTGATGTGGAGTTTCTGTTGGGCGTTGACTATGGTATGCGGTATGACTATTACTCAGTCGGCTGCGGAACAAGCGGGCGCCTGGATTACATCCTTGAGTCCATGACCAAATACCGGCAGCTGGATTTAGCCAGATATGACAATGCTGTTGTGTTTGTCCTTTATCCTTCCCGTTATCCGTTGGAAGACTTGGAAGTGGAGGCATTCCGTAAGGCGGTGCATAAGCGGTTGGGGTATGAGAATGTCATGTTCGACACAGCAGTGACAAGTAGCGGGAATGAAAATGTCAAGGTCATGTTGCTGCTGAATAGAACAGCATGAGAAAGCTCTTGTGAAAGGCTTCCTTACTTCATGAGGAACTCGATCATGTCCCTGTGCTTGCAGTAGGCCAGGTCACTCTTGTATTTCTCCTCATTGGCGTCCTCGCCTATGAGAGTGGATAGGAATTTCCAGAAGCTCTTGCGGTGGTGCTTGTACTTCAGGTGGGCCATCTCGTGGAGCATGACGACGTCGGACATCCGGAGGGGAAAGAGTGCCAGCTCCGGGGACAATGCTATCTCGTTTGTGTGCGTGCAATATCCTAAGATGCTGCGTTTGAGAGGGAACACTGATACTTTACTGCAGTAAAGACCTTTTTGGCGTTCCAGCTCGTGCAGGCGCAATGGCAGGGCAGTGGACGCGGTCTGTTCGACGAAGGACTTGATCTGACGGCGGAGCCACTGCTGGATGGACAGGCGGGCAAAGTCGGTCATGTCCGAATAATACAGGCAGAGCAATGCAGGGCTGCTCTCGCTCAGAAGCCGGACTGTCTTCTGAAAAGTGTACACCGCTCTGTTCGCTGCGGGAAATCCGGCCTCATGCTCAAGCATCTGCTGGTCAATGCGGCGCCAGGCCACCTGCAGGTATGGGCTGCTCAGCCGCAGGGACGGATTGATCAGGAACGGCAGGTCTTCGTATCTCATATCGTCCAGAATTTATCAAGTACTTTGCTGTAGGGTCCTATGTGTTTGCCGATGCATAGGCCGTAGAACCGTGTGCCTCCGGCCTGTTCATTCCGAATCTTTACGGAGGTCTCAGGCTTGGGAAGTGGAAAGAGAAAATCGCTTATTATGAGCACGTCCGCCATGGAAAACGCTTCTTTGCCCAGTGCTTTCAGGGCGGCGGACAGCATTTCCTCCCCGTCAGTGCCTCCGGTAAAACGGTCGGAGAAGAAGTCCTCTACCTTGGAGTATTGGCCCGGTCTGGAGATTTCAAGGTACCTGGCCCGGACGGAGAAGGTTATTAGGAAGCATTTGCGCTTCTGCTTGCGGGCGAGGTAGGTAATGTGGGTCAACAGGGCTTTGCATATCTCTATCGGCTTGCCGCTCATCGAGCCGCTGGTGTCGATGGCAAGGATTATGGGGCCCATTTCGAGCCGTGGCTCCGATCTGGTCGTCCTGTCGGTCTTCTGTTTGGATGTAGTGGGCGGTTTGGAGTGAAACTGCTGGAGCTGCCGGTCCACATATTTTCTGTAGAATACCGGCTCGTCCATCAGGGCGTATTCAGTGGGAAGGAGGCACGTTAAGTTGTTGCCCGCGGTGACACCGTCTATTTCCTGACGGCTGGAGGAATGATGGAGGAGTATGGGGACATTGAGCATCGCGGTAATGTCCTTTTCTATAGTGTCCTTCTCATGCTCCCTTCCGATCTGGCGCAGGATGTCCTCCAGAGCCGGGTATTTGAAGATGATACCGCGCATTTTCTTCCGGGTCCTGTAGTCCTGCTTCCCTATGCCCATTACCCGTCCCCTCAGGCAGTTGCGGATGTGGCCCTCCTGCCTCCGCTCTTTCATCAGAAGTGCGCTTCTTTCCCAGTTATACCTCAATGCCTCGAATATCTGCTCTTTGGATTTTTCCTCGTTCCGGAAGGCATTGGCATAGCCTTCAGCATTGAGCATATCCTTTGGGAAATTGTACGAGAGCCATCTTTTGACTTGCGGCCACTGTCGCCTCCGTCCTTCCATACTGTCGCCGAAGAACTGCTGTATCATCTCCAGTTCCCGCCTGTGGCCTGCCTGAATCTCAAGTATGCCGGGGAGAATTTTCCCGAAGAGGGTGATAATGTTCTCCCGGAGCAGCTCTCTGAGGTCCTCGTCTTTCTCTATCTTGTCGCGGAAGCCTTCTACCTGGCTGCGCATGTACCGGGAGAGCGGTTCCTCCTCGTATTCCTGAGGAACCCTGCCCCGCTCCAGGTAGATGTCGAAGAGCTCGGAGTAGCTGTCCAACTGTTTGCCGATGTTCTGGTTATACTCCATTTGTCTGCATACTTTCTATCTTGACTTCCAAGGCGTTGATGGTACGTTCCACAGTCTGTGCGTATTTCTTGACAGGCCTGATGTCCTGGCCGCTGATGAAGATGTTGCCGTTGCTGTCTATCAGCAGGCTTTTGAGGCTGTCGAAGCTCTTGCGTATGCTGTGTACCTCCTCTTCTAAGTGGAGGTGCGAGATGTCGGGGATGTACTGTCTGTTTATCAGGGAGTTGATGCTGCTGCCTATGGAACTGCTTTTTTCCAGGAAATACTCTTTGCCGTTAATCAGGACGCTGTCCTGTCCGCGCAGGAGGGATACGGTGGCGGCTTGTCCTTGCAGGCCGGAGACTGGGGCGCTCAGTGTGCGGACGATGTCGCCTCCCATCCTGTCGTCGCGGTACCGTATTCCGGTTGAGGGCTTGGAGAGGGAGAGCTGGCTGTAGTCGTTCAGGACGAAGTATATGTCGCATGGTTGAGCAGTGGGGAAGGATGGCAGCAGCTTGACGTAGAAATAGTTGTAGACCTTGAAGGTGGACTCGGCCTTTGAGGGAGCCTGTGCCTCCGGGGACTGTTTCTCCTCGTCGGGCGTGTACTCTGTCTTGCGGGTCAGCTCCTCCATCCCGGACTGTATTTCCGCGAACAGGCTCTTTATCACGGCTGTTGCTACCGGTCCCATGCATTCTGTCTTGTTCCAGAGAATATGGAACAGCAGGAGCAGGTCGGTCTGGTCCACGCTGCTGCGGTTGTTCAGAAATGCTGATGTGCGCAGAATCCTCACTGTCTTTTTCCACCGCCTGTCCGAGACATAGAAGTCCAGGGGATCTGTGTTCTCAGCCTTTGAGAGGGCTTTCAGCTCGAGGCGTATCCGGGTTATTGTCTTCAGAATGTTGTCCGGCAGCTCGATTCCCGTGATGGCTCTGTTCCATGTCTCCAGTTCTGCTGCTGAAATTCTCAGGGACGGGTTCATCTCAACCGTCGCAGGGGTGTCCTGTCGCAGCATCTTGTAGAAGGCTGCCTCGTTCTCGATGCAGTCGGAAACGCAACGGATCAGGAAACGGTCCCAGAGGGCTTCCAGTCCTTCGTCCTCCTTCGGCAGCTCGTTGGAAGCGGCAATGAGGAGTTTGAGCGGGAGTTTCATGGTTACGGCTCCGTTTTGGAATATCTTCTCATTGAGTACCGTGAGCAGGGCGTTTTGAATGGCCGGACCGGCTTTCCAGATCTCGTCCAGGAATACAATGTCCGCGGACGGCAGGTATCCGTCTGTGCAGCGCTCGTAGCAGTCCTCTTCCCTGAGTTTCCGGATGGACACCGGGCCGAATATCTCGTCGGGAGTAGAGAATCTGGACATGAGGTACTCGAAGGCGCGGCTGTCCCCGAATACCTCTTTCAGTCTTCTGGCAATGAGGCTTTTCCCCGTGCCCAGAGGCCCGAGCAGGAACAGGCTTTCCCCTGATACGCAGCAAAGTATGCCCATGGCTATGAGCCGGTCCTTCTCCCATATGCCGGCACTCAGGGCTTTCACTGTCTGTTTGATACGTTTCTGTATGTCTTGGCTTTTGGTCTGTCTCATATCTGTGGTGTTGTAGTTACTGTGCGGCCTTGAAGTTGAATACGGGTCTGATGACGCAGCTGATGTCTGCGGAGTCCCGGATGTTGGCGATGATCTCCTCCGCCGGTTTGTAGACCATAGGGGACTCGTCGATGGTCTGCTCGGAGACGGTCTCGCTGTAGATGCCTTTCATCGAGTCGTTGAAGGCCTCCATGCTGAGCTGCTGGAAAGCCTGGGCGCGGCTCATTATGCGACCTGCTCCGTGAGGGGCCGACCAGTTCCAGTCCGGATTGCCCTTGCCGGTGCATATCAGAGAGCCGTCCCGCATGTTCATGGGGATGATGCACTTCTCTCCCTCGCGGGCGGAGATGGCTCCTTTGCGGATGATGCTGTCGTCCCCGATGTAGTTGTGGACGCTCTCGAAACGCTCCCGGGCCAATGCCTCCTGGGTGCCGCTGATATTGCCTTTGGCCCGCAGGTACTCTACAAGCAGGTCCGTGATGATGCTCCGGTTGATTTGCGCCCATCTCTGGCACAGGCGCATGTCGTGCAGGTAGTCCTCGCGCGGCTGTCCCTCAAGCCAGCAGAGTTCCGCGGGGACCGGCGGCCTTTGCATTCTGAAGGAGTTGTGAAGCTCCCGTATGGCCTCCTGCAGCTCGGCTTTCCGTCCTGCCGCCTTGTATTCCTCTATCATCCCGGCCTGCTTTTCCATCAGTTTGTCCCAGCCGAACATGTTCTTCACGGCCTGTTTCTGGTAGATGTCCGCCACCTGTTTGCCTAAGTTGCGGCTGCCGGTATGGACGACCACGTACATTCTGCCCTGACCGTCGCGGTCTAGCTCTATGAAATGATTGCCTCCGCCGAGGGTGCCTGCGGCCTTGTACAGCCTTTTGACATCTTTCAGTTCTCGAAAGCAGCGCAGCTCCTTGACCAGCTCTTTCGCTTCCTGGTATCTTTCCATGTACGGCTGCAGCTGGATCAGACCTTCCTGGCTCCGTATGTCCCGGCCTGATGGAATGCTGCTCAGAATAAACTGATTCAACTCGTGGAAGTCTATATCTCCGCTGCACTCGAACGGCTGCACCAGCATGCCGCAGCCTATGTCCACACCGACGATGTTCGGGATGACCCTGTCTCCAAGGTTGCCGGTGAAGCCTATCACGCAACCGGCTCCGGCATGAACGTCCGTCATTATCCTGATTTTGCAGCCGCTGAATACGTCGATGGACATCAGCCGGCGGATCTGTTCTATGGCCTTTTCCTCAATGTTGTCCGTGAATATTTTCACATCGTAGTTGTCAATGGTTCTCATATCTGCTTGAAAGTATGTTGTCTGCAAAATAACAGCGTACATGTGAAAAATCATAGCGCAAGTTGCAGGAAAATTTTATTCATATATTTGGACCGAATCTGAAATAAGGACTATGCAAATGCGCGATAATGAATCGGCCGTCCGCGTAGGGGCTGGCATCTCCGGGACTTCCCGTGTCGTCTGGCTGGACACGGTGCGTCTGGTGGCGATGTTTACGGTGGTGTGCTGCCACTGTACAGATCCGTTCAATTTTTATCCGGGGACGGCTCCGGACATCGGACGGATCAAGTTGTGGGGAGCGGTGTATGGGGCCTTCCTGAGGCCGTGCGTGCCGCTTTTCGTGATGATAACAGGGGCTTTGCTGCTGCCTGTCTCGACCTCTGCATCGGTGTTCTACAAGAAGCGTATTCCGAGGGTGCTGTGGCCTTTCCTGCTGTGGTCTGTGCTGTATGCCCTCTTTCCCTGGCTGACCGGGGTGCTGGGCCTTGCACCTGAGACCATGCAGGTGTTTTTCCCTTATTCGGGGGAGGAGGCCATGCGGCAGAGCTTGGGGGTGTCGCTCGGCTATGTCGCCGGGATTCCGCTCAATTTCTCGCCCATTGCCGTGCACATGTGGTATATTTACCTCCTTATCGGACTGTACCTGTATCTGCCTGTATTCTCCGCCTGGGTGGAGAAAGCTTCCAGGAAGGCGCAGCGCAATTTCCTCGCAGTGTGGGCAGTGACGCTGTTTATTTCCTATTTCCAGGAGTTTGTGGACGGTTATCTGTGGGGCACCTGTTCCTGGAATGCTTTCGGGATGCTCTACTACTTTGCGGGTTTCAACGGGTATCTGCTGCTGGGGCATTATCTGAGAAATACCGAGTGGAGCCTTGGAAGGACGATAGCGCTCGGGATTCCGCTTTTTGCGGCCGGATATGCGGTGACTTTCTTGGGATTCCGCTACATGACCGCAGATCCTGACTGTACGCCCGAGGGACTGGAGCTGTTCTTTACGTACTGCTCTCCCAACGTGCTGGCAATGACCCTGCCCGTGTTCATGCTGTGCAAGAAGGTCCGGGTACGTTCCGTCTCGGTGCGCAATGCCTTGGCAGACCTGACAGCCTGCGGTTTCGGAGTGTATATGATTCATTATTTCCTTACCGGACCGTCTGTGGCCCTGGCCCGTGCAGCACACATCCCGATAGCACTGCAGATTCCGGCCGCCGCCGTGCTGGCATTTGCGGTGTCGTGGATAGTCGTGCGCCTTATCCGGAAGGCTGCCGGCAGCAAGGCCCGTTATATCGTGGGTTGATGGGGAAAGTTGAAAAAATGGCGGGTCTGTGGAGATTTGATGTATCTTTACGGCTCCAAATTCAAGAAATATGAGCAGAAACGAGATGACTTCGAGGCAGGCCAAGCTGGAGGCTTTCGGCCGCCTTTTAGATATACTGGACGAGCTTAGGGAGAAATGCCCTTGGGACCGCAAGCAGACTACCGAGTCCCTTCGTCCTCAGACGGTTGAGGAGACTTACGAACTTAGTGACGCTATCCTGCGCGGAGACGGAAAGGAGGTGTCCAAGGAGTTGGGCGATGTGCTCCTGCATGTGGTCTTCTATGCGAAGATAGCCTCGGAGAAGGGCGAATATGATATTGTGGACGTGATCAACAGGCTGTGCGACAAGCTGGTCTACCGCCACCCCCATGTCTTCGGACAGGTGCATGTGGACGGGGCCGACCAGGTGGTGCAGAACTGGGAAGAGCTGAAGACAAAGGAAAAGGACGGCAACAAGCGGGTGCTTTCGGGCGTACCTGTTACCCTGCCGCCGCTGCTGAAGGCCTACAGGATGCAAGACAAGGCCAGGGCCGTGGGCTTCGATTGGGAGGAGCGTTCCCAGGTCTGGGACAAGGTAGGGGAGGAACTCGGGGAGTTCCGCTCCGAGCTGGACAGAATGGACAGTGCTGATCCCAAGTCGGTTGAGAGGGCTGAGGGAGAGTTGGGAGATTTCCTGTTCTCGGTGGTCAATGCGGCAAGGCTCTACGACCTGAATCCGGATACCGCCCTGGAGATGACCTGTGCCAAGTTCCGCCGCCGTTTCACCTATTTGGAGGAGCATACCATCCGTCAGGGCAGGTCCTTGAAGGATATGACGCTGGCGGAGATGGATGCGCTTTGGGAGGAGGCCAAGGCACTTGAAAGTGCAGACGGACAGGGAGATAATCAGAAAGAGTAGAACGGTCTGGGAAATCGTCCGGTATGGAACATTCAGCAAATAATCCGGGAGCGGATATCCGGGAAAGCGGCACTGGATCTGGGCGGAGGCAAAGTCAGCAGTGGCAGGAGAGAACGGCTTTGTTGCTGGGGGAGGAGGCTCTTCAGAGGCTGAGGGAGGCGGTCGTTGTGGTGGCCGGTCTGGGCGGAGTAGGGGCCTATGCGGCTGAGATGACGGCAAGAGCCGGAGTCGGACGGATGGTGCTCATCGACTCGGACCGGGTGGGGGAGAGCAACAAGAACCGGCAGCTGCTGGCCATGAACTCAACGCTTGGAAGGCTGAAAACGGAGGTGATGGCGGAAAGGCTGCTGGACATCAATCCAGCGCTGCAGCTTGTCACGGTGGCGGAATATCTGACCGAGGACAATGTACCTGCCATTTTAGAGGGTGCTCTTGAAAAGATGTCACCGGATTTCCTCATTGATGCGATAGATACCCTTGCTCCGAAGATTGCCCTCATCTCCCATTGCGTCCATAACGGCATACCGCTGGTGTCCTCGATGGGCGCGGGTGCCAAGCTGGACGCTACGAAAGTGCGCCTGACCGACCTCTCCAAATCCTACAACTGCCCGCTTGCCTTCATCCTACGGAAGAAACTCCGCAAGATAGGCATTACCAAGGGATTCCCGGTAGTTTTCTCGGAAGAACTGCCAGAGCGGGACGCGATAGTGCCCACAGAGGGCGAACGCAACAAGAAGTCCCAGGTCGGGACTATCTCATACCTGCCGGCAGTATTCGGATGCGTCTGTGCCCAGGCTGCAGTCAGGCATATTACCGCTCGGTAAAAGCGCTTGCCGCAACTAGCGCTTGCCACAACGGCACAGAATTTCGGGATTTGCTGCCGTTGTGGAATAGGACCGCACGAGGAATCGGCTCTGTGCGGCTTCTCGAAGGGGGTGCAGCGGTATGTGCTTGCCACAACGGCACAGAATCGCGGTATTTGCTGCCGTTGCGGAATGGGGCTGCACGAGGAATCGGCTCTGGGCGGCT
>DVIL01000047.1 GCA_018711305.1 Candidatus Coprenecus stercorigallinarum
TCCGTTTGCCAATGACGAAATGTCTTGTGAGATTACGGCATAATGTATTCCGGATGTAATGTAGCCTAGAGCTTCATCCAGATTACTCTGGGACAGAAGCGCCCTTGCAAGTGTAAGATTCGCGGGGGCAAATCTGCTCGACGCTCCTGCATTTTCAAAACAGTGAAGAGCTTTGCGGTATCGTTCTACAGAGGATTCTTTGTCTACGAATGTATTTTGGTACAGTTCCCCGATTCTGGTGTGTAGCAGTCCGATTTGTTCTTGATTGTCGTGCTTGTCGAAGATGGGTTCGGCAGTTTTGTAGGCTTCCAGAGCATCGATAGGTTCGTGTCTCTCTTTATGTACTGCTCCTTTCATCAAGAGTGCGCGGGCGTAGAGCCCGTCCGGTCCTTTTCTACGGAAATAGTCTGCAGCCTCGAATACAGCGGTATCTGTATCGACTGGGTACCAGCATTTATAGCGGGCTTCTGTCCTTAGCAGGGTGTAAAAGGCCCTGTCCCGGCTCCTCATTTTCCTGACTTCCGTGCTGTCTATGCCGCTCAGGGTGTCGAGGGCGGCCTGCGGCCGGGTCATCATCAGCGAGTCGGCTGCGGACAGCGCGGCACTGACCCGCCCGCTTCGGTCGGAGCAGGACGGGGCGGACAGCAGTATGATGGCTGCCAGCACGAGCGGGAGGTATGCGCTGAGGGCTTTCATACGGCAAAGATACGAAATATAGGCTCATGGTAGTGCGGCTCTTGGTATAGGTAGTGCTCCGGTCAGTGTGTGTGCTGTGTTCTGCAACGGTAAGCAGGGTAGCGGGGGTATTTTGTAATCACTCGATAATCAGATGCTTACAATTGAATGCTGATCTTTTCGGCGTTTTCGAAGTACCTGCAAAGATCAGCGGTCTGACGGAATGTGCTGACCGCCAGGGTGTTGTAATTTGAGGGTGCTGCAGTGCTTACCGATTATCATTCACTATCCAGTGGCCGCCTTTGTCGGGTCCTACGCGCCGGAGCCTTCCTTCGGCTTTCAGGCGGGCCAGGTGTTTTTCCACGGCTTTCGGGGTGATGCCGATGCGGGCGGCGAGGGCTGCTGCGCTCAGGCTGCCGTCCCCGGACAGCAGTTCGAGGATTTTCTCCCTACTTTTCTGCTTTTTCTCCCTACTTTTTGTGGTTTTCTCCCCACCTTTTTCATCACTGACGGACTCAAGATATGCATCTATGTCGTGGCGGAGATTGCGTATCATCAGACCGGTCATCCAGCGGCGGAATATCGATGGATCTTCCTTTTCCCGCGTCTCTACGAGGACCTTGATATACTCTTCCTTATCCTCTTTCAGGATTTTTGCGGGAATCAGGCCCATTTCCATCTGCAGCTGGTTCATCAGCAGACGGGCAGTCCTGCCGTTGCCGTCAGCCCAGGGATGTATCGTTACCAGCTCATAGTGCGCGTCGAAAGTCATTTCGTACTGTTCCTGAAGGCTCATGGCGCTGCTGTTGTGCCTGGCTGCGTTTATCCTGTCGCAGAGTTCCGAAAGTTTTCCGGGTACCTTGTTGTAGCTCATGTAGGATTTCCCTCCGATGCCGGCAGTGACATTCAGCAGTCTCAGTTCTCCCTTGGCGGAGGAAAAGTCCCCTAGTGCCGTTCTGTATACCTTTCCGGTATTTTTCATGACGAGCGATGCCAGTTCAACAAGCATGTCGACCGTGACCTGTGTGTGCGAGGCCGCCAGTTCCGCGGATCTTTCGTAGGCTGCTTTAAGGTCCAGGTTCATGTTCTGCTCTTCAATGCTCTTTCCGCGCAGGCTGATACCCTGGTCGAACAGTATCTGGTTCTCCAGCTCGGTGATGGTCGAGCCCTCGATGGCCGTTGAATGGGTAATAATCGAGTACAGACAGAATTTCCCGTAGTCTATCTGCCTGTCGATACCCAGCTCCCGGTACCGTGCCGTCAGTATTTCGAGCTCATTGTCCATAGTCTCTGCAAAGTTACGAAAACACTGGAGATTTTATAGTACAGTTACTCATTTAATTCGTCGGGAAAGGCTGCCGGCGGAGCGGTCCTCGGCCTGACGGACGTATTTGCGGCCGAAGCTCTGGCGCCAGGAGAGGGTTACGAGGCCGGACCAGGTCTGCCAGTCGCGGCGGTAGGTGTAGGCCGCGGTGGAGAAATGCTGCGGGCCGAAAGTGCCGAGCAGGTCGGTGGCCTCGAGGCTCAGCGTGCCTCCGAAGTCGAACTGCTTGGAGATGGAGAGATTCAGATAATGCCTCTCAGGCACTTCCCAGGTCAGGGAACGCATGGGGGAGCTATAGCTGTAGGAGAGGATCATGAGCAGGCCGTGCTGCCGGGAGAGGTTCACAGTGTTGCGCAGGTCTGCCATCCAGTACCAGGTGGAGTAGGACATATCGGTCTCACCGAGAGCGGCGTCAAGAGTCTCGTAGCCGGCGGAGGCATTCAGGCGGATCTCCCAGATGCCGTTTAGCAGGCGTTTGTTGATATCGGCTGTCAGATGCAGCATGTTGTGGGTGCCGAAATTCCCTGTGGAGGATTTCATGACGTCGTTTCCGATGTATTCGTCGTAGTCGAAAATGGCATTGCCGGAATTCATCCACATTACGGCGACGGTGTAGTCGTATAGGAAAGTGTAATTCAGTATCAATTCGTGTGCAAGTGCTGCGCTCAGCTGCGGATTACCGGTGCTGAAGGTATTCTCCGTGGTCCATATCCTGAACGGGTTGAGGTGGGTGTAGAAAGGCCGGTCGATGTTCATCCGGTAGTCCAGCATGAGGCTGTGTCTCCCCTCGTCGAGATTCAGCATCATCGAGGCGGACGGGAACAGATTGAAGTAGTTCTGGCTCACCTCCTCTCCGGTCGCCTCTTGTCTGCCGGAGATGCGGGTGTATTCTCCGCGCAGGCCGGCCGTGCTCCACAGAACTTCGTTCCACTGGCGGTCGTAGGAGATGTATGCACCGGAAATATGCTCACGGTACAGGAAGCGGTTGTTCCAACTCGTGCTGTCGCTTCTGAAAAAGCCGTTGTCGAGCAGTGTCGAGGTATGTTCCAATCCGCTGTTCAGGGTACTTCCGTCGCTGAAGATATGGCGGTAGACTGCCTTGCCCTCGGCAGCTCGGAAGTCCTGGACTGTCTGCTGAATCCAGCTTTGCGGGGTGGCCCCGGTGATGTCCGTGCCGATGCGGGAGTTGTCGTAGTAGGCAGAATAGTTTGCGCTTATGTCGAGGCTGCTGCCCCGTCCGTCCGTTTTCAGGTTGTAGTACAGCTCAGCCCCTATACCCGGCTTTACCACAGGGTTGCCGGTTCTGGAAGAAACGAGGGAACTCTTCGTCAGAATGCCGTCGCGGAGATAGTCAGTGACTGTCTCATCGCGGATGTCAGTCCAGTCACCGTCCATGGCGAGGGAGGCTCCTATCGTGTTTTTCGGATTGATGTCGTATGTCAGGTTCAGGTTGCCGTGCAGCATGTACATGTCACTTTTCTTCTGTGACCGGTATTCGATATCCTTGTCTGTGTCGAAATAGCTGTAATGCTCAGTCTGGTCGATACGGCTGCCGTTGTTGATGAATCCGAGATTACCCGACACTGCCAGTCTATCCCCTGCCCAGCTGAGCCCCACGGCTGCTTCCGGGGAGACTTTCCGCGCATAGTACGTGCCTCTCAGGCTGGCGCTTCCCTCCAGTCCCTGTCCTGGCTCCTTCCTGTACACCACGTTGATGATCGCCCCTGAGGCCGAGGCCTTGTAGGCGGCCCCCGGAGAGGTTATCACTTCGATTTTCTCAATCTTCTCTGCCGGAGTGTTGCGTAGGATATCCATCGCCGCCTCCTGGCTCATGACCGGCTTGCGGCCGTCTACCCAGATTTCAGCCTTTTTGTTTCCTAAGACTGTCACCGCCTCACGGCTTACGGTCACGAGCGGAGCAAAGCCGAGCATGGAGAATGCATCGGAGGCCGAGGCGATTTCAGCCGGCGGGGAATAGACCAGCTTGCCGGGACGTCGGCTGACCGTGCCCCTGTCGGCTGTTACGGTCACCTGCGCCAGGGTCACGGAGGACTGCTCCAGGGTCACGACGAGATTGGACTTTGGGGGAGTGACGGTGAGTCTGACCTTTTCATATCCCATGCAGGACACCTCGACGATGAGCCGCTCTGCCGGACTGGTTCTCATTTCGAAGGCGAAGCAGCCGGAGGTATCGACGTAGGTAAAATTGAGCACGGAACTGTCTTCCGGGGAAATCAGGATGGCCAGTGCTGCGGGGACGGGCCGCCCCTGTCTGTCTATTACTCTCCCTTTTACGGACAATGGTTCAGCGGCGTGGGCGGTAAGCGCGGACAGCAGCAGGAGTGAAAGGATCAATGCGGATTTTTTCATAACGGGTCGGGTTTGATGTTTCCGCAAAGATAGGGGGGCGCACACCCGGTGTCAAGGAAGAAAGAGTTGCGCTGTATATGGGCTAATGCCATGAAAATACGGCAATTAGGAAAGTGTAAAAACTTTCAGGTGCAGATTCTCAGCACCGTGGAGAGGTGTGGGGTGAAAGTTTTGTCTGGACGCAAAATACTGGAAAGCCAGTTATTTACGATTCCAGTTGTAAAGTTTGTCGCGCAGGTATATCGAAAGTCTGTCCCTGGTGTTCATCTTCTTGGCGAGCCACGTCTTGCGGATGTTGAGCCGGTTGAGGTCGGTGTTGAGAATGACGCAGGCGGCACTTGAGGAGATTCCGCATATCATCAGGGATATCAGGAGCTTGTCATCATCGGCCAGCCAGGGGAATTCATCTGTGAGACTCTGCATGAAGCCGGGATAGGAGGCCTCGACCAGCAGCCCTATGCGGTCAAATGCCTTTCCGCCGCTCAGCCCGTTCCCGAGGGTTTCCTTCACTCTCTTAGCCAGGGTCTCCGGATGCGTGGACGATTCATAGTAGATGTTTGCCAGCTCACCGGTGATTTTGAGCAGCTCCCCGGTAAACCCGATCAGTTCCTCACCTCCGCCCTGCTTTTGCTGCAGCATCACTGCCAAGGCCTTCCTGGCCCTTTCCTCCTGCCGCTGCCGCTCCTTCATTTTCCGCATTCCCCCTTCCAGTTCCCGGATTTCATCTTGCTGTCTGACCGATTCATTTTCCATGTCCCTTGAAATCCAGGCGTGCATGGATGTCCTGGCCCTCTGCTTCAGGAGTCTGCTGTAAAGAGTTACGCACGCAGCGGCCAGGGCCAGCACCGCCGCGGAAAGCAGGATTACGGCGACAGCGTATCCCGTGAGAGAATCCTGCCCTTGCCCATCGGCTTCAGTTTCAGCCTGATGCAGGGCATGGCTCACACTCCGTACCTGCCTGTGCAGTTCTTCGAACTGGATGCTGTCCGTGATATGCTCCAGCCGGCTCAAGCTCCTGTAGGCCCTCTTCCAGTCCTGTCCTGCTACAGCCGTTTCATGGCTGAGTACGTAGAATACGATGCTGTCCTCCGTTCCGCCGATGCGCATATTGTCCAGAAACAGCTCCACCGAATCAGCCCATCCGTCGAGCACGGGCCTTCTGCCCTCCGAAGCCAGCGAGTCTACGGCCTTTTTGATAACCCTGCTGTATTCTCTTTCCGTAAGCAGTTGACCGCCATTGAAATCCACGGACACACCCTTCCCCTCCTGCCCGCAGCATAGCATACTGCTCAGCAGCAAAGCCGAGCCGGTCATCATTAAGAAAATTATTTTCCGAAACCATTTCATGTTTCAGTTGACAGTGGCTGTCAGATATTCCTTTTTCAATAACTCGTAGAGGTATGAGGGACTTTGGATGTAGAGTCCGTTTTCTTTGTCGTTGATCAGTCTGTATGTCTCGGAATTGTAGATGACATTAAGGGCTTCCGGTATGCTGAGGCTGAAGTCCTGGATGAGGAACAGGGTCATTTTATCCACGATGTGGTCGATTATGAAGTTTGTCTGCGCCTGTGTCATATTCTTTTCAAGTATTTTATAGCCTTGTCAGTTCCGAAGAAATACTGGCTGTTAAGATGTTTGTATTCCAAATCCCTGGCAAGCTCATCAAGCGTTAAGGTTCCTTCCTCATATCGACCCAGCAGGTAGGCCACGCCGTCATTTGCAATTGGTCCTATAACGATGTCATAGTCGTGGTGGAATTCCATTTCTCTATTACGGTTTTTATAGATGAACTCAGCCCATTCTTTGTTTGGTGAATCAAACTTTAGAACCTTCATTTCATTGCCGGTGAGCAGGTTTGCATCGAATAAAAATTGCATCACAATAGGCTCTCCACCGAATATTCTGTTTTTTTTCTCGGCAAGATTCTTTGCTTGCTCTTGAATGTCCGTTAAGTAGAAACCCTGTCCGAAATCCTTGTATGGATTGGATTTACTGATGTCGATTATGTCAAAATCTACATTTGTGCCGTGATAAAGAATCATAGCAGCTGCCCTCCATTTTTGTGGCAGAGAACGACGAGGTCATCGACAGCATCATCGATAGACTGGAGATGCTCGCTGCTGTAATATTCATCCAGGAATGCAATACCGTCAAAGCGGTACAAGTACTGAAACGCAGAACGTACGGACAGACTGAATCTCCGGGCAAACGCCCTGATGCAGGCGTTGATGTAGGGTATTTTGTACTTGTCGTTCATCTGCAAATGATTATACTATCGCAAAGATAATGATAATCCCTAAGAAAAGTTCAGGATTTCTTGAAAATGCCGTAGACTGCGGAGCCGCTGCCGCTCATGGAGGCGTAGACGGCGCCTTCGTCGTAGAGGGACTGCTTGATGCGGGCCAGCTCCGGATGCAGGGCAAATACAGTGGTCTCGAAGTCGTTGAGGATCCGGTCCTTCCACTCTTCGACCGGGAGGGTGTCGAGGAGATTGCCCAGACCGCGGCCCGAAGGGTCGGGGGTGAGGGAGGCGTAGGCCTCGGCGGTGGAGACGTGGATGCAGGGGGCAATGACCTTGATGCGGTATTTCTCCCTGAGCTGTGCGACGGCGGGTGAGTCGCAGGGGGTGAGAATCTCTCCCCGTCCGCTGCCGTACATGGGTCTGCTGTAGATGAAGAAGGGGCAGTCGCTGCCGAGGCGGGCGGCGTATTCTGCGAGGCGCCCGTCGTTCAGACCGAGGTGGAAGAGCTCATTGAGCCCCCTGAGGGTCCAGGCTGCGTCGGAGGAGCCTCCGCCCATGCCGGCGCCGACGGGGATGTTCTTGCAGAGGTAGATGCCTAGCGGAGGCAGGCCGAACTCCCGCTGCAGCAGGCGGTAAGCCTTGACGCACAGCTCTTTCTCGATGTCTCCGCCGGGCAGCTCGAAGGGTGTTCCATAATAATTCATCGAGACGGAGTCCGCCTCGATGATTTCCAGGATATCCTCCTTCCAGTTGTCCACCGGGAAGAAGAGTGTCTCTATGTCGTGGTAGCCGTCGCTCCGGCGGGCCGTAACCCTCAGCCCGATGTTGATCTTGGGCCGGGGGTAGAGTACAATGTTCATGACATCAACCGCATTTGCCGTGGCCGCAGTCCTGGCAGATCAGGCAGCCCTCCTGGTAGATGAGATTGGTCGAGCCGCACTTCTCGCATTTCTGGCCGGACTCATCCTTGGTGCCGTTGGGGATGTACTGCTTCAGAGCGCGTTCCACTCCGTTCTTCCAGGTGTTGATGCTCTCGTCGTCGAGGTTGAGGCCCTTGACCAGGTTGAGGATGTCCACGATGGGCATGCCGTTGCGGATGACGCCGGATATGAGCTTGGCGTAGTTCCAGAACTCCTGGCGGAACATGTGGGAGATGCCTCCGAGGACTCCGGGATAGCCGTAGCGGTCAGTGTAGTGGAAGTCGTAGCGGCTGGCTCCGTCCTCGGTCTTCTCCTTGACGATACGGCCGGTGGTGATGGCAGTGGGGAGGTTGCGGGAGTCATCCACCATACCGGTGAAGATCTCGTAGGGCTTGCCGTTCTGCTTGCCTACGAAGGCGATCCACTGCTCGTTGCCGTTCTTGAAGCGGATCACGTCGGCCTCGAGGGACTTGGGTCTCTTCTTGGGCTTGATGACTCCGGCTCCGTCCTTGGCCGATACGAGCACTCCGGTGCGGGAACCGTCGCGGTAGACGGTCACGCCCTTGCAGCCGGATTCCCAGGCGGTGCGGTAGACTTCGGCTACCATGTCCTCCTTGATGTCGTGGGGAAGGTTGACGGTAACGCTTATCGAGTGGTCCACCCATTTCTGCATGCGGCCCTGCATCTTTACTTTAGCTACCCAGTCTATGTCGTTGGACGTAGCCTTGTTGTAGGGAGATTTCTTGACCAGTGCCTGTATCTCCTCCTCGTTCATCTGCTTTACCTGCTCCACGTCGTAGCCGTTGACCGCGCACCATGTGAGGAAGTGGTGATGGAACACATAGTACTCCTCGAAGCAGTCCCCGTTCTCGTCCTTGAAAGCTACGACGGCATTGAGATCGTTGGGGTTGACCTTGCGGCGTCTCTTGTAGAAGGGCAGGAAGACGGGCTCTATGCCGGAGGTGGTCTGGGTCATCAGGGAGGTCGTGCCGGTCGGGGCAATGGTGAGCATGGATATGTTGCGGCGGCCGTAGCGGACCATATTGTCGTAGAGCTCCTCATCCTCCTTGCGGATGCGGGCGATCATCGGGTTGTTCTCCTCGCGCTTGGCGTCGAAAATGGGGAAGGCCCCCCTCTCCTTGGCCATGGTTACGGAAGAACCGTAGGCTGCGAGGGCCAGGGTCTTCTGCACCTTTACGGCGAAGTCTATGGACGCGTCCGAGCCATAGGTCAGGCCGAGGGCCGCGAGCATGTCGCCCTCACCGGTGATGCCGAGTCCTGTGCGGCGTCCTCCGAGGGATTTCTCGCGTATCTTGATCCAAAGCTCGTATTCAGTGCGTTTAACATCATCGTCCTCAGGGTCTTGTCTGATCTTATCCAAGATGGCCTCTATCTTCTCCATCTCTAGGTCGATAAGGTCATCCATCAGCCTCATAGCCTTGGTTACATGCTGCTTGAACAGCTCGAAATCAAACTCTGCCTGAGGTGTGAATGGATTATTGACGTAGGAATAGAGATTTACGGCAATCAGTCTGCAGGAATCATACGGGCAGAGGGGTATCTCTCCGCACGGGTTGGTGCTTATGGTCTTGTAGCCGAGGTCGGCGTAGCAGTCGGGAATCGACTCGCGGATGACGGTGTCCCAGAAGAGGACTCCCGGCTCGGCTGACTGCCAGGCGTTGTGGATAATCTTCTTCCACAGTGCGGAGGCGTCAATCTCCTTGGTCACTTTCGGGTGGTCGGAGTCGATAGGGTATTTCTGGACGTAGGGTTTGCCGCTCAGGGCGCAGCGCATGAACTCGTCATCGATTCTGACGGATACGTTGGCACCTGTCACCTTTCCTTTCTCGAGCTTGGCGTCGATGAAGTTCTCCGCATCGGGATGCTTGATGGAGATGGTGAGCATAAGGGCACCGCGGCGTCCGTCCTGGGCCACTTCGCGGGTAGAGTTGGAGTAGCGCTCCATGAACGGGACCACTCCGGTGGAGGTAAGGGCGCTGTTGAGTACCGGACTGCCTGTGGGGCGGATGTGGGAGAGGTCGTGCCCTACTCCTCCGCGGCGTTTCATCAGCTGCACCTGCTCCTCGTCTATCTTCATGATGCCGCCATATGAGTCGGCCTCATGTTTGTTGCCGATGACGAAGCAGTTGGACAGGGAGGCTATCTGGTAGTTGTTGCCAATGCCAGCCATCGGGCCTCCCTGAGGGATGATGTACTTGAAGTCCCGGAGCAGCTCGTGAATTTCGGCTGCCGTCATAGGGTTTGGGTACTGCTGCTCGATCCTGGCGAATTCGTTGGCCAGTCTCCAATGCATCTGGTCGGGGGAGGTTTCGTACAAGTTGCCGAAGGAGTCCTTCATGGCATACTTGTTAATCCACACCGAGGCTGCCAGCTCATCGCCGTGGAAATACTCCCTGCTCTCCCGCAGAGCTTCGTCATAAGTCTTGTTATCCATGCTGTTACGTATTAGTTCTCTAACAAAAATGGTTTGCAAGTTAGGACTAATTCCGGCAGCGGCAAAGCGGGGAAGGGCTAAGTTATCAACGGAGTTTTTAACAGCAGTTGCGACAGCAGCTCTTGCAGTCTGTGAATTCGCCTCTTAGCCTCCTTTCGGTCAAGGCAGCCATCCGCTCTTTCAGTTCCGGGGAACCTATCTTGTCCAGTACGGCGTAGGCAAATGCCAGCTGCTGAAGGACTTTTGCTTCTTTCAAGGGTATTCCGCGGGAGCGCATGTAGAAGAGTTCATCCTCGTTGAGGCGGCCGTTGGTGGCTCCGTGCGAGCACTTTACGTCATCTGCGTATATTTCCAGCTGGGGCTGGGCAAAGGCGCGGGCATTGCGGTCGAGCAGGAGGTTGTGACACTCCTGGTAGGCCTCGGTCTTCTGTGCGTCCGGGAAGACATGGATCAGTCCGGTAAATGCGGCCTTGGCGCTGTTGTCGAGAATACCTTTGAACAGTTCGCGGCTGTGGCATTCAGGGACGCGGTGCAGGACTTTGAGGGTATTGGTGACGCTCTGTGTCCCGTCCACCAGGTACAGGCCGCTGATATCACAGCTTGCGTGTCTTCCGTCGAGACTGACGGTCAGGTCATTGCTGATAGTCCCGCCGTGGATGGTGAGAATGACAGCCCTGAGAGAGGCCCCTTCGGCTATGCGGACGTTGTATCTGGTATTGTGGGTGGCCCTGTTGTGCTCATTCTGCATGATGACGATGTCGGCGGAGGCACCGGCCTCGAGGGTGATGTCTGTCTCCTCATCGGTGCGGAAAGGGTTCTCTGCGAAAGTGTGTGAGCATAGAATCAGCCGTGCGCTGCTGCCTTCCCCGAAGTGGAAGGATGTCCTGGCGCTGATATCCTCCGGGTGCTTTTCCGTACGTATGCTGATGACCTGCAGGGACTCCTCGTATATCTTCCCTTTCTCGAAACGGATGTCCAGCGGGCGGCCCGTACCCTGTACGCCTCCGTCAATCATGAATATCTGCCTGCTGCCCGGAAGAGGCACCTTGCAGCGGAAACCTCCCTCGATATTGTGCTCGGGGGCATAGATGTAGTTCTCTGTCATTGTCCAGCCTCCCGCTTATCCGTTGATGATCCAGTCGTAGCCTTTTTCCTCTATCTCGCGCGCGAGCTCCTTGCCGGCGGTCATGATGATGCGGCCCTTGTACAGCACATGCACCACGTCCGGGACAATATAGTCCAGCAGTCTCTGGTAGTGGGTGATGACGATGGCGGCATTGTCCGGTCTCTTGAGTTTGTTGACTCCGGTGGCGACTATCCTGAGGGCATCCACGTCCAGTCCGCTGTCGGTCTCGTCGAGGATGGCCAGACGGGGCTCGAGCATGGCCATCTGGAAGATCTCGTTGCGCTTCTTCTCACCTCCCGAGAAACCTACATTCACGCCCCTGGAGGAGAATGAGGGGTTCATCTCGACGATCTCCATCCTGCTGCGCATCAGTTTGAGGAAGTCAGCTGCGTTCAGCGGTTCGAGGCCCTTGTGCTTGCGGTGCTCGTTGACGGCGGTGCGCATGAAGTTGACATTGGTAACTCCGGGAATCTCTATCGGGTACTGGAAACTCAGGAATATGCCTTCGAGAGAACGCTCCTCAGGGCTGAGATCCAGCAGGTTCCGTCCGTTGAATGTGATTTCTCCGGCTGTGACTGTGTAATTGTCCCTGCCTGCAAGAACTGCCGAAAGGGTGGATTTCCCGGAGCCGTTGGGGCCCATGATGGCGTGGGTCTCGCCTTCGCGGACCGTGAGGTCGATGCCTCGGAGTATTTCCTTTTCGCCTATGCTGGCGTGCAGGCCCTTGATGTCGAGTAGTATTCTGTTTTCTGTCATAATCATTCCTATTTTAGAGAAGATGCAAAAATACAACAATTTTCGTACCCGTCTATGCTTTGTTGCGGTAGAGGCGCCACCAGTTGATGATGGACGCTGCACCGTTGATAAGGTAGAGGGCTGATACGAGGGGCATGAAGACGTGTCCGACGGAGAGGTGCAGGGCAATCTGTGTGATGTTGACGGCTATCCAGGCTATCCAGCAGTCCCATTTTTTGAGGGCTGCAAGGAACTGGGCTACAAGTATGAGCGCTGTCACGCAGGCGTCCAGATAGGGGATGGGGTCGTGGGTGAGGGTCTCTAAAAGCCAGCCCCAGAACCAGCCGAGCAGGAAAATGGCGGCCACGGCCATGGCTCTCTGCGGCCAGGTAAGCATCGATACCTTGAGCGACTTGCCGTCCTTTCCGCTGACTTCGTCTGGTTTCGGATGGGTCCAGCGGTAGTGGCCGAGAATGTTGATGCCCAGCGAGACCGGCTGCAGCAGCATGTTGGCCCACAGGTCCTTGTTCCAGAACATCAGGAAGAGCAGGACGGAATACAGGTAGCCTACCCAGAAGTTGTACTTGCTGTTGCGGCCCGCAAGGAACACGCACGTCAGTCCTGCCAATGATGTAATGAGGTCAATCAGCAGCACCGGAGTGTCTCCGTTGAAAGTGAAAAGTGTATAATTCAGCCAATCCATAACGGCCGCAAAAATACAAAAAACTGTGGATTGACAGTTGGGATGGCATACCATCGGCAGTCTTTCAATGCTACTTCCTTAGGCTTTCCGGAAGTCCCCTCTCACTCCTTCGGAAGGAGTCGGATTTTCCTGCATTTCCCTTCCCGTTCCTGCGGGAGACTCGGGCTTCTCGTTTGGCACGAAAAAAGCCGTGCTCCGAACGGTGTCGAAGTACGGCTTTTGAAGTGTTGCAGCTTTGGATTGTGTACCATAAGCTGTATGGCCGGTTATTTTATTTCGATGAGCCTTTCTTTAGGTGTGACAGGGGTTTCGGTGTTCTTGGGCAGAGTTATGTTCAGGACACCGTGCTCCATGCCGGCAGTGATCTCTTCTTTCTTGATGTCGTCGGGAAGAAGAAGAGCCTGCTCGAAGTGGGAGTAGGAGAATTCCCTTCTGAGGTATTTCTCGTCCTTCTTCTCCTCTTTCTTCTCATCCTTGTGCTCAAGGGTGACAATCAGTTCGTTGTCCTCATTGACACGTATCTTGAAATCGTCCTTGGACATGCCTGGAGCGGCTATCTCCACCTTGTACTCCTTGTCATTTTCCTTCACGTTGATGGCAGGGGACGAAGTCCTCATCATGCTGCCGAAGTGCCTGAAGTCATCATCGAAAAAGTCATTGAAAAATGCGGGCAGCCAGTTCTGTTGTGTTCTTCTGCTAGGTACCATAATGTTATCCTCCATTTTAATTGTTCTGAATAATGTTTTTTGAACGCTCCGGCCTTCGGATCAGGTTCCGGGTCCGTCTCCGGTTCCCGGCGCCCCGTTCCTCCGGCCCTTTCGGGGAGTCTTCCGAAGTCCCTTGCGGGGTCTCCGTTCCGCCCTCCCTTTCGGGCGTTCGACAGGATATAACGTAAATTGCGGACCAGTCCATTATGGCATGGGGAGTCTTGACGGATTGTCGCATTTTTCCGTCAAATTGTCACTAACTATTTTATTACTAATGAGTTATGCGACAAGATGTCAGCCGGCAGAGCTGTTACCCGACACTTCCCTCGAGGGAGACTTCGAGCAGTTTCTGGGCCTCTACCGCAAACTCCATGGGCAGCTTGTTGATGACCTCCTTGGTGTAGCCGCCGATGATCAGGCCGACTGCACCCTCTTCGGGAATGCCTCTCTGGCGGCAGTAGAAGAGCTGGTCCTCGCTGATCTTGGAGGTGGTGGCCTCGTGCTCCGTTATGGCGGTGGGATTCTGGTTCTCCACTACGGGAAATGTGTGGGCCCCGCATTTGTCCCCGAGCAGGAGGGAGTCGCACTGGGAGTAGTTGCGGGCGTTCTCGGCCCCCGGCAGGATCTTGACCAGACCCCGGTAGCTGTTCTGGCTGTGGCCGGCGGAGATGCCCTTGCTGATGATGCGGCTGTGGGTGTTCCGCCCGATGTGGATCATCTTGGTGCCGGTGTCGGCCTGCTGGTAATTGTTTGTCACGGCCACGGAGTAGAATTCCGAGACGGAATTATCGCCTTTCAGTATGGTGCTGGGGTATTTCCAGGTAATGGCCGAGCCGGTTTCTACCTGGGTCCAGAAGAGCTTGCTGTTCACTCCCTTGCAGATTCCTCTCTTGGTGACGAAGTTGAATATGCCGCCCCGTCCCTGCGCATCGCCGGGATACCAGTTCTGGACGGTGGAGTATTTGACCTCGGCATTGTCCAGCACTACTATCTCCACTACTGCCGCATGCAGCTGGTTCTCGTCTCTCATGGGGGCTGTGCAGCCTTCGAGGTAGCTTACGTAGGAGCCCTCGTCGGCTACGATGAGGGTCCTCTCGAACTGGCCGGTGCCCCTGGCGTTGATGCGGAAATAGCTGGACAGCTCCATCGGGCAGTGCACTCCCTTGGGGATGTAGCAGAAGGATCCGTCGGAGAATACTGCGGAGTTGAGGGCTGCGTAGTAGTTGTCGCCGTAGGGTACCACTGATGCCAGGTATTTGCGGACCAGGTCGGGATAGTCCCGGACGGCCTCGGAGAAGGAGCAGAAGATGATGCCCTTCTCGGCCAGCGACTCGCGGAAGGTGGTCTTCACCGATACGGAGTCGAATACGGCATCCACGGCGGTTCCGGCCAGTACGCTCCTCTCATGCAGGGGAATGCCCAGCTTGTCGAAGGTGGCCATAAGTTCGGGGTCTATCTCTTTTTTCTCAGGCGCTTTTTTGGGGGCCGCGAAATAGATGATGTCCTGGAAGTCTATCTCCGGGATATCCAGATGTGCCCACGTCGGCATTTTCATGGTCAGCCACTTGCGGTAGGCTTTCAGACGGAAGTCCAGAAGCCACTGCGGCTCGCCCTTCTTCTCCGATATCAGCCTGATGATGTCCTCGTTAAGTCCTTTCGGGATGAATTCCTGCTCCACCAGGGTCTCGAAGCCGTGCTTGTACTCGGCGGAGCCTATGTTTTTAAGTATATCGTCTTTCTCGCTCATAATCAATCCTTGCTTTTTGCAAAAGTCGGACCGCAAAGATGATGATTTTTTCGCTATGTTTGCAGTGTTAACATTAAAATGTCGATATATGAAGAAAGTTATTGCTGCCTTATCCGTCCTGATTACGGCATCTCTCATGGCAGCAGCCCAGTATATACCGCAAGACGCAACCCTGTATTACAAGGCCGGCAACGTCTACACCACCGATGGCGACATCAAGCTGACCAAAGCCAACGCCCTGAACTATTTTTCGTCCCTGGACGACTACGAAAACTATTGGCTTAAAGGCAAGAGACTCTTCACTGCCGGCATTGTGGTCAGTTCTGTCGGAGCGGGTCTGGCTTTGGGAGGCTATCTTTTCGATGTCATCAACACTTCATTTTTCTGGGAAAATGACCCGGAGACTCCTCAGATGTATGTCCCCATTCTGTCGTTTGCCGGATGGATTTTCGGAGGAGCAATGTTAGTGGCAAGCGTACCTTTATATTGGGTCGGTACGGTAAAGCTGAAGAAGGCTGCGGCAGCAGGAGGCCCTGAAGGCCTGGCATTTGAGCCGGAGCTGTCCTTCGTCTCCAAGTCCGGCGGTATCGGTCTTGCCGTCAACTTCTGATCCGGTCAGGACCCTGCAGCCAAATTTTTGCTAACTTAGCGGACTGACAAATTCTTGAAAATGGCAACGGAAATATCATCAATCGGCAAGCAGGCCCTGATGTCGCGGCTCTTCGAGGGCAGCGGCTTCGTGAATGGGCGGGGCTGCGCGTTCTCCGGGGACGGGGACTTCGGCACGGTACACAAGGTGTTCATGGAAAAGGTGGATTTCGACCTGACGTACAATCCGCTGCGGCATCTCGGGCACAAGCTGGCCCTGAATGTCATCGGGGAACTGTATGCAGGCATGTACTCTCCTGTGGGCATGGATGTGGTAGTGGCCCTGTCCAACCGATTCTCGGCCGAGGATGTGCAGGATCTGTGGGAGGGAGTCACCGCAGCGGCGAAGGAGCACGGTGTGAGGCATCTCTCCCTCGACCTGATACCGTCCGCGGCGGGCATGGTGGTGAGCATCGCGGCATACGGCTCTGCCGGGAAGGAAGTGGCGCAGAAACGTAAAAAAGCTCAGTCAAAGGACCTTCTGGTCCTCAGCGGCGACCTCGGAGCGGCCTATATGGGGCTGCACGTGCTGGAGAGGGAAAAAGCTGCATTTGAGGGCACTCCCGGCGGAACTGTGCCCAAGCAGCCGGACCTGACGCAGTACAAATACATTGTAGGCGAATACCTCAGCCCTTACATCAAGCCGGGTATTCCCGGACGTTTCTCCGAGGCGGGAATTATCCCGTGCGGAGGATATTTCGTCAACAGGGGCCTCGGAGAAGCGGCCAAGCGCATTGCCGCTGATACGGGCCTCGGAGTCAAGATTTACGTAGGGAAGATTCCGATTGCCTCCAAGACATTCGAGATGGCGCAGGAACTGAACCTCGACCCCATTACTGCCGCCGTCAACGGTGGGGATGACTACCGTCTCCTTTATATTGTCCCCATCGAGTTCCACGAAACGCTCCGCCATGACTTCCAGGACTGGGACATCATCGGCCACCTCGCCCGTCCCGAAGTCGGAGAGGTCCTCGTCACCCCCGAGGGAGCGGAGATAGGCATCCATGCCCAGGGCTACGAACAATAATTCCATAAATTATCAGAGATGAGAGATGAGATGAATGTAGAACCGGTGGATTCGGAATTGAATCGGCTTGCAGACAGTATCGCTGCATTGGTCAACGAAGCCAAAAAACATTTGGCCAGGTCTGCGAATGTAGTGATGTTGGCATCATATTGGAATATAGGCAAGTATATTGTGGAGTTCGAGCAGGAAGGAAATTCAAAAGCAAAATATGGGACAGCTCTACTATCATCTCTTTCAAAAATATTACGGGCAAAATTAGGAAAGGGGTATAGTCATCCCAATCTGAATAATATGCGGAAATTCTATCTCCTGTATCCAAATTTTCAGACACTGTCTGAAAAATTAAGCTGGTCCCATATCTGTGAACTGATTACTATAGAAGACGATCTGGAACGAAGTTTTTACGAAAAAGAATGCATTGCTTCCGGCTGGAATGTACGTTCATTGCGCAGGCAGATAGACAGCGCATTATACCTAAGGCTTGCAGCAAGTAAAGATAAGGAGGGCATACTTAGACTTGCTCGTGAAGGATCCTTTATTCAGCGGCCTGAAGATATAGTAAAAGATACGTATACTTTGGAATTTTTAAATCTACCTGAGAAAAACCGGTATGCCGAACAGGATTTGGAGCAGAGATTAATAGATAATCTGCAGACATTTCTGTTGGAATTGGGGAAAGGATTTGCCTTCATAGGACGGCAATATCATATAACCATAAACAACAGACATTATCACATTGATTTGGTCTTCTATCATCGGATACTGAAATGTTTTGTCCTGATAGACCTTAAGAAAAATGCAGTAAGGCATCAGGATATAGGTCAGATGAATATGTATTTGGGATACTTTGCAAAGGAGGAGAGTGCACCGGATGATAACCCTCCTGTAGGTATAATATTGAGTCATATCAAGGATGAATTATTAGTGGAGTATGCTACATACGGAATGGATTCCAAGCTATTTGTTTCGAAGTATGAGTTATATCTCCCGAATAAAGAAGAATTGAGAAGATTGGTCGATGGTGTAGTTTCAGATGAGTTGAATAAAAGCAATAAAAAATAGATATGAGCAAATTATTGAAATTAATCATCACTATTCCGGTATGGATAATAGCCGCCTCTTCTGCCTCGGCGCAGGAGAACTATCAGCCTTCGCCCGAGATTGTGGCGGCGCAGGAGCAGTTCCGGGAGAACCGGTTCGGAATATTCATTCACTGGGGTATTTACTCCATGTACGGTCAGGGCGAGTGGGCCCTGAACTACAACGGCCTGACTCACGAGGAGTACAGCAAGATGGCCGGGGGCTTCTATCCTGCGGACTTCGATGCGGCTGAGTGGGTGAGTGCCGTCAAGGCCGCCGGAGCCAAGTACATCTGCATCACGACCCGGCATCATGACGGATTCTCGATGTTCGACAGCAAATGCACTGACTACGACATCATGGACGCGACCCCGTTCAAGCGCGATATCATCGCTGAGCTGGCCGAGGAGTGCGAGCGTCAGGGAATAGCCCTGCATTTCTATTATTCGCTTATCGACTGGGGGCGTAACGACGCACCGCGCGGACGCACCGGGCAGGGAACAGGCCGTCCCGAGGCCACCGACCCGGATACCTATTTCGACTTCATGAAATGCCAGCTGACCGAGCTGCTGACCCGCTACGGCAATGTGGGCTGCATCTGGTTTGACGGCAACTGGGACCACGAGGACGGCGAGCAGCCCTACGACTTCCGCTATGACGAACTGTATCCGCTGATTCACGGACTGCAGCCCTCCTGCCTGATCGGCAACAACCACCATATCACGCCTTATCCCGGAGAGGACATCCAGATATTCGAGCGGGACATCCCTGGGGAGAATACCGCCGGCTGGCATAGCGGCGGAGTCAGCACGACCCTGCCGTTGGAGACCTGCCAGACCATGAACGGCTCCTGGGGCTACCGGATGACCGACCAGAACTACAAGAGCACGGATGAGCTTATCCGCTATTTAGTCTCAACAGCCGGACGTGACGCCAACCTGCTGCTCAACGTGGGACCTCAGCCGAACGGCAACATCCCCGCAGCGGCTCTCGAGCGTCTGGCCGCGATGGGCGAGTGGCTTGCCGCCAACGGCGAGACCATCTACGGCACCCGCAGCATCCTCGTGAAACCCCAGCCCTGGGGCGTGACCACCCATAAGGACGACCGGATGTGGCTGCACGTCTTCCCCGCCGACGCCTTCAAGGCCGCCTCGGACGGACAGATCTACGTGCCCTACAAGGCCGGACGCAAGGTGGCCTCAGTCACTCCTTTCGCTTCGCCTGACGTGAAACTCGGCTTCAAGCAGTACAAGGAAGGCCTCTTCGTGACCCTGCCCTCCGACATGCCTGCCGACGTACCGGACTATATCGTCGAGGTTACTTTCAAATAGTTTACAGGAGCATTGTCTGCGGAAATAGGTTCATACTGTCTAAAATCTGAAACCGATATATAGGACAGTGCGAAAATCGCATGAGGAAAGCATGGAGGCATCTTCCCTCTGCCATCCGGCGGCATTATCATTGAATGTGGCACCGGCATCGATTCCTATCACGTAATGGGTGAGGAATGTATATTCGTAGCGTAGGCCTGCATTTCCAGCAAGTCCGTTGATGTGGTATTGTGAGGTAAATGTCGTAAAAACCATAGGAGCTACGGTTGGGAACATCTGCTCTGCCCTGAAGCACAGTCCGTCGGCAAAATAGTATCCGATACCTGCGTAGACTGAGAACCGGTGATGCTCATTGTCTATTATGTGGAATACAGGCTTGACCGTGATAGCAAGCGAGTTGTGCCTTATCCACGCCAGATTGTTCAGATTGCTTCCTTGAGCAGCCTGTTCCTGCAGGTAGTCTTTTACTTCAGGAATATCACCTATTCCGGTTATGGAATTGCCGATGGCATCGGAGTAGACATAGGCATCTGCAAAGTCGGGAAAACCGTTTCTATAGGAACTCTGTATGTCCAATTCCAGGGAGAAGCGCTTCACTATGTCTCTCTGGTAGCTGAAACCATACACTGCAGTAGGATAGTGTCTGATATAGCCGACTGCGCCGTTGTCAGTGCCTGACTGATTTGTCCCATAACTGTAAATCCCCCATAGCCCTATACCGCCATAAAAGCGGATCAGGTTAGATGTTCTTTCTTGTTTGTCAGAAGTGCCATGAGTCTGGCTCATGCCGTTGTAGCAGGCTGTACAGGCAAGAATCACGGACAAGAGTAATGATGTTATCTGCTTCATGTTTATGGATTATTTGTTTGATTGCAAAACTTGAGAAGTCTCCCTGATATTGATAGATTTTCATTTTTGGTGATATGTTTTTCAGCTTGAATATAGTATCGCATAGCGGCTGCGTTATCACAGGTATTTCCCCTGATTCTTCCAAAATAATAAAGCGTCTTCTGTCCTCCGCGCAGCCGGGCAGGAGCAGACTGGCGGAGGTAAGCAGAAATATCAGAGTGTAACGCAGATGTTTCATGCGGCAACTAACAGATTTCGGCAGTTGCGCCGGAACTTGATTCAGAAAACAAAACCGAACCAATGTTTGCCCCAGACCCTGCGGATACCGTACATAGGAGTCAGGCTGAAGTCAAAAGGCCCGCTGAGTGCTCCTTGTATCTTTATTGCGACAAAGTCTGCCGAGTTCTTGAAGGTGTTTTTCCCCAGTCTGGCCAGGACAGTCAGTATAAGGTGTTTCATCTTTTATTGTTTGTGTGTGTAGCTGTTTCGCATTGCAAATATAGCGGATTTCCGGCAGTCAGCCATGATGCCCCGATGAAGCACGGAGCGGTGACTTTGGGACTGCTGCCATGGGCTGCCTTCAACGAATTGACGTCGTGGTGCACTCTTTTTTTGAATCACCTGAAAGTCAATCCATTGTAAATGCGACTGCACATTTACCCAATCTTAAAACAAGTCAAATGTGCAGTGTGTTTTATAAGATGCTGATAACCAAGAACTAATTTCCAGTAGTGCACCACGAAGTCAATTCGTTGACTGCCTTTCGCGACTCATAAAGTATGCATATTGCCGCGCGGTTATGGTGCCTGCAGTGCCTGTCAGCCGACAGTCGGGTGTATGCTTTATAGGAGCTCCGCCATATACGCGGGCAGGCACAAAACATCCTTGTCTTTTCGTAAATCTTTGGTATATAAAAGATATCTGTGAAGAATCCTCGCCGAAAACTTATTCTGGAACATATCGAGGGACTTGTGTGAGTTGTAGCCGGAGGATTTGACCTCTATGGGGCATATCTTGTCTTTTCGCGAGATGAGGAAATCTATCTCGTAGTTACGGGTCTCCTCCTTGAATGTGTAGTAAAACAGTTCATTACCGGCACTCTTCAACATCTGGGCGATGGCGTTTTCATACACATATCCCAAGTCGGTGGGGAGTTTGTCTGAAAGGAGTTTCCGGTATATCACATTGTCCGTATAGTCACGGTCCATGAAAGCGAGTGTGACGAACAATCCGGTATCGGCTAGAAACATCTTGAAGTAATTGTAATCGGCATGAAGAGAGAAGCCTACGCCGGGATCATCCGCATGGTAGGCAAAGTTCACCGTCATGGAGTCTGCCATATCCATCAGCAATTCACCGAGTCTGGCTGCGGTTGCATTCTCAATCACGCTTCCGACCTTGTAGCGTGTCGTATTGCGGGACAGTTCTGCAGGGATGGATAAGAACAGGTGTGAGGCGCGGCCGGTGGAATCAATCTTGCGGAAATCGTCGATATACAGTTCAAGTATGTTGCGTTTTACCGCGTCAATGGTCGAAAAATCATTTGATTCCAGGTACGCATTGACTGCCTGGGGCATACCCCCGATGAGCATGTACAGGCGGAAATATCGCATAAGGTCGCGGTTGACGGCATCTCCAAGTGACTTGAGATTCTGATAGGAGTATCTGATCAGTTCATATGGCTGAGGCCTTTCTATGGCCCATAAAAACTCTTCGAAGTCCAGCGGATACATTGCAATACGTGTTTCTTCGCTTGGTATCACGATGCCTTTCACATTCTTCTTGATGGATAGCAGCGACCCCGTCTCAATGTAGTCATACCGGTGGTCTTTTACGAGGTGTTTGATTGCCTGCCGGGCTGGGGGACAGAGCTGGACTTCATCGAAAACGATAACCGATTTACGTTCATACAGCGAAACATTGAACAATGACTGAATCCTCAAAAAGAAGTAATCCAGATCGGAAATATGCGAGAACAACTCCTTGACAGCATCATCCGCTATCGAGAAATCAATGATTATGCATGACTTATACTCCTTGCGGGCGAACTCCTCCGCGATGGTGGATTTCCCGATCCGACGCGCTCCTTTTATCAGAAGTGCCGTCTCTCCGTTGCTTTCCCGTTTCCATCGGAGCATCCTTTCGTAAATTTTGCGTTTGAATATTTTTCCAGACATGTCCAAAACCTTTATTTTCATCAGCAAAGATACGTCTATGTCGGAAAAAGCAAAATGTTTTTGCGAGAATTTGTCGGAAAAAGCAAAATGTTTTCCCCGGTTTTTGTCGGAAACAGGAAAATATTTGCTCAGTCGATGTGCAGGTCGCGGATGACGGTCAGCTCGGTGGACTGCTCTCCGGTCCAGCCGCCCTTGGCCTGTACTCCGCACTGTATCTTGACGAAATCGATGTAGGTCAGGTCGGCGGGTTCTCCGTCCCAGCGGACTGCGTCGGAGATGCGGAACTTGTCGATGTCGGGATCCGTCCCGCTCCAGTTGTCGGCGTAGCCCCAGTCGAAGGGGTGGCCTATCCAAAGGGAACCGTTGCCGTTCTCGTCGACGAGGCGGTCTTCGAGGCGGGTGCCGCGCAGGGTATAGCTGTCAGCCGTAATCCAGAGCGGGAAATAGGTCTCCTGACTGTGGTATGCGGGGATATAGTCCACGGTGCCTGAACTGCCCCTGTTGTCCGTCCATTCGATACTCGTTCCGTTGGAGGAAGGCCGGTAGTAGGTGACGGCATAGTCCTGCCATGTCTCCGGTTTGCCGTATTCGGAGCCCCGCAGCTCGTACCAGGTGTCGTCGGGCAGACCGTTGCCGTTCTCATCCTGGCTTACCCAGATGATACCCGGCTCGGATGAGGAACTGTGGGCGTTGCCGGTAATCTGCAGATCGAAGCCTCCGTCCGTACTGCTCTCCACACTGTGGTCGAAGCCTGCGGTGAGGTAGCCTCCGAAGGCCCCGAGGGAGACGAACTGACCCTGGGACAGCCGCTCTAAAGCGTAGGAGCAGGCTTCTTCCGGGGAGGTGAGGGTGACTCCGTCGTTGATGAACTGTCCCGGTGCCGGGGTGTATTCGTAGACTTTGGATATTGACGCACTGCTCGAGGCGTCAGCTGCCCGGAAATACGTCCCTTCGGCAGGCAGCACTGTCACCGTCAGGCCCTGTGAGGCGGCGGTATAGGAGTTCCGCATGGTCACGCTCACGGTGTAGGAGCCTTCGGCGGTAAGGTCAAATACGTATTCGGAGCTTTCCCCGCTCTGCACCTCGGTCCCGTCCACACTCCAGGTGTATACGGCATCGAAAGGGTATTCGATATCCAGCGGCCGCAGCAGCAGGCTGCGTCCGGAGCTTATCCCGTATTCCGTCCGGTCGAATGTCCAGGAAAATGCCTCTCCAGGACTCATCACCTCTACGGTAAACTCTATTTCGTCCCGGCCGTCCCGGTTCTCGACGCATAGTCCGGCTTCGAATGTCCCGGTCTCCCCGGTAGGGAATGTGTACACCGAATCAGTGGAGACAGTCTCCCCGTCTATGGTCCAGGAATAGGTGACGGACAGGGCGGAAGAGATCTCCGGCGCAAGCACCAGCAGGGAGTCCTGCAGTACGGAAAATCCGCGCACAGCTCCAGGCAGGGAAATCTCCGGCGGCATCATCTCGTAGACATCGATGCGCAGCTCGGCCTTGTCCTCGCCGGCGGAATTGCTGACGGTGAGCATTATGTAGTATTCGCCTGCCTCTTCACTGGTAAACGTCAGGGACTCTTCTACGGACAGGGTCTCCCCGTCGCAGGTCCACAGCCATGCAGTCCCCTCCCCGCAGTTCTCATATTCAGGAGTGACGGTCACCGTCTCTCCCACGACTGTCTCGTATACCTGCTGCTCAAGCAGAATTACCGGAGGCAGGGATTCACGCTGCTCCCTGCACCCGGTAACGCCAATAACTATTAAAAATATGAATGCAGAAAAATATTTTCTCATCAAGTGCGGTTACATTCTTACGGTTACGTCGTCGTATGCGAAGTATCCTGGAGCGGCCATGCCGTATTCGTTCTGAATGGAGGAAGTGATGTCAAACTCGACCTTTACCGGCGATCCGAGTCCGGTGAGGTCCCACAGTGTCCAGGCATTGATGCTCTGGCCGTTCTCAGTAAGGTAGAACTCGCTGGTGCCCGTTACGGTCCCGGCAGCATCGTAGCCTGTCGCCGTTACTTTGGTCCAGTCATCGGCCCCTGCCAGAGCCTCCACTGTGCCGAGATAGTAGGAGGTGTTGGTCACATACATGCTCTCGATGGTGCGTCCTGTGCCGTCCTTGAAGTAGAAATAACCTACGTTCTTGGAGTATTCGCTTTTAAATCCGTTGTGCACGCAGAAGTTGCTGCCGGAGTGGCCTCCGCTCAGAGGGATGGCCAGCTGGAGGGTGTAATCGCCGGTGGCAGCCTGGTCGGTGTAGTTGGAGACTGCGTGGCCGCCGTTCCAGTAGATGGTGCTGCCGTTGCTCTCGCAGAGTTCTGATGCCAGTTCCGTATTGCCCTGGTCGTACCAGCTGTAATCGGTACCGGTCACCATGTCGCCGTAGAGCAGCTCTCCTCCGTACTGGGGATCATCTACGAGTGCGTCCCATGAACTTCCCTCAAAGCTGAGGGTTTTCAAAGTGTACTCAGGTCCTTTCTCGCATGATGAGGCGAGGATGACAGCGGCTGCTGCAGCAAGGGAAATTTTAAGAATTTGTCTCATGTTATAAAGATTTTAAAGGTTTTCTTGTGAATACTATGTGGGCCGGGATGTCTCCGGTGGTGGCCGACCACTTCCGCACTCCGTCCTGTCCGTAGCAGTGGATGGAGCCGGGCGTGACATGGTCCTTGGCATCGGTCAGGAAGATGTCTCCGTTGGAGGGGTTGACGGCGATGCAGTAGGGGGTGGTGATCTCCTCTTCCGTGCCGTCGGTGACGAAGTTGCGGGTGACTGTGATGCCCTCGCGGGTGTCGAAGACGGCGTAGCCGGTGCTGTAGTCCAGGGAGACATTGCTCCAGGAGTGGGAGATGACATAGAGCGAGTCGCCGTAGACTGCCATGTCGCTGTTCTGCAGCAGCTGGAGCTCCCGCACCACCTCGTCCGTCGAGGGATCGACTACCCAGGTCGAGGACTGATGCCCGTAGTAGTCCCCCCGGGAGGAGATGTAGAGCATCCCGTCACCGCCTATTTTGATCTGATGGAGGTTCGGAGCCACCTCTATCTCATTGCATACCTCGAAAGTGGAGAGGTCGATGACCGATACCGTGAGGTCGTAGTCCGGAGCCATGTAGCCCCCGGAATTGGCCACGTAGAGCCGTCCGTCCACCACCGCCATTTCCTCCGGCTGGTAGCCTACCCCGCAGGTGTCCACCACCTGTAGGGTCACCGTGTCTATCTTGGCTACGTAGCCCCTGCGGTATTCCGGATCGAATTCCACCGCCCCGGCGTAGGAACTTACGTATGCGTAGCCTCCGTCGAAGGCGATGTAGCGGCAGTTCGGCAGGGGTATTTCCGCCACGTGCACGGCAGTCTCCGCCTCCATGACCTCCACGAGGTTGGAGCAGTTGATGACAGCATAGAGCTTGCCGCCGTAGATGCCGAGATCATTGCCCACATCCCCGAGCTCGAGGGCCACTCCCGGATTGCGCTCTGCGAATATGTTGCGGGTGTAGACCCCCGTGGCATAGTCGAAATAGTCGAGAGTGGCCTTGTTGCTGCCCATGTTGCCCTCGTTGAGCAGGAAGAAGCCCTTGACCTCCCCCGCCTCCGAGCCGCCGGTGACCTCATTCCCGGTAGAGGGAGTGATTTTGTCTTCTTCCCGGCAGGAAGAGACAGCAACGGCCAGACACACGGACAGCAGTCCGAAAAGAGTATATGCAGTATTTGTTCTCATAGGATGAAATTGACTTTGATCATGAAATTCGTGCCGGGCATCGGGTAGCACTTGACTACCTCGTATTGCTGGTTGAGGATGTTGTTGATCAGGGCCGTGGCCTGCAGCTCCCATCCGTTGAAGAGGAAGGACTTGGTCAGGGATATGTCGTGGGTGTACCATGGCTGGGCGTAGTTCTCGGGGATATTGGCCGAGGATTCGTACCGCTCGCCGGTGTAGATGAAGCTGTAGTTGAAGGACCAGTCCCTGTAGGCGGCGCCGAGGGTTACCGAACAGCTGTGCAGGGGGATGTAGGCCACCTGTCCGCCGTACCATTCGGAGTCGGGGTCGCTCAGGTCGCGGGCCCTCTGGAAGGTGTAGCTGACCCTGGGGGAAACGTCGACAGGACCGAAGCGGAAGTAGCCCTGAGCCGCCGCGTCTATCCCGAGAATCTCCACGTAGCCGAGATTCATCATCGTCCAGCGGAACTGGTTGGAGGTGGGCATGGCTACGATCTTGTTGTCTATCTGGTTGAAGTACACGTCGGCCTGCACGTCCACACCTCTGAACCAGCCTTTGCCGCGTATCAGGTGCCAGGTCGCCCCGAAGTCGTACTGGGTGGTCTCTTCCGGCTCCAGCCAGGATACACCGGTGAAGGTGTAGTAGAGGTCGTTGAAGGTGGGCATGCGGTAGTTTTTCTTGTAGAATGCCCTCAGCTCCAGGTCAATATCCCGGAAAGGCTTCCACGAGGCAATGACGGCAGGGGACAGCTGGTGCCTGTCGTCCATCTCAGCCTCAGAGGCCCTCAGCACATCGTGAATGTAGGTGTACAGGATGGAGGCCGAGAGTTTCAGCCCTCCGAATTCAAAAGAGGTGGCTGCCGCCCCGTAGCCGGCGTAGCGCATGGGATAGACGAAGTCCCGCAGGTCGGCGTCGAGGCTGTTCCACTGGAAGTCGGTAGCGAGGGACAATGTCCACCACCGGAAGGGCTTGAAGCGGTGGGCGGCCGAGAAATAGGCTTCCTGCTGGCGGTAATGGTTGTCTACGTACATGGCCGTCACGTCAAGACGGGGATCTGCGAGGTAATGAAGGTAGTCGTAAGCGTACTTGCCGCTCAGCTGCAGAGAGTACCACGGGGTGAAATCCTTCTTGAAAGAGCCCTGGGCGAAGAAATTGTCGTCCCATTGCCGGTCCTGGTGTACGAACTGGCCGCGTACCACAGCCCCCGGATAGCCCCGTTCCGAATCATAGAAATAGACCTTCGCCCGCCAGTATCCGTCCTCGATGTCCCCGAACAGGGCCACTTCGGCGCGGGTCATCCTCACGTCTCCGTTCTGACGTATGCCGGTGGTGTCGTAGCCGTCCTGCTTGGCGTAGGTAAATTTGTATCTTCCGGTGGTATAGAGGAATTCGGTGCTGGCCGAGAGGGATACCCGGTCCGAAATCCTGTGCTCCCAGAGTACGGAAGGGTTGACAGTCCAGAATGAACCACTTTTCAGCCCGAAATTCCAGTTGTTGCGCTTTCCTTCGGTGAAACGGGGCTTCCTGGTCTGAAGGTAGACAGCGTTTGCCGAGGCATAGTCCTTCGCGGACTGGAGAGTGGCGCTCTTCTGGCCGTTGTAGAGGGAGACCGACTCCATGTTGTCGAGGGAGAAGCGTCCGAGGTCCACTATGCCGTTCTGGGCGTTGCCCAGCTCCACTCCGTCGTAGAATACCCCTACATGCTGGCTGCCGAGACTCCGGACATTGATGCTCTTGAGTCCTCCGATGCCGCCGAAGTCCTTGATCTGTACTCCGGAGAAATACCTTATCGCATCGGCTATGGAGTGGGTGCCCAGCGAGCGCAGTTTCTCCCCCGAGAGCATCTGCACCGGCACCACTTCCTGCGATGTGCGGGTCGCCACCACCATCACCTCATCGATGCTGAGGGTGGTATCGGAGGCCCAGTTCTTATCTTCTGATGTGGCGGTAGAATCCCGGTCCTGGGCGGAGGCCGCAAAGCAGCCGCTGCCTGCGAGCATTGTCGCAAGTGCCAGAGCCATTGTCCTATATCTGATTTCTACTGCCATATTTCATTTTCCTAAACTATGGACAGCAGCTTGAAGGGCAGAAACGCCATGAAGACCTCTTAGAGTCCGGAGCCTAAACACCCGTAGGTCGCTGATCCGTGTGCAAGGCAGGTCTTCTGGCTTGTTCCGCTCCGGTCGCCTTCCCGAGCCGGTGGAGACGGTCAATCTTCAGCGGTCTCAGTGGCAAAAGTGCCGGAACTTCATTGGAACTCACAGCAGCGGGAACTGTCCGGGATTCTCACCCGGTTCCCTTTTAATCCTCCGGAGAGGAACCGTTGCGGCTGCAAATATATGCAAATTTTCAATATCATTGCAATATCCGAGTGTTTGACTTGCAGATATTTTGCGGCAAGGCCGGAATTCGCATATCATTGACAATCTTTTTATTAGCTTGTTGGAAAGGTGCCATGTAGGCTTTTCAAATGTCAACAGGGCACCAATTCGTGAAGCTATATCATTGATTGTTAAGGTGATATCAGAATTGCGCTTTCCGCGTCACCAATTACTTTTTAAGCAGAATACCTCTGAGCAACGTGGGGTCCGTACCGGTCAGACGCGCCAGCTGCTTCGGACTCAGGCCGTAACGCTTACGCAATATCGATGCCAGGGAATAACGGGCCTCGACACTCAGGTCGGAAGGAGACTGGCAACCGAATTTCTCACGGCAGATTACGCGTACCGAGACTGCCAGCTCATCATCGGAATAGTCACTCCTTGACAAATGGTTCTCAGAAAGTTCCATCTCCATGTCATCGTTGCGGGAGAGAAAATACAGCATCCGGCCGACATGCCCGAACAGTCTTTCCACAATACGGTAATCCACGTAACATGACGGGTCTACCATGCCGTCTGCTGTAACGATGTAATCTGAGGGCAGTTGATAATGTGAACGGAGTATACTGCGCATCTTCTTAGTACCCACATCCTCAACAGTGATACCGTCAACCTCCCTCTCCTTATTGAAGTAAAGTTGTGCTGAACTCCAGCGGTAAAATTGAGGCATCACCCCGATACCGGCTCCGACCGGGTTGCGCAACACATAGCCGATAACCCGTAAAAGATAATCCTCGGTATCTATCCGTTTGATGCACACATTCGCCAGAGTCGTATCCGCAATAAGTGACAGACGTTTCTTGTAGGCAGTTATAAAGGCCTTGCATCCTTTCTCAAACCCGCGGACGACAAAGTGGACATGATTGCTCATTAGGCAGAAAGCCAGAACAGTAACGTCATAAAACAGCGACAGTGCCGGCACTCCGTTCATCCCGAAGATGTAGTCTTTCACATCCTTGAAGATAATCTCCCGCGCCAGCCCGTCAGTACAGATGTGCCAGTAATGTTTCTCCATAGCGCAAATATCATATAAATTACCTACAATCGCAATAGGTTAATTAACATAAATTTACGCTATTTGTAAAAGCCGGTCATGTGTTTTTGGGATAGCGTTGCGACTCATATTGTTCCGCTGTCGGCCTTTCTCGGGCAAGAGTTAAAATG
>DVIL01000005.1 GCA_018711305.1 Candidatus Coprenecus stercorigallinarum
CCTAAATCACCCTCTTTTTACCCAAAATCCACCCCGATTCACTGAAATCACAAACACGCCCAGAACAGCCGTACAGCCGGGCCAGAGCAGCATAACCCACTGACACATACGAAAAAAGCCCCACCGAAGTGAGGCTTGAACTGGAGCGGAAAACGAGACTCGAACTCGCGACCCCGACCTTGGCAAGGTCGTGCTCTACCAACTGAGCTATTTCCGCGATTGGGAGTGCAAAGATATGCATTATTTTTCATATTCCAAATTTTTTGGCAATAATTTCATTTTTCAACCGGACTCGGGCCGGAATGGAGGTATTTTGGCTATATTTGCGGATATTAAAGGATGACAGATATGAGGCGCAGGAGCAGAATGCAGGGGCCGGGGCCGGTGAATATCGGCGGCACAGGCAGGAAGAGAAAGAGGACACGGAGACAGCCGATACGGGAAGAAACGTGCGGTACGGAACGGAACTGTCAGGACAGCAGGGCTGATACAGGGAAATTAGGCGAGACCATAGCTTTGGAATACCTTTTGCAAATGGGATATAAGTTGCTTGAAAGAAACTGGCGCTGCAGGCACAAGGAGATCGACCTGATAATGGAGGGTGGCGACGGGATACACATAGTGGAAGTGAGGACAAGAAAGGCACCGGCAGCCATCGCCCCGGAGCTTACAGTCGACAAATACAAACAGTCCAATATCGAAGCTGCGGCAAGATCCTATGTAAGGATGTCCGAATACATGAAGGACATCCATTTTGACATAGTTTCCGTCATATTGGACAGCCTTGGAAACGTTCTGCGGACAGTTTACCTGAAAGACGCTTTCCTGCCCATTGGAGACAAAAGACAAACACAACTATATTAAAGATTTTCATGAGATGAACAATAACTTTTATTGCGTAATCATGGCCGGCGGGGTAGGCAGCCGTTTCTGGCCTGTGAGCAGAAATACCATGCCCAAGCAGTTCCTCGATATCTTAGGCATAGGCAAAAGCTTTATCCAGCTGACATACGACCGCTTCCTCAAAATAGTCCCTGAAAAGAATATCTACGTCGTGACATCTTCGGCATATTCCGACCTTGTACACAAGCATCTTCCCAACCTTCCGGTTGAAAACATACTTACAGAGCCATACAGGCGCAACACCGCTCCGTGTATCGCATACGCGGCTACGAGGATCCGTCACATGAATCCGGATGCCACCATGGTCGTTGCCCCATCCGATCACTTCATATCCAATGAGAATCTCTTTGTAGACACCATCTCCTGCGCCATGCGCTATGCTTCACAGAAAGACGAGCTGTTTACCCTCGGAATCGACCCCACAAGGCCGGAAACCGGATACGGCTACATACAGTGCAGCATGAAGGAATCCACCACAGTCGACGGCAACATCGCCTACAAAGTCAAGACCTTCACCGAGAAGCCGAACAGGGAACTTGCGCAGGTATTCGTCGACAGCGGCGAGTTTCTGTGGAACTCCGGCATCTTCGTATGGAATGCCAGCACAATATGCAAGGCCCTCGAAAAATGGCTTCCGGAAGTCTACTCGCTGTTCAAGGACGGGGACAAATACTACGGAACTCCTCAAGAACAGGCATTTATCACAAAAATATACGAAGACTGTCCCGCCATTTCCATCGATTACGGAGTGATGGAGAAAACCAGCCGCGCCTGGGTATTCCAGGCTTCATTCGGATGGACTGACCTTGGGACATGGGAGTCCCTCTACCTGCATGCCGACAAAGACAGCGACCGCAACCTGATAAAGTGCCATGACACGCTTATAGACACTACCAGGGACTCGGTGATAGTATCGATGGAAAAAGACAAGCTCATTGTAGTCAAAGGACTGGAGAACTATCTTGTAATCAACACCGACGATGTGCTGATGATATGCCCGAGAGACGAGTCCAAGTTCAAGGAGGTAATCACTGACCTGGCCGTAAACGAAAAATCCAAGTACATGTAAACCAAACAGGAAAGTATATGACAGAAAAGAAACCACTGAAGATAGACATCCAGTCCGAAATCGGCGGACTGGAGGCTGTCCTGCTCCACACTCCCGGTGCAGAAGTAGAGAACATGACACCCAAGATGGCCCAGAGAGCCCTCTACAGCGACATCCTCAACCTCTCGATCGCACAGGAAGAATATGAGCAGCTGAGCGGTGTACTCAAGAAACTTGCCAGGGTATATACCGTAAGCGACCTGCTCGTGAAAGTACTCGACAACGATGCCGAGCGGCAGGCCCTCATAGGCAAGATCTGTGTCATGGAACAGGTGACGGAATACTTCGACATCCTGATGGACATGTCATCATCCAAGCTGGCCAAAGTCCTGATCGAAGGCCTTCCCGCCAAGATCAACACCCTTACATCATTCCTCAACGAGGACTATTACGCCCTCTTCCCCCTCTACAACTTCTATTTCACAAGAGACGCATCCGTCACCATAGGCAACAACGCCCTCATCTGCAAGATGGCAAACCGGGTCAGGACCCGTGAGTCCCTGATCATGGAGGCCATATACAAGGGCAGCGGCGAATTCTCCTGCGGTCTTATCAACGCATACGACTACCAGCCCGGCAACTCCAACATCTACATGGAGGGCGGGGACATACTCATCGCCCGCGATGACATCCTCCTGCTGGGCAACGGCGCACGTACCAGCACCCAGGGCATCGACCTCCTTACCGCCAGACTCGGCGCACTGGCACCCGAAGGACGCCGCCACATTATCGTACAGCAGCTTCCCCACACACCCGAGTCATTCATCCATCTGGATATGGTCTTCACACTGCTGGACAAGGACAAATGCATGGTATTCGAGCCGCTCATACTCGGTGACAACCAGTACCAGACAGTACACATCACCATGGAAAACGGCAAAGTGGTCAAAATCAACAGCGTTTCCAACATACTCACAGTCCTCCGCCGCTTGGGCATGGATCTCGAGCCGATAGTCTGCGGAGGCGAATCCGATGAATGGGACCAGGAAAGGGAGCAATGGCACAGCGGGGCAAACTTCTTCGCATTCGCCCCCGGCAAAGTCATCTCCTACGCCCGCAACACACACACCCTCGAAGAACTGTCGAAACACGGTTTCGAGATTATTCCCGCATGGGACGTCATCGAAGGAAAGGCATCTGTAGAAGGAGACAAGCGCTGCGTTGTCACCATCGAAGGCTCTGAGCTGCCACGTGGCGGCGGTGGAGCACGATGCATGACCATGCCCCTGTCGCGCAAACCGGTAAATTGGGAATAAAAACATTAAATGCAATATGATCAACGAGAAAATTGACAGTATCCTGGCTGAAATCCAGGATGCAAAAGCAAAGACAGAAAAGGACATCGAAGAGCTCAGGGTCCACCTGCTCGGTAAAAAGGGAGAGATCACCCAGCTTTTCGAAGAGTTCCGCAACATCTCGGCCGACAAGAAAAGGGAATTCGGCCAGAAGCTGAACAATCTCAAGAACATAGCGACAGCCAAGATAGAAGAGCTCCGCAACAGCGCAGAGACATCCTCCGACGGAGCGGCACCCTCATTCGACATGACCCTGCCAGGAGATCACTTCGAGCTGGGCACCCGCCACCCCATTTCCATCACACGGGAGGAAATCATCTCTATCTTCCGCAAACAGGGATATGCCCTGGCCGAGGGTCCTGAAATCGAGGACGACCACCACGTGTTCGAGGCACTCAACTTCCCTCCCGACCATCCTGCCAGAGACATGCAGGACACCTTCTTCATCTCCTCAGGAATAAATCCCATCCTACTAAGGACCCACACAAGTTCGGTCCAGGTCAGGACGATGGAAAGCCGCAAGCCCCCCATCAGGGTCATCTGCCCGGGCAGGGTATTCCGCAATGAAGCCATTTCCGCCCGCGCACACTGCATCTTCCATCAGGTAGAAGGTCTGTATGTGGACAAAAACGTATCCTTTGCAGACCTGAAACAGAGTATCCTTATTTTCGTAAGGGAAATGTTCGGTCCGGACACCAAAATACGTATGCGACCCTC
>DVIL01000048.1 GCA_018711305.1 Candidatus Coprenecus stercorigallinarum
GATATCAGTCTTACACACCTGACGGACACTCCATAACTGTCCTTGTCCGTATAATAGACATCGCAGGTGTTGGTATTGTAATAAATGAAACGGTACGGTACCATTCCGTTGTCAAGCAAGGTGGAAGACCACCACATACCGTACACTCCTATATTCTCGAACTCGTTGTAGTTGTCCCTGGAATTGCCAGTAGGAAAGGCATTCCATCCGGAAGTGTTCGAATGCAGGTTGTCCGGAGAATAAGGCCACATGGCAGAGCCGTTTACCGTCACTGGCGCGGACAATATATCCCCTATACCGTCCCAATGGTCCAGGAAATCGACAGGTTCCCCTCCTACCGCAAGGGCAAGATCCTCCCAGTCCTCTGCCGTAGGTACAGACCATCCGTCAGGACAAGCACCCTGAGGGCCCTGGCCCAGACCTTCCCCGGACTGTCCCCCAGTAGCCTCGTTCCATGAGTAAAGGCGGCCGAAGATGTAATCAAGTCCTTCGGATTTGTCATACGGATAACCGAGCACTGTTTCCCCGTCTCCTGCATACCTCAGGTCCTGCGTGAACCACTGGAGGCTTCCTATATTGCGTACACGATAGGTCTGTCCGTCCCGTTCGTCCCTTAATGTGGTGGTGCCGGGTGCCCAGCCATCGATTGCTTCGGGGTCAGTCGTTATAACCTGGACGTGGGCAGTGGAGGAACTGGTATAGTATTCGCCGGATATGGACTGAGCGTATGCCGTTATGGAATATTCACCCGGCTCTGAGGGCAGATGGAATGTAATCGACTGTCCCTCCACAGTATCCGTTTCGTTGATCTCCATATCGTAAGATACCCAGTAATACCTGAGATCCGACAACGGCGGGGTAGTGATACCGGATACGTATGAGGAGACTTCCTGACCTACCACCGCATAGGAGGGGAAATCGAAACTTACCGAACCGGCCATATACTCCCTCGTATCTTCTTCATCCTTATTGCATGATACTGCCGCCATGGCTGCAACGACAGCGGCAACTATGAATTTCAAATAATACTTCCTTTCCATTTTTTCCATTTCACGACATTCGGAATACAAATATGCATCAATTTTTCTTAGATTTGCAAACAGATATCCATTTTACTAAAATCATGCCATTATGAGAAAGGGTCTCTCCGTCCTGACCGCTGTCGTGTTCATAGCCGCACTGGCCTCATGCTCAGGACACAACCAATACCGCCGCCTGGAAGGATTCGCCCAGGGAGGCACATTCCACATTATCTATTCGGTTCCTGAAACAGAATCCCCCGCCACCTCAGACGACACTGTAGCCGCATTGGTCACCAAAAGGCTGCGTGACATAGACTTCTCCATATCCGGATACAACAAAGGCTCCCTGCTGTCCAGAATCAACCGTGGGGAAGACTGTATGCCCGACCGGTATTTCACCGAGCTTTTCGAACTCTCGCAACAGGTATGGAAGGAAACAGGAGGACTCTTCGATGTAAGCGGCGGCCCGCTTTTCGACTTCTGGGGTTTCGGATTCAAAGATCCGCAGAGCCTGGACAGTCTGCGTGACGATGCGCGCACAGCCCGTATTGTAGACTCGCTGCTCGAATTCGTAGGAATGGATCTCGTCAGTCTCGAGAATGGCAGAATCGTCAAGAAAGATCCCCGTGTACAACTCAACTTCAACGCAATCGCCCAGGGTTACACCTGTGATGCCGTAGCGGACCTCCTGGACAGCATCGGAATACAGAATTACCTTGTGGAAGTAGGTATGGAAATCGTATGCAAGGGACTGAACGCATCAGGGAAACCTTGGAGGATCGGCATAGACGCACCGGTCGACGGCTCTCAGACTGCGGGCGAAAACGTGCAGAAATTCCTCGATCTTACGGACTGCGGTATCACGACCTCCGGGAACTACCGTAAATTCTTCCTCATCGACGGGAAAAAATATTCCCACTCCATCAATCCTGTAACCGGTTATCCAGTCCAGCACGACCTGCTGAGTGCCACTGTAATATCCGCTGACACCGCACGTCCGGGCGCGCTCTCGGACGCCTATGCCACATACTGCATGGTCCTCGGGAAAGAGGCAGCCGCCAGATTCATCGGCTCGCGTGGAGACCTGCGCGGATACCTCATACATGATGGCGGGACCATCGACATGCTCAAAGACGGTTCAGAGATACACACCGCATACGGTCATGTGGAGGAATATCCACAGTTCGAATCAGACTTCATGAGTCCCAGGCAGGTCTACGTATGGCTGCCCGACGGCTACTCCGAACGGGAGAAATATCCGGTACTGTACATGCACGACGGACAGATGCTCTTCGACGACACCTGGACATGGAACGGCCAGGAGTGGCAGGTGGATGAAGTGCTGGGAAGTCTCATCGCAGAAGGGAAGGTTCCGCCCGCTATAGTGGTCGGCATCGCCAACGGGAACAACAGATATGGGGAATATTTTCCGGAGAAGGTGCTGGAGTATCTGGGCGGAGTGCCTGACTCATTGACCGGAACCTCCAACGAATCCGCCTCAGCCCTGAATTACATGCTGTCTTCGGGCACCATATACGAGGCCGACGAATATCTGCGTTTCCTGACCTCCGAACTCAAACCCTTCATCGACTCGCATTACTCCACTCTGAGCGACAAGGAGCATACGTTCATCGCCGGTTCAAGTATGGGCGGCCTCATATCCCTCTATGCCCTGTGCGAATATCCCGAAGTATTCGGGGGCGCTGCCTGCATGTCCACCCACCTGCCTATGATCACCAGCGCTGACTACGCTGGGGCCGCAGGCATATCGCAGACAGTCTTCGAGGCTTTCATGCAGTATCTGGAAGAACACCTGCCCTCACCCGGTTCCTGCCTGCTCTACACAGACCGAGGCGATTCCACTCTGGACGCCCTCTACCCTCCCTTCCAGGACAGCCTTGACAGCCTGCTCACCGACCGCGGCTGGCAACCAGGCCCATCCTTCTCCTTACCGGCATCGGGAGACCAAACAGGATTTCCGGACACCATTTGCCCCACATGCACTTGGATAAGTCCCGTATTCCCCGGGGCATCCCACCTCGAACAGGACTGGGCAGCCCGCCTGCACATTCCTTTAACCTTCCTGCTGCGATAGTCATCTGCTTGCTGCGGCTGACTCCTGCCGTGACGGACTCCAGCCGCACAAGAGCCAGCGCTGCCTACATGCCCAGTTCCAACGAGGCGAGTTATTTTATGCTGCCCTGTGCCCGGAAAAAGCGGTGAGCCAGAATGACGACACCACGGACCATCTAACTACATTTTACCGGACAGCACGGAGCGTCACCTCTTCCCGACAAAAAAGGGCACCGTAAAGGTACCCTTTTTTGTCGGGAAGAGGTGACTCGAACACCCGACCTCTGCGTCCCGAACGCAGCGCGCTAGCCAACTGCGCCACTTCCCGAGAAACGACTGTATGTCTTAAAAAAAGAGGTCCTCGCTTCGGAGAACCTCTTGTCGGGATGAGACGACTCGAACGTCCGACCCCCACGTCCCTAACGTGGTGCGCTAACCAACTGCGCCACATCCCGAATCGGACCGCAAAGATAGTAAATTTTTCTTACCGCCAAATTTTTTTCAGATTTTTTTACACATAAAAAGCCGGGTGAGGAACAATCCCGACCCGGCCGTTTTCAATATGTAGATATATAGCGTCTGTAGAAACGCTATGCTGCTATTCAAGTTCAACTGTCATCTCTTCAATAAGATGATCCGCTTCACCGATCTTGTCAATAATGAACAGGACATACCTGATATCGAGGGATATGTTGCGGCAGAACGCAGGATCGAACTCGATATCGCTCATAGTGCCTTCCCATACCCTGTCGAAATTGATACCTATCAGACGGCCCTTGGAATCAATCACGGGACTGCCGGAGTTGCCGCCGGAGGTGTGGTTGGTCGCGATAAAGCAGACAGGCACCTTGCCGTCATAACCCCAGCGGCCGTAATCTCCGCTTGCTACGATATCACGGAACTTCTGGGGGATATTGTAATCGAATATTTCCGGATTGTCCTTTTCCATGATACCTTCGATGGTAGAAAACGGCATGTAGTACACTCCGTCCGAAGGGGAATATCCCTTTATATGACCGTAGGCGACACGGAGAGTCAGATTTGCATCAGGATAGAAATCCTTCTCGGGCTGGAATGCCATCTGGCCGCGCATATAGTCGCGGTTGAGCAAGGTTATCTCGGAATTGAGCCTGCTTACGACGGGACGCAGATTGGCCCCGGTCCATTCGGTAAACTCCCGGCTGAATTCCATGGCGGGATCGTCCTGCAGGGCAGCCACCGCCGCACAGTCCATGGCCTCAAGTGCCTTCCTGTCGGCAAACACAGAGGTAGAGAAAATATGGTCTGCCCATTTCTCTACAGATCCACCGTACACCGCCAGAGTGCTGTCAAAATAAGGAGGCCTGAAGTCCACAGGAACATCCTCTTTGTAGGCATTCATGACAGCCACGAAAGACTCTTTGTCGATAGGCAGATAATAATCCTTGTAGAACGATGCTATCGCTGCCTTCAGGGCCGAATCTGAACCGGATTCTGCCACTCGTCCGAGACGGGAGGCGAACTGGGCCAGTTCGATGGTCCTGGCGGACTCATTGTAGTAGTCCAGAGCGTAGTTGTAAGGTTCAAGAGCCTTATAGAGAGAGTCAAGCGCAGGGATGATACCCTCATACTCCGTCCCCTCAGCCCACTTCATGAAGCGGGACTCGAACTCCTGTTTCTTAGCTACAGTACCGAGACGGACTATGCCCTTCATCTCGCCCTGCCATTTCTTCCAGGAGTTGGACACACCGGCATTCTTCGACGAATACTGGATTCTCACAGCCTGGTCGGCATCCATGTATTTCTTCTGGACGTCCAGACGCATGGTTCGCAGAGCTATCTTGAATGGATTGGCGACATCGGATACATAGCGCACACCCTCCGACATGATGTACTCGCGGGTACTGCCGGGGAAACCGTACACGAAGGTAAACTCGCCCTCCTGCACACCGCCGGCGGCTATGTGGAAATATTTCTTGGGCCTATAGGGCACGTTGTCCTCTGAGTAAGGAGCGGGATTGTTGTCCTTGTCGGCATACACTCGGAAAATGGAGAAGTCTCCTGTATGGCGGGGCCACATCCAGTTGTCGGTGTCACCGCCGAACTTGCCGATCGACGAAGGGGGTGCTCCCACCAGGCGCACGTCGGTATAGCGGCGGAATACGAACATAAAATATTGGTTGCCATAGAAGAGAGGCTCGACGGAAGCTCTCAGTCCATTGCCTCCGGCTACTGCCTCCTCGACGAGTTTTTCCGAATTGGCATTTACAAGTTCCTGCCTCTCCTGCTCGGTCATACCTTCCTTATACCCCTCCAGCACCTTGTCGGTAACATCCTCCATATATTCGAGAAAACTTACCGAAAGTCCCGGGTTGGGCAGCTCCTCAGCCCTTGTCATGGCCCAGAAACCGTCACGGAGATAGTCATGTTCAACAGAGCTGTGCCTCTGGATCTGGCCGTAGCCGCAGTGATGGTTGGTCAGAAGAAGACCTTCGGGAGAGATGAGCTCTCCTGTGCAGCCGCCTCCGAAGAGCACCACGGCATCCTTGAGGGAAGCCTGGTTGATACTGTAGATGTCTTCAGCCGTAAGGGTAAATCCCTTGGCCTGCATGTCACCTATTCTCTGGGAGATAAGGGACGGAAGCCACATTCCCTCATCCGCGGAGGCAGATGCTCCGCAAATGAGGGAAAGTGCTACTATCGAAAAGTATTTTCTCATATAGCTTGTTTTAGTTGATGAAGTCAGCCAGGTCTTCCTCGCTGAAACCGGCGATGTAGTCGTAGCGCTCCTGGTTCCAGGCCTTCGCCTTGCCTACAAACACTCTTGCGGACTTGGCGAAATCAGCGCACCTGCCGGCATCCAGTACGAGCAGCCAGCCCATGATGATATGACCGGCCATTTCCACCAGACGGCGTGCATGGAAATCGATGTAGGTGTTGTCGTGTCCCTGTACGAGGGCGCAGGCCTGCTCATACTGTGCAGCCATCTCCACCAAGGTCTTCTTCAGTGTGGCAAACTCGGGAGCCACCTCCCCGGCCTCATACTCGCGGATCTTGGCGAGGTATGCGCCGGTGGTCACATAACGGATAGCGGCCACAGTCTGGAGCTGGGATGTACCTTCATATATAGTGGTAATTCTGGCATCGCGGTAGATGCGCTCCACAGGATACTCCTTCATGTAGCCTGAGCCGCCGTGTACCTGAATGGCGTCATAGGCATTCTGGTTGCAGTACTCGCTGGACATCATCTTGAGCACGGGAGTGAACATATCGGCATAACGCTGATACTTCTTCATCTCCTGACGCTCTTCCGGAGTCAGCTTGCGGGTCTCGGCCACAAAACCGTAGGCCTTGTACATATCTACGAAACGGGTGGTCTCATACAGGATGGCGCGGGAAGCCTGAAGTTTGGCCTTCATCACTGCAAGCATCTCGGACACTGCAGGGAACTCAATGATGGCCTTGCCGAACTGACGGCGCTCGCAGGCATATTTGTAAGCCTCGCGGTATGCGGCCTCAGAGATACCCACGGACTGGGCTCCCACTCCGAGACGGGCACCGTTCATCAGGGACATCACGTATTTGATAAGACCCATGCGGCGCTCGCCGATGAGCTTGGCGGGAGCGTTCTTGAAGACCAGCTCACAGGTGGGAGAGCCCTTGATACCGAGCTTGTTCTCGATTCTGCGGACAGTCACTCCACCCCACTTCTGGTCGTGTACGAAATAGGACAGGCCACGACCGTCGCGGGTACCTTCCTCGGAACGGGCCAGGACGAGCTTGATCTGGGCATCACCGTTGGTAATGAACCTCTTCACGCCGTTGAGCATCCACATACCCTTCTCCTCGCACCACTCGGCCTTGAGCATGGCTGCCTGAAGGTCGGAACCTGCATCGGGCTCGGTCAGGTCCATGGAGCAGGTATCACCCTGGGGAATCCTGGGCAGGAACTCGGCCTTGATCTCCTCGGAGGCGAACTCATGGATGGTCTCGGCGCAGTCCTGGAGTCCCCAGATATTGGCAAATCCGGCATCAGCCCTGGAAACCAGCTCCTCGGCCATCACATAGGGCACGAGGGAAAAGTTCAGTCCACCGTACTGGCGGGGCAGGGACATTCCGTACATTCCGGCCTGGGTGAGCACCCTCTGGTTCTCGGCAGTACCGGCAGCATAGGTCACGCGGCCGCCCTCGCAGACAGGACCGTCATGGTCCACCTGCTCGGCATTGGCAGCAATGGTGTCGGCGCAGATCTCGCCCATCACCTCCATCACCTTGTCGTATGAGTCAATGGCGTCCTCCACATTGCAGGGAGCATAGTCATAGACTCCGCTGTCCTTGAAATTCTGTTCCTTCAGCTCCACAATCTTCTGCATCAGGGGATGCGAGAGCTGAAACTTCAAATCACTGTTGTCTGTATAAAAATTTGCCATGACTTCTTCTCCTTACTTGCTGTTTTGTTTGTAGAACTTGATGAGCTTGGGTATCACCACATTGAGGTCACCCACGATAGCATAGTCGGCTATCTTGTGGATGGGAGCCTCGGGGTCGCTGTTGATCGAGATGATCATCGAGGACTGGTCCATACCGGCCGTGTGCTGGATCTGGCCTGAGATACCGCAGGAAATGAAGAGCTTGGGACGTACGGTCACTCCGGTCTGTCCGATCTGGCGGGCATGGTCGGCAAAGCCGGCGTCCACAGCGGCGCGGGAAGCACCAACCTCTCCTCCGAGAGTCTTTGCCAGCTCGAATATCAGGTCGAAATTCTCCTTGCTGCCGACTCCGAATCCTCCGGCGACAATAATCTGTGCTCCTTTGATATCTATCTTCCTCTCCTCTATCTCACGGGCCACAATCTCCACTGTCAGATCGCTGTCCTTCAGGATAGAATTGACGTCTATCTCAGAGATGCGTCCTGTCACGGGAGCTGCCAGGGGAGCCTTCTTCATCACACCCTCGCGGACAGTGGCCATCTGGGGCCTGTGCTCGGGATTGACGATGGTGGCTATGATGTTGCCTCCGAATGCGGGACGGATCTGGTACAGGAGATTGTGATACTGCTTCTCCTTGTCCTGATGGTCACCTATCTCCAGGGCAGTGCAGTCTGCTGTAAGGCCGCTGTGCAGGGCGCTGGAAACTCTGGGAGCGAGGTCCCTGCCTACGGAGGTGGCTCCGAAGAGGGCTATCTGGGGCTGTTCCTTACGGAAAAGGTCAATGGTAATCGAGGCATAGGGCAACGTGCGGAAGAACTCCAGCCGCTTGTCATCGGCCAGATGCACTACTGCAGCTCCGTAGGAATAAAGTTCATCGGCCAGGCCGCGGACATCGTGTCCTATCAGCAGGGCCTCCACATCGCAGGAAAGCGAGGCTGCCAGATCACGGGCCTTGGTCATCAGTTCGAGACTTACATCGCAGAGACGTCCTCCGTCGGTCTCACAATATACTATAATGTTGTTCATGTGTTCTTACGTTTTAACAGATTAACCGATTGTATGACTGGATATCAGTTCCTTGACGAGTCCCTCGATGTCGGCATCGGAGTCCGAGAGAGTCCTGGACTCCTTGGCCTGAAGGATGATGTTCTCGATCTTCTTCACCTTTGTGGGCGAGCCGGAGGAGCCGTAGCTCTTCTCGTCTCCGCCTATCTCGGCAAAACCCCACTCGGGTATCTGGAAATGCTCAGTGCACTTGCCGGATGCCGCATACTCGGAGCCTGAGGCCTGATCCTCGGAAACGGTGCGGGCTCCTTTGTAGCGCAGGAGCTGCTTGGCGTTGCGGGGTCTGCATGCGGCAGCTGTGCCGGTCACCGTAATCAGCACGGGCAGAGGGGAGGACACCACTTCGATGCCCCGCTCCAGCCTGCGGCGGACGGTCACTCTGTTATCGTCGATGTACAGTACTTCTTCTGCGTAGGTAATCTGAGGCCATCCCAACTTCTCGGCCACCTGAGGTCCCACCTGGGCGGTGTCACCGTCAATAGCCTGACGGCCGGCGATGATCATATCCGGACCGATCTTACGGACAGCCTGGGCCAGGGCATAGGATGTAGCGAGGGTATCTGCGCCGGCGAACTTCCTGTCTGTCAGGAGTACTCCTCCGTCAGCACCTCTGAAAAGGCCTTCGCGGATGATGTCGGCGGCCCGGCCGGGGCCCATTGTCAAGAGATGGATTTCCACGTCCTTCAGACGGTCCTTGATCCTGAGCGCCTGCTCGAGGGCATTCATGTCTTCGGGATTGAAAATAGCAGGTAATGCGGCGCGGTTGACCGTTCCGTCCTCCTTCATCGCATCTTTTCCTACATTTCTTGTGTCCGGCACCTGCTTGGCCAGGACCACGATTTTCAATTTTTCGTTCATCAGTTTTAATACATTAATCCGGGCAAAGGTAGGAATTATTTCTCAGACTGCAATGCCTTATGGATGGCCGCAGCCGCTTTGCGCCCTGCACCCATGGCCAGAATAACGGTGGCCGCACCTGTCACGGCATCGCCTCCGGCATACACCATCGGACGTGTAGTCGCTCCGTCCTCATCGGCCACAAGACAGCCCCACCTGTTGGTTTCAAGGCCAGGGGTAGCACGTGCAAGCATCGGATTCGGCGAAGTGCCGAGCGACATGATGACAGTATCGGTCTCTATCTCGAACTCGGAGCCGGGCACGGGCTTGGGAGAGCGGCGTCCCGACTCATCAGGCTCGCCCAGTTCCATACGGATGCAGCGGATTCCGCGGACCCATCCCTTTTCGTCACCGAGAATCTCTACCGGATTGCAGAGCAGACGGAACTCTATGCCCTCTTCCTTTGCATGATGGACCTCCTCTACCCTTGCAGGCAGTTCCTTCTCGGTACGGCGGTACACCACCGTCACCTCAGATCCGAGACGAAGGGCAGTACGGGCCGCATCCATGGCCACATTGCCACCTCCCACAATCACAGACCTGCGGCCTGAAAAGACAGGGGTATCATAAGAAGGGTCATAACCGTGCATAAGATTGTTACGGGTAAGGAACTCATTGGCGGAAAAAACCCCGTTCAGATTCTCTCCTGGGATACCCATGAACTTGGGAAGCCCCGCTCCGGAGCCGATAAACACAGCCTTGAACCCCTCGTTCTCGAAAAGTTCGTCCACTGTGACAGTCCTTCCGACCACCACATCGGTCTCTATCTTCACTCCGAGACGGCGCACATTCTCCACCTCATACTCCACCACTTCGTTTTTGGGCAGCCTGAACTCCGGAATACCATACTGAAGCACTCCCCCCGCCTTGTGCAGAACCTCGAAAATAGTCACATCATAGCCCCATCTGGCCAGATCAGAAGCACATGCCAGACCGGCCGGACCACTGCCCACGACCGCCACCTTAATGCCGTTGGCCGGAGCCTTGTCCGCGAAACGGACTCCGTTCTGACGGCTCCAGTCAGCCACGAAGCGCTCGAGCTTGCCGATGGCAACCGGCTCGCCCTTGACTCCGAGAATGCATGATCCCTCACACTGGGTCTCCTGCGGGCAGACACGTCCGCAGACTGCCGGCAGCGAGCTGTCCTGAGCAATAATCCTGGCTGCCTCGGCAAACTCGCCGGCTGCCACTTTGGAAATGAAGCCTGGAATCTGGATGGAAACCGGACATGCGTCCATACAGCGCGGCTTTTTGCAGTTGAGACAGCGGGAAGCCTCGAGGACAGCCTCCTGCTCATTGTATCCGTAACATACTTCCTCGAAATTGTGCGCCCTGACAGCAGGATCCTGTTCCCGCACAGGGACTCTGGGTATTTTATTCGCCATAACTTATATCCTCCTCTGTTTTTAATGCAGTCCTATCCGGCACTCGTGATCCTTTTCTGTCTCTATGCTGCGGTACATGCCCTGACGCCTGATTGCCTCATCGAAATCCACATCATAGGCATTGAACTCCGGACCGTCCACGCACGCGAAACGGGTCTTGCCGGCGATGGTCACACGGCAGGCCCCGCACATCCCGGTACCGTCCACCATAAGGGTATTCAGACTGACCACCAGCGGTATTCCGTACTCCCTGCCCTTGAGTGTAACGAATTTCATCATCACCATAGGTCCGATGGCAACTGCCTGGGTATACTTTTCACCGGAGTCCAGCAGCCGGCCCATAATATCAGTCACGAGCCCCTTCTCTCCTGCCGATCCGTCATCCGTACACACATAAAGATGGTCGCATATCGCACGCATCTCATCTTCCATGATGAGCAGGCCCCTGTTGCGTGCGCCTATGATGACATCCACCGGCACACCGGCATTGTGAAGATACTTCACCTGGGGGTAGACCGGAGCTGTTCCGAGACCGCCCGCAATGAAAAGATAGCGGCTGGATGCCAGTTCCTGCTGCGACATATGTATAAACTCGGAAGGCTGGCCGAGAGGCCCCACGACATCGGCAAAGGATTCTCCTGCCTCATAATTGCAGATAATCCTGGTCGATGCACCTACCAGCTGGGTAACGATTGTCACACTGCCCTCCTCAGGGTTGTAATCACAGATAGTCAACGGTATTCTCTCATTTTTTTCTCCGGCCCTGACTATCAGAAACTGCCCGGGACGGGCAGACTTGGCCACGCGTGGCGCAAGGACGTCCATGAGACAGATCGTGGGCGTCAAGAACTTCTTCCTTAATATTTTATACATAAGCTAACTAATAGTGTGTTATTCCTTCTTCACCTCGCCCAGCACCTCGTAGCCGAGCTTTTCGATGGCTGCCGCCAGCTTCTCCTTCGTAGTCTTGCCGGAGTCGTACTTCACCCACACCGTCTTCTCATCCAGAGACACTTTCAAATCCTTGACCCCTTTCTCAAATGGTATATTCTCCTGAACTTTCTTCACACAGTTCTCACAGTGAAGATTGACAGAAAACACAACTTCCTGCAACGGCACCTTCTTTTTCTGGGCGTACGAAGTTACTGCAAAAATCGACATTACCAATACAGCGATAATGGTTTTTAAAAAAAATCCTGATGTTTTCATCGTATTTAAATTTTTAAAAGTTTATAAAATCATTTCCATAAAGTGAATCTTACTCCGGCGTAAACCGTTATACCGGTTATGGGGCCCCATATCACCGAAGCGTTGAAACCGGTGGACCATGGATTCTCTGCCTCAAGAATAGGATACTTCTGCCTGTAGTTGGTCAGGTTCTCGGCTCCGATGTAGACGTCCACTCCCTTGAACTTGCGGGTAATCTGCGCGAAAAGCACCGGATACACCGGGCTGAAGCCGCTCTCCCCGGGAGCCACGGCAAAATCCGGAAGACGCGAAGGGCCGTTGAGCTGGGCAGTGAAGTCGAATGTCCAGATATTCATTCTCGTGGCGTACTGGAGGTTCAGCACTCCCTTGTAGCGGCTTACCAGCGGTCTCTCCACCAGTCCGCGGTCCCGCAGCCACACCTTCGAATCCGAATAGCGGAAAGTGGCGAGCACCGTAAACCGCTCGAAAGGCTCCACCGAGAAATCCACCTGATACGTATTGGTGTAGGAAGGCCCTTCCAGATTGTATATGCTTACGGCACTCCAGTCATACTCCTGGTCCACGACTATCTGGCTGGTAAAATCGCTGCGGAAGTAGTCGAAACTCAGGTAGCTGTTATCCTCAAACCCTATCGGGATATAGAATGTTAGGTTGCCGCCATAGGTCCAGGCCGACTCCATGCCCAGATCCGGGGCGATGTCTATGCGGCGCCCGGTGGACATCATGCCGAGATTGTCCGCCACCACGTTGGGAGAGCGTGTACCGCGTCCGCCGGAAGCCCTTATGACCAGCCAGTCCACCGGTGCCCACCTGATGTTGGCGCGTGGAGACAGGAACAGGCCGTAAAGATTGTTCCAGTCCAGACTCAGATCGGCCACTACCGAAAGCTCATCCCCGAGGGTGTAGGTATATTCGCCGTAGACCCCGAGGGAGTTCTCCCTCCGCGAGAGGTCATTGTCCGCAAACACCGCCGTACCTGAGGACGGATCGGGGAATCCATCGTGCAGCACCTGGCTGTAGTCATCCAGGAAATCCCTGATTCCGAAAGTAAAACGGTGCGAGTCATTGGGGATGCCCTGGTACATCACGTTTACGAATCCGGAGTTCTGGCGTCCCATGAAGCTCTTGAGGCCGAAATACGAGTCAATCTGATGCCAGGTATAGTCAGTCACCACGGCGATATTGTGGGAATTGTCCTCATTCAGCGGAATACCCACCTTGACATAGCCGTTGATTCCCTGGTTGGTGATGTCTGTTCCCCATGGCACTTTCATGGTCCAGAGAGAGTCCGCCTGTTCCCTACGGAAATCCATCTGTCCTCCGACACGGCTGTCATACAGGGCCTTGACTCCGAAACGCAGCTGCAGTCCGCTGTCATCATAGTAAAGCCAGCGGTTGGCCAGATTCAGATGCGTGGTCTGCGGCTCATCCCTGAACCCGTCCCCGTTCATATCGTGGGACATAAACGAGCGGGAAGCATGGGCCATCACTACGGTCGACCACTTGTTGCCTATCTGGAGAGAGGACGCGGCATTGAGCTCGGCCATCAGCATGCTGTTGATGAAGGCATTGAGGAACAAGGGCTTCTCATCTGTAGGCTTGCGGTGCTCCACATTGATCTGTCCCGAGATGGCCTCCACCCCGTTGATGACAGACGAAGGGCCCTTTGCGATCTGAATGCTTTCCAGCCACTGCCCGGGGATATAGGACAGTCCGAACGGTGCGGCCAGGCCGCGCATAACGGGCCGGTTCTCGTCCAGCATGGCCGTGTATATCCCTGACAGGCCGAGCAGACGTATCTGCCTGGCCCCGGTCACAGCGTCCGAATAGCCCACCGACACCGAAGCCGAGTTCTCGAAACTTTCGGCCAGATTGCAGCATGCCATCTTGTTCATGCCCGCCGAGGATATGACTTCGGTCCTTACACCGGACAGACGGGACAGATAGTTGGCCTCTCCCCTGGCGGTAACCACCGCCTCATCCAGCTGATTGTCGCTGGCTAAAAGCAGTTCCACGAATGTATCCTCCTGGGCTACGGCTACCGTATCGCGCACATAGCCCAAGGCGGCTGCAACGAGAACACGGCCATCGGCACCGTGTCTTCTGATCGTAAAATATCCGTCACTGTCGCAGTCCGCATAAATGTCCGACCCGGCCCAGTAGACAGTCGCAAAGGACACGGGCTCCTTTTTTCCATCGGCATTCACTGTCCGGACAACTCCTTCCAGCATCCTGTCCTCCTGTGCCCGCACAGGCAATGCCGCTGAAACCGACAAAACGATTGTCAGTAATAGTGCAATATAATGTTTCATTGTTTTTCAGTCAGATTATAGTGATTATAAGGTCAGTGTCATACGGCACAATCCGTATCGCAACCTATTGTCCTACAATCTGTACTGAGAAATCTTAGACAATATCAGGCGGGGAGGAATCGCGGGGAATCCGCTGAAAGCCGCAGTCCCGGGAAGTACAGACTCCGCAACCGCCAGATCAGGAAAACACGGAAGTGAAACCGCATCCGCAACCGGCTGCAGCCCGTCCGCCAGAGAATCGTCAGTCCGGGGACAGAAATCATCCTCAATGGTATAGACCTCAGTACTGCAGCACGAGGCACACTCCTGGCCGCCGCAGGAATCATCATCGCCGATCATGGCAATGAACCACGGCAGGACAAGACCCACACTGCCGCAGCACCGGCACACATGCGTCCCGATGCCTGCTGTCAGCAGAATATAAAGCGACAGGACCGGTATTGTCAGATATTTCATTGTCCGAGACATGACTTTGAATTGACTGTCGCAAATGTACCGATTTTTTCCGAACATGTCAAGTCTCCCGCAGCTGCCCGGCCACATCCGTCCCACGGATGCCAAGGAGCAGATAAGAGACAATGCATTATCTTTGCAGTCATAAAACTCCGCAGACTATGGATACAGACAGAACCAACGGAACCGGCACCCTGCGCTACTCGGACATATTTCTTGCGATGTACTCCGACAACGGCATGAGCTGCCTGCACCGCAACCATTCCCACGTGCTGGTGTACATGTACTCGGGAGAGCTGGAAATCAACTAACGGAACAGGATCACCCGGCTGCACAGGGGGGACTGTGCCTTCATCCGCAAGGATTTCGGAGTACAGCTGACCAAGCAGGCCTGGAAAGGAGAGCAGTTCAAGGCCACATTCCTGATGCTCACCACCCGGTTCCTGCGGGAGTTCTACAACAGACTGGACAAGGGCTCTCTGCCCGAAAAGGCCCGCAGGAGCAAGGTCAGCCTGCTGAAACTACCGTCCAACCGTCCCGACATCGTAAGCCTGTTCGAGTCTATGACCCCTTATTTCGACTCCGGCGTCCAGCCCTCTAAGGAACTGCTCGACCTGAAAATGACCGAAGGCGTCTACGTGCTGCTGAACACGGACCAAAGCCTCTACGCCTCGCTCTTCGATTTTGCCGACCCGTGGAAGCCGGACATACTGGAGTTCATGGAAAGGAACTACATGAATGACCTCACCCCCGGGGAAATAGCCAACTACACCGGACGCAGCCTCGCCACATTCAAGCGGGATTTCAGGAAGGTAAGTGATCTCTCTCCCCAGAAATGGCTCATCCGCCGCAGACTGGAGGCAGCCAGGGAGCAGATCCTCTCAGGCAACAGAAAAGTGACGGAAGTCTGCTTCGATGTCGGATTCAAGAACCTGTCGCATTTCTCCAGAACCTACAAGACAATGTTCGGCTGCTCCCCAAGCACTGTTTCCGAACCTCGTGCCGAGCCTCCCGACAAACAAATTTGAGCCTGCCGGCAAAGCCCGTCTACACCGGACACCCTACCTTTGCGTCTGAATTGAAACATTCAGCGTTATGGAAGATATTTTTCAGAAAGACCTGTCCGGCGAAATGGTATCGCCCGACGAACCCGGCTACAATGATCTGATAAATGCCATCTGGGACACAATGAGACTGGCCGACGAACTGAACACCGGCCATCGTACACCCGATGAGGTGCGAGACTTTCTCTCACGCATCACCGGGCGGGAGATTGACCCGTCCGTCACCCTGCTGCCGCCATTCTACGTGGACTTCGGCAAAAATATCCGCATGGGAAAGCGGTGCTGGATCCAGCAGGGCTGCACTTTTTTCGACAGGGGCGGCATCACCTTGGGCAATGACGTGTTCATCGCTCCCAAGGTCAATCTCATCACCATCAACCACGACCACGACCCCGACCCGGACAACCGCAGCGCGACATACGGCCGTCCGATTGTCATCGAGGACAAGGTCTGGATAGGCATCGGCGCCACCGTCCTGCCCGGGGTACGGATAGGCTACGGGGCAATTGTCGGGGCCAACAGCGTCGTGACGCACGATGTCCCGCCCATGACGGTTGTCGGAGGCAATCCCGCACGGTTCATCAAGGAAATAAGACCCAAGGCGGAATAGTCATGGAAAATAAAGAAAACCTGACCCGCAGAAGCAGGTAGGTTTCTGACATAAATGGAGTGAGAAATGCAGCCTGTCTTGAAAGTCTGTAAATTGCAGTCAATTTTTCAAACCTCTGTCAATCAACACATTGCAAAAGGGTCTGCATTTCTCAACGCCTAAGAAGTACCCGAAAATTGCACTGCAATTTGTATATGCTTTATTATCAAACATATGCAAAACGCCATGCATTTCCCGCTCGGACATTAATGTGAGGAACGTGACGCAAGACCATCCAGCAGTCGAAAAGACCAGGCCCTCCCACCGCTTTGCGGCGGGCCCCTCCCTCTAGTGCCGAGGGCGGCAAGTCTTTTCTCGTTGCTGGATGGTCTTGCAATGTGCTGCGCATCGGCTATCGAGCAGGCATCTGCCAGGGCATGAAGGGCCGGATTTTAGTGCACCGACATTGTCCTGCGTACCCTCCGGCAGGCTCGCCGGACTTCCCCAGAAGCCTGACGGCCGGAGCCGGCCCCGCTGACAGCCAGAAGAACGTACCCGGTCAGGGCTACAGCCGCAAACAGCACCGAGACCGCAACAGTGACCCGGCTCCTAAGGTATCGGCCACCTGTCCCTCCTCCAGAAGCAATGTCCTCGCAGGAACGCTGTGAAATGTCAGAATGTCCTTGAACCGCATGACGGAAATGATATGTACTGTAAACCGGGACGAAGATAACTATTTTACAGAATATCCCATAATGGGCCTTTCGGATTTGCATTGCTCTATACTTCTGATTATATTTGTAAGATAAACTTTAATTCTGACTACAATGAAATTTCTGAAAAGCCTCCTTGCAGCCTTCATAGGCTCACTGATTGCATTCGGCCTGCTGGTTCTGCTTCTCTTCGGCATGATCGGTGCCCTGATACCGGCCGAAGAGCCTGTGGCCGTCGCTCCTTCATCAATTCTTAAAATCGACATGAGCTCCGTCATAGGAGAGCAGACTGTGTCCGATCCATTTGACATGAGTTCCATTGTGCCGTATACCGGAGGCAGTTCCTGCATAGGCATCCTCGATGCTGTAAGGGCTATCGACTGCGCGGCATCAGATCCCGCCGTAAAATTCATTTATCTTACAAACTGCGGAAGCTCCAGCGGCATAACCTACATGGAGGAGCTGCGCGGAGCCCTGGAAAGATTCCGCACCTCGGGCAAGCCGGTCATCGCATACGGGGACAATTTCTCATTCGGAGGCTACTATCTGGCATCCGTCGCTGACAAGATATACGCCGATGAGTTCGCCATGAACAACATCCTCGGTGTATCCACCACCATCATTTTCCTGAAGGACATCCTGGACCGTTTCGGAGTCGAGATGCAGCTAATCCGCCACGGCAAGTACAAATCAGCCGGCGAGCAGTTCATCGCCAACGATATAAGCGAAGCTAACAGGGAACAGAATCAGGCGATGGTCGATGCCCTGTGGCAGGCCGCAGCCTCCGGTATCTGCAAATCACGAGGCATAAGCCCTGAAGATCTGGACCGTATGGTAAACAACCTGGAGCTCAACACAGCACAGGACATGCTTGACGCCGGACTGATCGACGGCCTCATGACCGTCAACGGTATGGAGGAAGAGCTTGCGACCCTCTCAGGGGCCGGAAGTGTCAAGGACGTCAAAATGATCACCCTCGACAAATACGCAAAAGCCAGGATAAAGACCAACTACAAGGCCAAGGACAAAATAGCCGTCATCTATGCGGACGGCCAGATCAACCCAAATGGCAGCGACGGCATCACCGAGGAGAAGTTCCAGCCCATCATCCGCGATCTCCGCGCAGACAGCTCCGTAAAGGCGGTTGTACTGAGAGTCAACTCCCCTGGCGGTTCAGTCCAGCCGGCTGAAATCATCCGCACCGAGCTCGAACTGCTGCAGCAGGTAAAACCGCTGATTGTCTCCTACGGCTCCATGGCCGCATCAGGAGGCTACTGGATATCCGCCGGTGCCGACAAGATCTACACCAACAGCACCACACTCACCGGCAGTATCGGAGTATTCAGCATGCTGCCTTCCCTTGAGAATACCTTCAAGGAGAAAATCCACGTCAACCCTGTAACCGTGCGTTCACATGCTCATGCGGATATGGGTTCCATGACCCGTAAACTGGACCGCCAGGAGACAGCGGCTTTCCAGGCACAGGTGGAAATGATATACGACCACTTCATCAATATAGTAGCCGAGGGCCGCGGCATGACTCCCGAGAAAGTGGATGAAATAGCCCAGGGCCGTGTATGGTGCGGAAACGAAGCTCTTGGAATCGGTCTGGTAAACGAGATAGGCGGTCTCAAGGACGCAATCGACTATGCCGCCGTATCTGCCGGACTTCAGGACTACAGGATAGAATCCTGGCCGAAAGTCAAGAACAGCCTGGACAAACTGATGGAGACCTTCAACTCAGCAGAATCAGCCATGTCTGCATTCTCCGATCCGGAGCATTTTATGGAAAGCCTCTTCCAGTCCCTCAAAGCAGAGAAAGGCATCTACGCAAGAGTTCCCTACATCTACTATTTCGAGTAGCCGGTAGAAATACTACCTGGAAAGAATCGAGGCTCCGCCGACAACAGTCGTCGGGGCCTTTATTTTGAAGCGGTCGTCAATTCTCAGACCGGGCAGGCATACTATCTGTCCGGCCGCATCCACGATAACAGGCTGTGAAAGTTTCTGAAGCCTGTCCAGTTTGAGGTCCGTAAAGAAATCGCTCAGTTTCTTGGAGCCTCTCTTCATGCCGAAGGGACGGAATCTGTCCGCCGGCATCCACCCGCGGCACGTCAGAGGCATACGCAAGGTATCTGCCGCAAAATAAAGGACAGAGCCGTCGGAGACGGGATTGAATGCCACAGGCCGCGGGAAGAAATCGATACGAATGCGCATGTTCTTGTAACTGTACACTCCCGGCCTGTCGATAAGCACCTGTGTCTCCTCTTCCTGCTGCAAAGGGCAGACCTTTAGCCTGTCCCTTCCCGATACGGCCTCATGGGTTCCGGAACGGAATACCTTTCCGCTCTGCCCGGAAGTCAGGCACCGCACAATATCGGAGACCTGACCGCTGCTGAAGCCATACGGACGCAGCATAAGGTAAAGCCAGTAACCGCAATGTCCCTCCTGCTGCAGTGCCGCCGTATCGATGTTCAGGAATCCGTCACCCGGAACGCTGCATACCCTTGACCTCACAGTCTCATACACCTCCTCCACGATAGCTGATGCCTCCCTGAAATATTCCGAATCCCGACGTACAGTATTGAGGAACGAAGGGTTTATCTTCCTGAACTCCGGGAAAATGATATTTCTGATACGGTTACGGGCATAGTGCGATTCGAAATTGGTATGGTCGTCGCGGTAGGATATGCCGGTTGCCTCTACATATTCCCTTATCTCCGCGCGGGAAACCTCCATCAGAGGACGAAGGATACGTCCGTTGCGCACGGGTATCCCGGCAAGACCGCGCAGACCGGTTCCACGGGCGATATTGAGAAATATGGTCTCGATGCTGTCATCCAGATTGTGGGCTATGGACAGAAAATCGAACCCGTTCTCATCCATAAGTTCGGAGAAAAAGCCGTAGCGCAGTTCCCTCGCAGCCATCTGCGTGGACAGAGAATGTTCGGAGGCATAGGTCTTTGTGTCGAATGTCCTGGTATATACCTGAATTCCGTTGCGCCGTCCCCATTCCTGCACGGACAGCATGTCACCGTCGCTTTCATTTCCACGCAGGGAGAAATTGACATGAGCCACGGCAAAGGATGGGGAAAGTGCAGAGCGCAGGAAAAGTTCGGCCATGCACATTGAATCGATACCCCCGCTCACTCCGAGCAGATAGCGGTGCCCCTCCACCTTCCCGTCCGAAAGAGCCAGAAGAGCCGCATCAAATGTCTGTTCTATCCTCATAATTGCAAATACCTATTCATCGGCCTTGATGTACTGGCCGAAAGTCCACGTCAGTCCCAGACTGACTATCTCCTTGAACTGCACCCGGGGGGCCGCCACTCCGAACTCGTCCTCTATCTTGATGTTGTCATCGTAGATAAGGTTGGTGCGGGCCGTCAGGGTCAGTACTTTGGTGAGAGCCAGGGAGGCATCCACGTCCCAGTAGACCTGGATATTCTCGGGATGGTTCAGATAATTGGAGAAAAGTGTCAGGGAAGAACTGATCTTGAATATCTTGTATGCATAGTTGATATCCATTTTTATCTGGGCACCGAATTCAGCCCTTACCTTCTCGTCCAGTTCATTTCCGTAGGTCTCGCGCAAGGACTCCTCAGTCACCACAACGAGATTTCCTGTCGCAGGGGAAATGTTGAATGACATGAAATTGAATGGTCTGTAATTGACACCGATACCAAGTGACAAATATCCGGGTGCCATGAAATTGGACTGAACCGTCCTGGTATGCGGATCAGTGGACGTATCGTATGAATAGGTCGGGCTGAGCTGCGTCCTGAAATTGAGCAGGGCAGAGAGATACAGCTTGTCCTTCAGGAGCCATCCCCACTTACTGTCCAGCTGGATCCGGTCATCGCTCTTGCTGAACTGCTCTCTGAACGGAGTCCCTTCCTCGAATGACTGCACGAAACCGTAGGATATCTTCATGCGGTTTTCGAAGATCATCTTGTCCTTTGCATAATTGGCATTCGCATCCACAAGAGCGTTCAGCGAGACATTCGCAGCTCCTCCTTCCGCCCAGTTGGTCAGTGACACCTGCGAGAGTCCCACCTGGGTCAGTATACCGTTGGTCCAGTACTTGGGCGGTTCCTTGCTGGATGTATCCACTGCCGCCTCATCTATCGAGGACACAATATCGAAACATACCTTCTGGACAGGATCCATGGCCGCTGTATCTATCTCCACTGTCCTTATCTCGCGATACTCTACGGTACTCTTGTTCTTCTTCCTGTCTGCAGCGCCGGAACACACTGCATACAGGACAGCCATACACAGAACTACGGATCTAAGCGGCAACCTGCTACCCATGGTCTTCGGTATTCAGCACATCATCCGAATTGTACTTGTATCCAAGGCGCTTGCCTGTCTTCATCTTGGAAGATTCGATCTTGACATTGATCTCTCCCACGGTGGCAACTTTCACGACATCGTATGGAGGTACCAGCAAATCGAACGAGAGAGTATAGAGAATGGCGGACTCCACAAAGGCCACCAGATCCTCACGGGTCAGGGTACTCTTTCCGAAAAGATCGGTGATCTGCCGCTTCTGCCTCTTTCCCTCTACGAAAAATGCTTTCTCCTTATTGATGAACATTCTGGCGACCAGATATCCGAGGTCGTCCAGGCGGTTGTACTTCATCGAGTCGTAAAGGAAGTTGTAAACGCTGATTACACCGCAGTAGGTATTGTAGGGATTGTCCTTGGCATAGGGATTTTTCCACACGGGATGATCCCTGTCGAATTCAAAGATATCGGTATGGAGGCTGAATATCAGCACATCGTCCGCAAACTTGAGTTCGGCCTCGAACTTGCCCCTGTCCCGGTATTCCAGACGCACCCGTCTGGCTCCGTTGTTCTCCAGCATGTCGTTCAGGTCGTTGCTCATCTCGCTCAGCACATCCTTCAGCACATTGAACACCTCAAGACACTGATCGAATGTCTGCGCCTTGATTACCGACTTGACATTCAACAGATTTATTATCCTTTCCCTGGGACTCGGTCCGTCACTGTTCATATCATCGTTTTTAATATGATCTTGCAAATATCACCCTGCGCTGGGAAGGACGGCCGGAATATATGCACTTGCCGGGTTCCTCACAGACATAGCTGTCAACGGGGATGCAGCGGATGGTGGCCTTTGTCTCCTCCTGGATCCTCATCTCGGTTTCGGGAGTTCCGTCCCAATGGCAGAGCAGGAATCCGCCCTCCTCTATACGCTCCTTGAATTCATCCCAAGTATCCACCTTGTACGTATTCGAATCGCGGAAAGCGAGAGCCTTGTTGTAAATATTGGTCTGGATATCAGCAAGAAGGCCCTTTATATGCTCTGCAAGTCCTTCACGCGATGCAGTGAATTTGGCGAGGGTATCCCTGCGGCAGATCTCCACCTCCCCTTTCTCGAGGTCACGCGGACCTATCACCACTCTTACCGGTACGCCCTTGAGCTCCCACTCGGCAAACTTGAAGCCCGAGCGGACATTGTCCCTGTCGTCGATCTTGCAGGATACGCCGGCAGCTTCCAGCTCCCTGGCAAGGTCCTTCATGTATGCAACCATACGGTCAAGTTCATCCTGTCCCTTGTATATGGGAACCATAACCACCTGTATCGGAGCTACTGTCGGAGGAAGCACCAGACCGTTGTTGTCTCCGTGAGCCATAATAAGGGCACCCATCAGACGCGTCGACACTCCCCACGATGTCGCCCATACATAATCGAGCCTGCCGTCCCTGTCTGCGAACTTCACATCGAAGGCCTTGGCGAAGTTCTGTCCGAGGAAATGGGATGTTCCGGCCTGCAGCGCCTTGCCGTCCTGCATCATGGCCTCTATGGTCAGGGTATCGAGAGCACCTGCAAACCGCTCGTGTTCTGACTTATGTCCCACCACTACAGGCATGGCCATATGCTCGCGGGCAAACTCGGCATATATATGCACTATCTTTTCAGCCTCCTCAATCGCCTCCTGCGCGGTTGCATGGGCAGTATGGCCTTCCTGCCAGAGAAACTCTGCGGTACGGAGGAAAAGACGGGTACGCATCTCCCAGCGTACCACATTGGCCCACTGGTTTATAAGAATAGGAAGGTCGCGATATGACTTGATCCAGTTCTTGTAGCTGTTCCAGATGATGGTCTCAGAGGTCGGTCTGATGATCAGTTCCTCTTCCAGCTTCGCGCTCGGGTCCACAACCACTCCTGGACCGTCGGGATTGGCCATCAGCCTGTGATGGGTAACGACAGCACACTCCTTGGCGAAACCCTCCACGTGCTCTGCCTCCTTGCTGAGGAATGATTTTGGAATAAACAGCGGGAAATATGCGTTCTGATGACCGCTGGCCTTGAACATCCTGTCAAGTTGTCCCTGCATCTTCTCCCAGATGGCATAGCCGTAAGGCTTTATCACCATACAGCCTCTCACTGCGGAGTTCTCTGCGAGATCCGCCTTTACTACCAAATTATTATACCACTGGGAATAATTCTCTTCTTTACTTGTAACCTCTTTTGCCATTAATGTCTTGTTTAAATGGAATGATTTTTGTTAATTTGCTTGCAAAAGTATACATTTATTTACAAAAAAGGAGGTTAGGTATGAAAAAAAGTTTGATTTTGCTTTCAATCTGTTCCGCGGTCCTTTTGACCTCCTGCGGAACGTCTTCTTACTATGCCTCTTCCGGATTTGAAGACGGCATATACTACAGGGCATCCAAAGATGTCCGCGATGAGGCGGAGGCCGACAGCGAGGAGGTACGCAGACTCATCGAGCAGACCAGACAGGAAGCAGCCCGCTTCTCGGATACCATAATAATTGCCAGCCCGGACGCCAGTCTCGAACTGGAATACACCCCGCAGACTCAGTACACGATTATGTTCGACGACTCCCTCGATTCGCTCGGGCAGGTCAACCTCAACTTCAACTTTGATGACTGGTATCCCGGCTACGGCTACGGTGACTACTGGTCATATTGGGACTGGAGATATTGGGACGTATTCGGACCAATGTGGTACAGAGGATGGTGGGGCCCGTGGTACGGACACTGGGGATGGTATGACCCCTGGTATTACGGATGGAGCTGGGGCTTCAGCTTCGCATGGGATCCATGGTTCGGCCCATGGGGCGGATGGTACGCCGGATGGTACGGACCGGGATGGTGGGGCTGGTATGATCCCTGGTACTGGAGCTATCCTGTAGCATCATACATCGGCCCTACATACTACGGCAAGAGAAATACAGGAGTACGCTCCGGCACCGTTTCCGGCGGAAGGCAGCTCGCGGCCGCCTCCGGTTCTGTCCGTTCAGGCAGGAGCGCACACGCTGCCTCGGCACCGGCCATGTCGGCCGTCAGGGGCAGGACTGCATCATCCGCAGGTGCCTCAGGAGCAGGCAGACTGGCGACAGCAGGCCGGACATCCACTGCAAGGACCTTCCAGGCCTCCGGTTCCGGTGTCAATTTAGGTGAAAGATACGTCTCCAGAGGCAGCATCGGTTCCTCAGGGACAAATGTCCGGAGAGCAGTCTCCTCTACACAGGGCAGGACCACCGCCTACAGTACCGGAAATACATTCCGCAGACCGTCCGGGATTTCCGCTTCTGTATACAGAAGACCTGCAGGTTCGTCCGCTTCAGGCTTCAGGAGTCCGTTCGAGGGACGCTCATCTTCATTCGGCACCAGCTACAGTACCGGAGGAAGGAGATTCGAGAGCGGAGTCACATACGGCCGGCAGAACGGATACGGCACCAGGTCCACGACCATCAACAGAAACAGTTACAACACTACCAACCGCACAAGCTTCAGCACGGGCGGATACTCCAGATCATCATCAATGGGCGTCCGCTCCTCAGGTGGAGGCAGCGTCCGCAGCGGAGGTGGTGGAGTAAGAAGATAATCATCAAATCACCATCATGTCAAGGAAATTCTTTACAGCAATATCTGTCCTGGCATTCGGTGCGCTGCAGCTGCATGCCCAGCTCACACCGCAGTACAGCCACAATGCCCTGCTTCTGTCAAGCCAGTACTACGACGGTACTGCAAGGAGCCTGGCAATGGGTAATGCCATGACAGCACTCGGAGGGGACCTCGGAGCCCTCTCCTACAATCCCGCAGCATCAGGAGTATACCGCTACTCCGAATTCACCCTTACACCGTCGGTGTACACCGGCCTCAGCCATACCTCTTTTCTGGACAGCCGTTCAAGCAGCAGCAGAAGCCGCTTTGCCCTTTCCAACATCGGCTGGGTAGGTACATTTGACACAGGCAGGACCAGGGGACTGCTCAATTTCAACTTTGCCATCACCGCCAACCAGACTGCCAACTTCGCATACCGCAGTTCCGGAAGCGGACTGCAGAGCAATTCCAGCTATCTGGCAAGTCTTGCGGCAACAGTCCCCGGCATCACGGGAGATCAGATGACCATGCCGGAAAACTACCCGGAATATCCGTTCTACAACTCCAGCGCCAGCTGGAGCCAGATACTTGCGTGGAACACAGGGCTGATCGACACCCTCATCGGTGGACCTGACGTATTTCTTGGCGCTACCGAGAATATTGACGGACAAGGTCAGATCTTCATCCCCGGCACAATAGCGCAGAGTTATCGCAGGGAGAAGACCGGATATGTCCAGGATGTGGTTCTCAACGCATCAGGCAATGTGGACAACATCTTCTTTTTCGGAATAAGCGTCACCCTGCAGAGCATCTGGCTCAACGAATACACCTCTATCACTGAGGCAGCCGGCAATCCCGCCCTTTTCCAGACCGGGTTCACCGATTTCACAAGGGAATACACCCTTACCACATCAGGAATGGGAGTGGACGTATCTGCAGGATTCATTGTCCGTCCGGTAGCAGGACTCACTATCGGCGGATCCATCTCCACGCCGAACTGGATGTTCCTCAATGAAAACTGGGTCGAAGGCATGAACGGATACACGGATTCATACGGCAATTCCAATGTTTCCTCCCCCACCGGTTCCTACTCCTACAGAGTCACTTCCCCCTTCAAATGGAATGTGGGTATCGGCTACACGGTAGGCAACTTCCTCGCCATTGGTGTGGACTACGAGCGTACCGATTATTCAGGCATACTGATGTCAGCCAGAAACGGCGACCGTAGCGTGTTCCAGAGCGACAACGAATACATAGCTTCCAACTTCAAGGCCGTAGACAATATCAGGGCCGGCATCGAGGCCTGGCCTATCAACAGGCTGGCCATACGGTTCGGTTACGACTACTACGGATCCTCTGAAAGGTATTTCGACAATACCCGCCACTACGCCTCCGCCGGACTCGGATACAGGTCTCCATCCGGATTTTTCGTTGACCTGGCATACCAGCAGCAGTGCAATTTCAACAACAATACTTTCGCCCTCTACGATTCCTACGCGGGCATATCCGCACCCGTAGCATCCGAGGACTACCTCAACTGGAAGCTGTTGCTTACTCTCGGCTGGAGATTCTAAAGATAGGAGATGGCATCAGGTCCTTCATTGAAAAGAAGATCCATTGCCGACAAACCGGGGATATAGCCGAAACGTTCGGAAAACACCTGATAATATGGCTTATAGCGGTTCCTGAAGATATCAGGGACCGCTTTTTTCGGATGAATGCAGTCCCTCAGATCCAGGAAGTCGGGGGGGTATTCCCTGACGTACCCGTTGGTAAAGGATATCTCACAACGTATTCCGAGTAATTCCATTAGCTTGACTGTCAGACTGGTATTCAAGTCAAACAGATACTCGGGACGCGAATCCAGCACCGAGAGGATATCATCCTGATAATATTCGAAAAAAGCAGAAGTGCGATAAGCCGAGATGAGCGCCCTTTCATGCTGTTGGAGCCACGGCTTGGTATAGTCTATGCGTACAGAGCGGATATCCCGGCCTCCGTCACGGGCCGAGACAGGTACGGTAAGAGACAGAATACCGTCGCAGGCATATATCCTGCAACGGTTTCTGTAAGTCTGTTTTATGTAGGATTCCTGCGTCTCGACAAGTATTCTTCCGGTCATGGCCGCTGCCATGAAATACTCCACCGGAGGGCAGTATGCAGTGGAGAGCACTGCACAGGCCGGAACGCTACTCATCAGCCGAGAGGTCGGAGAACTTGACAATACCCCTCTTGGATGCACGGATAAAGTTGAGGATATTGTCTCTCTCTATGCAGGGAGGAACTTCACGCTCCACCTCGATGCAGGCATCGCTGCGGTTGAGTCCGCTGTTGTAGATAATGCGGTATATCTCGCGGATGCGGTCTATCTGCTCATTGGTAAACCCGCGACGACGGAGTCCCACATTGTTGAGTCCGCAGAAAGACAGCGGCGCACGTCCGGCCAGTGCGTATGGAGGAACATCCTTTCCGATGAGCGAGCCGCCCTGAATCATTGCATGCATGCCTATATGAGTGAACTGGTGGGCAAGAGAACCGCCTCCAATGATGGCCCAGTCATCCACGTCTGTCTCTCCTGCCAGACCTACATAACTTGTCTGGATCACATGATTTCCTATCCGGCAGTCATGCGCCACATGGGCATAGGACATAATCAGGCAGTTATCCCCGATCTTTGTGAGCATCTTGCCGCTGGCCGCCGTTCCGCGGTTGACCGTGGCGCACTCGCGGATGACCGTATTGTCGCCTATCTCCACCCAGGAAACCTCTCCCGAGAATTTCATATCCTGAGGAATGGCACCTATTACGGCTCCGGGGAAAATCTTACATCCCTTTCCTATTTTTACATAATCGAAAATCGTCACATGGGGACCTATCACGCAGCCCTCCCCTATCTCCACATTCTCCGCGATAAAGCAGTAGGGTCCTATCTCCACGTTCGCGGCAATCTTGGCGTTGGGGTGCACAGATGAGAATTGCATCATACTATTTCTATTGATTTATTTCTTTCTTAATCATTTCTCTCACAATCCGTGCCACAGTCGTATTGATCTTGTGGCCGGACTTGTCAGCCGTAATCTTTCCTTTGATACGGTAGCCTATCAGGGAAAAGTCCCCGATCAGATCCAGGAGCTTATGACGGGCACACTCATCCGGAAAATGCAGCTTCACATTGTCCAGATATCCGTCCGGAAGCCGGTCTACCTTTTCCACATTGAAAAGGGCGGCCATACGCGCAAGATCCTCCTCCGGCACCGGATGTTCTACGATCACCACGGCATTCTCCAGGTCCCCTCCCTTGATCAGATTGTTCCTGAAAAGGAATTCAAGTTCGTGAAAAAACACAAAAGTCCTGCACGGTGCAACCTCGGCCGCATAGTCGGTACCTTCGTCATAATGGACCTTCTGCACTCCGAGGACATGGGAGTTGAAATCTATGGTCAGATCCACTGAGAACCCGTTATCCGGTTCGATGACAATCTCGGATCCGCTGCTTTCATCCCGATAGGATATCTTTTCCTTTATTTCATAATAGGTACGAGGGGCATCCTGCTCCACAAGCCCGTCTGCACCGAAAGCCTGTACGTACGGCAGGGCGCTGCCGTCCAGGATGGGAGCTTCGGGGGCATTAAGTGTCACGAGTGCGTTGTCCACACCCATGCCGGAAAATGCCGAAAGCAGGTGTTCTATCGTAGAAATACGGATATCACCCTTTTCCAGGGTAGTACCCCGCTGGGTAGTTGTCACGTAATCGGCGACTGCCCCGATAACGGCATCCGGACCGAGATCCTCCCTGTGGAAAAGTATTCCGGTTCCGGCAGGCGCCGGCGATATCCTCATTGTCACTTTCAGGCCGGAATGCAGGCCCTTCCCTTCAAATATATAGTCGCGTTTGAGTGTTTTCTGATTTTCAGACATAGATTGAAAATGGTTACTGGTTACTATTTCCTTCCGCTCCTGCGGAACTTGGCGTAAGCCCTCATATACTCCATATGCTCGAAGGCGGGACTGCCGATATATGCCTTGTCCTCCTCCTTGATATCGCTCATAATCCCGGCCTGTGCCGCGAGCTTTGTCTTGTCCGCGATATGAAGATGTCCTGCTATACCCACCTGGCCACCGAACATGCAGGAACGCCCGATCTTTGTGGATCCGGCTATTCCGGTCTGGGCCGCGATGACGGTATTGGAACCTATCACCACATTGTGGGCCACCTGTATGAGATTGTCGAGTTTCACACCTTTCTCTATAAGGGTCGTACCCATGGTCGAGCGGTCGATTACAGTATTGGCCCCTATTTCACAGTCATCCTCAATGGTTACTATGCCCGTCTGAGGTATCTTCTTGTATGAGCCGTCCGCCGTGGGCGCAAAGCCGAAACCGTCCGAACCTATTACCGCATTTGCCTGGATTATGCAGTTGTTGCCGATCTTGCACCCTCTGTAGATCCTGACACCGGGATATATGATGCAGTTTTCGCCTATAGTCACTCCGTCACCGATATACACCTGAGGGTATATCTGGGTTCCACGGCCGATGGCCGCCTTTTTCCCTACATAGGCATGGGGGCCGACATAGACCCCTTTGCCGAGCCTGGCTGACCATGCGACATGGGCCGACCATGCCCTGCCCCTGCGGCGCTCCGCCTTCAGGATATTGAGCAGGTCGAGAAGGGACGCCACAGCCTCGTAGGCATTATCCACCTTTATGAGTGTGGAAGATACTTCCCCCTTCGGTTCGAATGACTTGTTTATCAGTATGATACTTGCCTTACAGGTATACAGATAATGCTCGTACTTGGGATTTGCCAGAAAACAGAGAGTCCCGGGTTTTCCTGATTCTATACGCGCAACGGACGATACCTTCACATCAGGATCGCCGACAATATCTCCACCGAGATGCTCCGCTATTACTTTTGCACTTACCTCCATGATAAGGTTTCAAAATTTAATGCTATTATAAAGAATTGTGCAAAGAAAACACTTTTTTTTGGAATATATGCACAAATCCCTTATTTTTGTGCGGATTTAGGAAAGAGGAAAGGGACGGCGAGTCCCTTTCGTTTTATCTGCAACTCACTTAAATTACATCCGGATGATTGAAAAGCACACCATAGAACAGATTTCCGAGAAATACATGGAAGAGCACGGGCTCGTATTGGTCGATGTCAAGGTCAACAAAGCCAACAACATCAAGGTATTCTTCAGAGCGACAGGAAGACCTGCCTGCATAGACGACTGCGTGGGCCTGAGCCGGCATATCGAAGCCGGTCTGGACAGAGACAAGGAAGATTTCTCGCTGATGGTAAGCTCCGCCGGGGACGAAGGGACGGATACGGATATTGACGACGACAATAATAATTAATAATACAATATGGAAGTTAACCTGATCAGTACGTTTGCCGAATTCAAGGAACTGAAGAATATCGACAGACCTACCATGATGAGCGTGCTGGAAGACATTTTCCGCACCCAGCTGATTAAGATGTACGGCTCGGCCGACAATTTCGACATCATCATCAACATCGACAAGGGCGACCTCGAGATATGGAGAAACCGGGAGGTGGTGGAGAAGGTGGAGGATCCCAACACCCAGATATCCCTCGAGGAAGTACACAAGATCGATCCCTCCTATGAGCTCGGGGAGGACTTTCCCGAAGAGGTCAGACTATCCGACTTCGGACGCAGGGGAATCCTCAACCTGCGCCAGAACCTTCAGGGCCGCATAGCCGACATCGAGAAGGCCAACCTGTACAACAAATACAAGGACCGTATCCACGAAATACTTGTAGGAGAAGTCTATCAGGTATGGAAGAAAGAAGTGCTCGTAATGGACGAGGACGGTAACGAGCTGGTACTCCCCAAGACCGAGCAGATACCCTCCGACTATTTCAAGAAGGGCGAGACCGTCAAGGCCGTCATCGAAAATGTGGAGATGCGCAACAACTCCCCTGTAATAACCCTCTCGAGGACATCGCCTGCATTCCTCGAAAGGCTTTTCGAGCAGGAAGTTCCGGAGATTTTCGACGGACTGATCACGATCAAGAAAGTCGTGCGCATTCCCGGCGAAAGGGCCAAGGTTGCAGTAGAGTCCTACGATGAGCGCATTGACCCTGTCGGAGCATGCGTGGGCGTAAAAGGCTCCCGTATCCACAGCATCGTCCGTGAACTGAGGAACGAGAACATCGATATCATCAACTGGACATCCAACACCCAACTCCTGATACAGAGAGCCCTGAGCCCTGCCAAGATTTCCTCCATGTCCATCGATGAGGAGACCAGGCACATCAGGGTAAACCTCAAGCCTTCCGAAGTGTCACTGGCCATCGGCAAGGGCGGAAACAACATCAAGCTGGCAGGCCAGCTGGCAGGATACGAGATAGACGTCTTCCGCGAAAGCGAGCAGGGAGAAGAGGAAGAGGACGTGATGCTCAGTGAGTTCAACGATGAGATCGAGCAGTGGATAATCGACGCCCTTAAAGGTATCGGATGCGATACGGCCAAGAGCGTGCTGGCACTGCCTGTAGAAGAAATATGCCACAGGGCCGACCTCGACGAGGAGACGGTCAACGAGGTACAGCGAATTCTCAGAGCAGAGTTCGAATAACAGTCAACTGGAGTTATTAACTAAACAGACAATATATGGCGGGACAAGAAAAAATCAGAATCAACAAAGTACTTAAAGAGTTCAATATCGGATTAGGGACATTGGTGGAATTCCTCAACAAGAAAGGATTTGAGGTAGTGGCAAGCCCGGGAGCGCAGATCAGCGAGGAGGAATACAACCTCGTGAAGAAAGAGTATGCCAAGGATCAGCTTCTGAAGGACGAGTCCAAGAAAATAGCCATCAAGGTCAAGGAAATCACAAAGAAAGAAGGTTCCAGACAGGAGCAAGAGGAAGAGCAGTTCGGAGATGAGGTCATCATCAAGACCACGACTATCGATCATCCCTCCACACCCGAGCCCGCCATCACGGAGAAGAAGAACGACAGTCCTCAGAACAATGAAGCTCCCCAGCCTCAGGTAAAACAGCCTGTTGTTGTAGCCGAAGCTGAAACCAAAGCGGCAGTTCCGGAGCCCGCTCCGGAGCCGGAACCGGTTGCGACAGCAGCTCCTGCACCGGAGCCTGTCAAAGAGACTCCGGCAACAGCTACTGCAAGCTCAACCGCAACCGCTGCGGCAGAGAGCGTAGAAAACAATTCCGGACTCAAGATTGTCGGCAAAATGGACCTTAACCGGAAGCCTGAGAAAAAACCGGCACCTGCCCCGGCACCGCAGCCGCAGCAGCCCCAGCCTGCAGCAAGGCCAAACAATCAGCCCAAGCGCGAACCCGAGCCACAGCCGGAGCAAAGGACCGAGCCGGAGCACATAGCAACAAGGGTAGAGAAACTGGCCGGCCCCGTCATAAGCGGCAAGATAGACCTCTCCGCTTTCGAGAAGAAACACGGTTCCGGAAACGACAAGAGCGGACACCGAAAACGCGAACGCATCATGAAAGGCCAGAGTGAAAAAGTGGACATCACAAAAGCCGATGCCGGAAACCAGAAAAACCGCAGGAAAGACAACGGCGGAGACTCCGGAAAGAAAAAGAACCGCAAGGAAAAACCCAAGCCCGTACGTGTGGAAATCGATGAGGACCAGATCCAGAAGCAGATCAAGGAGACCTACGCCCGCATGACGGAGGGCAAGGGCAAGACCAAGAGTTCCAAGCACAAGAGAGAAAAACGCGAGATGATCTCCCAGAAGATGGAGGAAGCCCGCGAAATGGAACAGCTTGAGAGCAAAATCCTCAAAATGACCGAATTCGTCACAGTGAACGACCTTGCCGTAATGATGAGCCTGCCTGTGACAAAGGTCATCGAAGCCTGCATGAACTTAGGTCTTATGGTATCCATCAACCAGCGCCTGGATGCAGACGCACTTGTACTCGTTGCAGAGGAATTCGGTTACGAAGTGCAGTTTGTGACAGCCGATGCCGAAGACGAGATTCAGGAAGAGACGGACGATCCCGCAGACCTCGTGGAACGCCCGCCCATCATCACGGTCATGGGCCATGTCGACCACGGAAAGACTTCCCTGCTGGACTACATACGCAAGTCCAACGTCATAGCGGGAGAAGCCGGCGGCATCACCCAGCACATCGGAGCCTACAACGTACAGCTCGCCGACGGACGCAGGATCACTTTCCTTGACACCCCGGGTCACGAGGCATTTACCGCCATGCGCGCCAGGGGAGCCAAGATCACCGACCTCGTCATCATCATTGTAGCCGCAGATGATGCGATCATGCCCCAGACAATAGAGGCAATCAACCACGCACAGGCAGCCGGAGTTCCCATGGTTTTTGCCATCAACAAGATAGACAAGCCCGGCGCCAACCCTGACCGCATACGCGAACAGCTCGCGAACATGAACATCCTGGTAGAAGACTGGGGCGGCAAATACCAGTGCCAGGAGATCTCCGCCAAGAAGGGAACCAACGTGGACAAACTCCTCGAGAAAGTCCTTCTGGAAGCAGACCTGCTCGAACTGAAGGCCAATCCCAAGCGCCGCGCAAAAGGTACCATCATAGAATCGTCCCTTGACAAGGGCCGCGGCTATCTCGCTACTGTACTTGTCCAGAACGGCACCCTCCACGTAGGAGACATCATGCTCAGCGGAAGCTACTACGGCAGAGTAAAGGCAATGTTCAACGAAAGAGGCCAGAAGGTAGACGAGGCCGACCCCTCCACTCCTGTATCTGTCCTCGGACTCAATGGAGCTCCGACAGCCGGAGAGGTATTCAATGTCATGGAAGACGAGCGTGAAGCCAAGGACCTGGCGAACAAGCGGGAACAGCTCCTGCGCATCCAGGGATTGAGAACCCAGAAACATATTACCCTCGAGGAAATCGGACGCCGCATCGCCATCGGAAACTTCCAGGAGCTCAACATCATCGTCAAGGGAGACGTGGACGGTTCAATCGAAGCTCTCTCCGACTCCCTCATCAAGCTATCCACTGAGGAAATCCACGTAGACGTGATACACAAAGCGGTAGGAGCCATATCCGAATCGGACGTACTGCTGGCCGCCGCATCCAATGCCATCATCATCGGTTTCCAGGTGCGCCCTTCAGTCAATGCCCGCAAACTGGCTGAAAAGGAGGGAATCGAAATCCGTCTCTACTCTGTCATCTACGACGCCATCAACGAGGTCAAGAGCGGTATAGAAGGTATGCTCGCTCCTGAGGAGAAAGAGGAAGTCACAGCTACAGCGGAAGTACGCGAGACCTTCAAGATATCCAAGGTCGGCACCATCGCCGGCTGTATGGTCAAGGAGGGCAAGATCTCACGCAGTTCCAAGGTACGTGTCATCCGCGACGGCATCGTCGTCTACACCGGAGTCCTCGGCTCACTCAAGAGGTTCAAGGACGATGTCAAGGAGGTTGCTGCAGGACTCGACTGCGGCCTCAACATAGAAGGCTTCAATGATATCAAGATCGGAGATACCATCGAGGCATACCAGATTGTTGAGATCAAGCGCAAACTGTAAAACAGGGCAGTGAACATACTGCTGATCATACTGGGAGGAATATCCTTAGGACTCGGCATCCTCGGGATGTTCCTCCCTGTCATTCCGACCACCCCATTCCTGCTGCTGACAGCATGGTGCTGGTTCAAAGGCTCTCCGAAACTGTACGGACGACTCATGTCGCATCCTAAAGCAGGTCCCTACATACGCGATTTCCGGGAGCACAGAAGCATTTCCCGCCGTGTGAAAGCGGTCTCCATATCCACCCTTTGGCTGACAGTTGCAATAAGCATCGCCGCTGTCAGCCTGCTGTGGCTACGCATCCTGCTTGCTGTCATTGCCGCTGGCGTCACCTGGCACATTCTTTCCTTCAAAACGAAAAAGTGAATTTGGTTATTCGGATATTTTGGCCCAATTTAGCGCATTCAAACAGAATTTGAGATTCTATGCAGCGTGATGCTATCGATTTTGGAACAGTAAACATTCCGTCCCTTTTCGGTAAGTATTTCGTTACCACATTATTGGGAATGGTAAGCATGTCGGCGGTCACAGCCATCGACGGTATTTTCATAGGCCATGGTGTAGGCAGCGACGGCATTGCCGCCGTAAACATCTGCGTACCTGTATGGATGATATTCACCGGTCTCGGTCTGATGGCCGGAGCCGGAAGTTCGGTAGTTGCTTCCATACACCTGGCGCGGGGCAAGATAAAGGCCGCACGGCTCAATGTCACCCAGGCCATTCTCTTTGTCACGGTCATTGCAGTTATGGTTGCAGGTCTCATTATGGCATTTCCGGAGAAGACTGCCCTCATCCTCGGATCTTCAGAGCACCTTAAACCACTGGTACTGGACTACCTGCTGTGGATAGTCCCCGCCCTTCCCTTCCAGATGTGGCTGTCCGTATCGCTCTTCATCATCCGCCTGGACGGTGCGCCCCAGTATGCCATGTGGTGCTCGGTCATCACTGCGATAATCAATACCATACTCGACTGGCTGTTCATCTTCCCGCTCGACATGGGTGTCAAGGGTGCGGCCATAGCCACCGGTATCAGCATAGTCGTAGGAGGGTGCATGGGCATCGGATACCTGCTGCTACGGGCCAGAACCGTACGCCTCATCAAATTGAAACTCAGCCGGAAAAGCATGCGCCTTAGTCTCCGAAACATCGGATACCAGTGCAAGATCGGCTCCCCTGCCCTGCTCGGTGAAGCCACCATAGCCGTACTCATGTTCATGGGCAACCAGGTCTTCATGCGCTACCTCGGTGACGACGGTGTAGGTGCCTTCGGCGTAGCCTGCTACTACACCCCCTTCGTATTCATGTTCGGCAATGCCGTAGCCCAGTCGGCCCAGCCCATAGTCAGCTTCAACTACGGAGCCGGCAAGATGGACCGCGTATTCTCTGTAAGCCGCCTGTCGATAATCACCGCCGTACTCTGCGGTTTCGTCGGCATGATGCTCTTCGTACTCCTGCCCGGTCCCCTCGTAGGACTGTTCATCGGCCAGGAAGGCAACGCCGCCCGTATCGCCATCGAGGGCCTGCCCCTCTTCGCCCTCGGCTACATATTCTACGTCACCAACGTGGCCTCCATCGGCCTCCTGCAGAGCCTCGAAAAGATGAAGCCCGCCATGCTCTTCGCCTGCCTCAGAGGACTGATATTCCTAGTCCCCAGCTTCATCATCATGCCCCGCCTCCTCGGCAACGCCGGCATCTGGCTCGCAATGGCCGTCTCCGAGCTGCTGACCACCGCCTCCATCGCCATCTACTATATCTGCCGCCGCAGATAGGCAATGTCCGGCACACGCTCTTGAGAAGTGCAATTTCAAACCATTTTTGCCCAAACACCGCTCCGCTACCTGAGGACTACCTCCAATACAGAGAGGACACCGGAATGACTGCACGTATCGGAAACACCAGGGACGGCATCGTGCACCATCCGGCAATATTCTGCCGCTGTGGTGGTTCGGCCTCATAACCATAATAGGCGCCGCACACTGGGACTGGGTGTGGCCGGAATGTTCCTGCCCGTACTGCCGACCACCCCGTTCCTGCTGCTGTACGCATGGTGCCGGACGAAAGGCTCGCCGCGGCCGCACCCTGACTGATGTCGCATCCCAAGTTCAGACCCTGTATCAAGGACTTTCAGAAGCACAAATGCCTCTCCCGCAGGGTCAAGGTTGTCTCTATAGCGACCTTTCGGCCGAGGATAACCTTCAGCACGCAGTTTGATTCTGCACATTAAAGATCTCGGGCATGGCGTTGGACGGATAGTCTATCGGTCATGAAAGCAGCCGAGAAAGTGCCGACAAAAGAGGCGTTTCTTCGGCACATTCGGTACCAGCTGATGTGCGACCCAGTCCGTAGACCCTTCTCACGGCACTCTTCCTCCCATTCCACAACGGCAGCAATTGCCACAATCCGGTGCCGGTGTTGCAGCCCCTCTCACTGCTACCCCCTCTACAAGCCGCTCCGGAACCGATTCTCCATACGAACCCATTCCACCCATTCCACAACGGCAGCGATTACCGCAATCCGGTGCCGGTGTGGAAAGACCCTCTCACTGCTACCCCCTCTACAAGCCGCTCCGGAACGGATTCTCCATGCGAACCCATTCCACCCATTCTTCAACGGCAGCAATTGCCGCGATCCGGTGCAGGTGTGGAAAGCAGTCGTGAGGTGGTCGTGACTCAGGCACTCGCGTTTGATCGACTTGCCCACATGTGACCATGTATGTAAACTCATATGCTGTCATTTTGCAATGTCCAGCACGCAATTCAAATCTATTTCACTAATTTTCAAATATATACATTTAACAATTCTGCTGGACACAGCATATTCCGCCCCAAAACCGCCATTCAGTCCCACTTCTACCCAAGTCCAGCAGACGCCTTTTTCTATAACACCTGATTATCAAGCATTTCTCTAAGCGCTCTCTGCTGGACTCATAGAGCCCAATGACCGTTTTAGGTTATGACTATCCGCAAAAATACCCCCAAACCGAAAGAAACCTCTCCTAAAACCACTTTCACCGAAAGTCTACCCTGAACTCCTTCCGAAGGAGTCGCGTTTCCCCGGCATTTCCCCACTCCTTCCGAAGGAGTAGAGAACGTTCACCATCGCTACATGCACCGGAGAGCCATTTTAACGACTTTACTTCGTGGTGCGGTCTGTTTTTCAACCGTTTGAAAATCAATAGTCTGCAAATCATGCTGCACATTTGACCTGTCTCAAAAGAGGGCGGATGTGCAGTGCGTTTTGTAACGATCTGATTTACAGTGGCATTTTTCTCCCCTGCGCACCCCGTAGTAAATTCGTTAAAAGTAGAGATTTTCATTATTCAGCAAAATATCTGTAAACCGCAAACCGCTCCTAAATACCACTATACATTTTAGTCAAAGAAGAAAACACTGATAATCAACTAACTTGTAAAATCTCAAAATGTAAGAAGCCCCCACAATGACCAAATTCTGAACAATTTCCGTCCTTCTAACATTTTGCCTGAATGCTAATTTTATGAAAATGAGACGTTCTTCACACAACGAAAATGCATAGTGACAATCCGGCGATAATTTAGCGACGGTTGATCCGGCTTGGCGACGGTCGTCGGGGCTTCGCGACGATCTGACGGCAATCCGGCGATGACTTTGTGACGGATGTTTGGACTCGGCGACAGTTTGGCGATGATTTGCTCAAGGAATCGGTCCTGGGTGTTAATACTGCGGACGCTTTTTGCCTTTTACATCACGCTAACTCATAATTCGAGAGGGAGAAAGTTTTACGGATCAGTAGATTTTATTGTGGATTCTTTTATAGATTTCCCAGAACACTGCAATGCCAACTTTCACACTTGCTATAGTTTTGCCGTTCAATAGTACAGGCTGCGGGATCCTCCCCACCTTCGGCGGGTCCCCTCCCTTTTCGGGAGCCAAAGTCCCGCAGCCTGTACTATTGAACGACCTTCACATAATTAAAGCAGTACAAAACCGGGTGTATTCCTGCCTGCAGTTGCTCCCGGCCTCCACACGGTTTTGTTTTCAGTCCATTCCGGTCGGCACTGCCTGGCGCGGCATTACAAGAGTTCGAAAAATGCAGACCTTTCCCAATGCCCTCAGAGTCCTTCCACAACGGCACCGAATCCCGGGAAACGCTGCCGTTGTGGTGAACGGTCTTCATGGACATCTGCCTCATAGGCCCTCTAAAAGCACTTTCGATCGCAGGGTCCTTCCACAACGGCACCGAATCTTGGGAAACGCTGCCGTTGCTGTAAACGGCCTCCATGTTCACCTGCGTCATAGGCCCTACTGAAGCAGTTTTACAGCGTATAAATGCAGAGGGCAAATAAAAAGGGCAGGTCCAGCAACGGGCCTACCCTATTCTATTCTCAATATGATTTCTCCGAGAAGACTACTTTAGGGCAGTCTTGAAGAAGTCGTTGCCCTTGTCATCCACGAGGATGAAGGCGGGGAAGTCGACAACCTCGATCTTCCAGATAGCCTCCATTCCGAGCTCGGGATACTCGAGGAGCTCTACTTTCTTGATATTGTTCTGGGCCAGGATGGCTGCAGGGCCGCCTATGCTGCCGAGGTAGAAGCCGCCGTGCTTCTTGCAGGCATCGGTCACCTGCTGGCTGCGGTTGCCCTTGGCAATCATGATCATGCTGCCGCCGTTCTCCTGGAAGAGGTCCACGTAGCTGTCCATACGGCCGGCCGTAGTGGGTCCGAAACTGCCGGAAGGCATTCCGTCAGGGGTCTTGGCGGGACCTGCATAGTAGATCGGATGCTCCTTCATGTACTGGGGCAGACCTTCGCCGCGCTCGATGCGCTCTTTCAGTTTTGCATGGGCGATGTCGCGGCCCACGATGATCGTACCGTCGAGCAGGAGGAAGGTCGATACCGGATACTTGGACAGATCGGCCAGAACTTCCTTCATCGGACGGTTCAGGTTGATGCGCACACCGTTGGAATGCTTGGCGAAACCGTCACGGAGGTTCTCGGGTACGAGACGGATAGGATTGTTGTCCAGAGTTTCGAGCCAGATACCGTCCTTATTGATCTTACCCTTGATGTTGCGGTCCGCGCTGCAGGATACTCCGAGGCCGACAGGGCAGGACGCACCGTGACGGGGCAGACGGATCACGCGGATATCATGGGCGAAGTACTTGCCGCCGAACTGGGCTCCGAGCCCGATGTTGCAGGCAGCCTTGAAGAGCTTCTGTTCCAGCTCGATATCGCGGAATGCGCGGCCGAGCTCGTCACCGGTGGTAGGCAGGTTGTCGTAATACTTGGCAGAGGCGAGCTTTACGGTCTTGAGGTTGGTCTCAGCCGAGGAGCCGCCTATGACGAATGCGATATGATAGGGAGGGCAGGCCGCAGTACCGAGGGTCTTCATCTTCTCGATCAGGAAACTCTCGAGTTTCTCGGGGTTGAGCAGGGCCTTGGTCTCCTGGAAGAGGAAGGTCTTGTTGGCAGAACCGCCACCCTTGGCTATGAACAGGAACTTGTACTCTCCGCCCTCGGTGGCATAGATGTCCACCTGTGCAGGGAGGTTGTTGCCGGAGTTCTTCTCCTTGTACATGTCCAGGGGAATGGTCTGGGAATAACGGAGATTGTCAGTGGTATAGGTATCGTAGACTCCGTGCTGGAGAGCCTCCTCGTCGCTGATGCGGGAGCCGTCGGCGGTCTTGTCCACCCACACCTTGCGGCCTTTCTTGGCCACCACGATAGCGGTGCCGGTATCCTGGCAGAAAGGCAGTTTCTGATTCTTGGCCACATCGGCATTGAGCAGCATGGTCAGGGCAACCGATTTGTCATTGGTGCTTGCCTCGGGATCGTTGAGAATCTTGGCAACCATCTCGTTGTGCTCGGGACGGAGCATGAAGGCCACATCGTGGAAAGCCTGGCGGGCAATGAGGCGCAGACCCTCGGGATCGACTTTCAGAATCTCCTCGCCCTCAAACTGGGCGGTGGACACATAGTCCTTGGTGACAAGATGATACTTGGTATTATCCTCACCCATCTGGAAAAGTTCCTGGTATTTGAATTCCATATCTGTTGTTATTTATGTTTCACTCCCGCAAAGATAGTAATTTTGCGCACGTGATTATCCGGCCAAAGCATACAATTCTCTCCAAATCCGGTCCGGCACGGAAGGATTGTCCCCTCCTGCCATGGTATTCACTGTCTACAGCCCCCGATATCTGGCCGGTATATCCATAAAAGCACGGATCCTTCGCCAGTAATCATCCATGTCGGCGGGACGCGGATGCCAGTCCGGATCGGGACTCGCGGCATAAATCTCTTCAAAACTGTGTCCCTCCGCGAACAGCGTATCCAGCGTGCATGAAGTCAGCCTGGAAAGAGGCTTCAGGAACACATATCCGTCAAAAAGATCCATCAGGGTCAATCCCGTACTGCCCATGGAATAATAGCTGCTGTCAATCAAATGTCCCGCAGCATTATCCTCCAGGCTGAATGCGACCGGCCCCTCAGCACTGGCAAGAATGTACTCCTCCAGTTTCCCGCCTGCAGGCTGGACCCATCCCCCATCCCTTCCCGGATATCCGGGGAAAGGCTGATGCAGACATACGCACTTGACTCTGTCCCCTATGCACCTATACAGCAACTGCCCCATGTACCCTTCATCATATCTGGTGAATCCAGGGGATGTATAATCATAATACGGATATCTGAAATAGGTAAAGGCATGTATTGTTCCGGTCAATATGAGAATCTTTTCCGCTTTGGACAGGACACTGTCCTCTATGATATCCGCCCTGTACTTTTCAGTATTGCCCTTAGGGAACACGGCAGACATAGTCTCGGGCGTACGTATACCGTCAAAATTCTCCCAATTGTAAATATAGCTGATATTCAATATTCTGAACTTACATTCCCCTTCACCGAGAGTTCTGTTGAAATCCCATGCGGCACGGTACAAATCCGTATATTCCTTTATTGCCCAAGAGCAATTATAGCGGAACATCAATTCACGGGCAAGCTGCTCATCGTACTCAGGAGCAGCCAATAGGGAATCCAGAACTTTCTGATCCTCGGAAGCACCGAATTCCATTCCCAATACATGGACTCCATGGCTGTAAAGCTCCGGTATAAGATTACGGACAAATTCCAGATTTTCCCTTACACCATGATCTTCTGCCAGCAGAACCACATCGGCTCCTGCATCAAACAGATTGACAATATACTCTACGGGCTTCATAAAGCCACCGGTGCCCTCCGCTTTCAGATTCAACGGCAGAAGGATTACAATGAGAAAAAGCGATAATATCCGATTGTTTTTCATAGACACAAATATAGCATTTGCCGTCATATTTTATACTATATTCGCGCCATAAACCGTCCGTACAATTCACACCAAATGACAACTGCCAAAGAGAAAATGCTCAGCGGCGAATGGTACGATGCCGCATCCGATCCCGAACTGCTTTCCGAACTGTATGCCTGCCGGGACAGGATATACGAACTGAACCGCCTGCATCCTCGGGAGACATCCACCAGGGACATCCTGCTCCGGTCCATCATCGGGCACATGGGACGCGAGGTCACCATCCTCTCTCCGTTCTTCTGCGACTACGGCTCCCATATCTCCATCGGAGACTGCACCTACATCAACTTCAACCTGACAGTCCTCGACGAGGCCCAGGTCACCATCGGCAGCCACGTCTTCATCGGTCCGGGCTGCAGCCTGCTCACCGCAGTCCATCCACTCGACGCCCAGGAGCGCAACAAGGGTACCGAGAAAGCCCTGCCCATCACCATCGGGGACAGTGTCTGGCTCGGGGGCAATGTAACCGTCCTTCCCGGAGTAACCATCGGTGAAGGAGCCGTAGTAGGCGCAGGAAGCGTCGTCACCCGCGACGTTCCGCCCCGCACCGTAGTGGCCGGCAACCCGGCCCGCATCATACGCTGGCTGTAATCAGCCGTTTTTAAATGTTGAGAAAGCCCTGCTTGAAATACGGGGCCAAAGGGTCATTCTCGACAGTGACGTCGCAAGACTCTATGGTGTTAACACGATGCGCGTAAACGAAGCCGTGAAGAATAATCCTGACAAATTTCCTACAGGATACATTATAGAACTTACGAAGGATGAAAAAAATGAGGTTATCGAAAATTTCGATAACCCTAAACTGAAGTTTTCTCCGGTACTTCCCAAAGCCTTCACAGAAAAGGGACTTTACATGCTCGCCACCATCCTGAAAAGTCCTAAAGCCACACAGACGACCATCGCCATCATAGAGACTTTTGCCAAAATCAAGGAACTCACCCGCACTGTCAGCAAAATCTCCGAATCACATGACGAGCAAGAGCAGAAAGGACTCATCCAACACGGAGGCGACATCCTTTCTGACCTGCTCTATCAGGAGATTCCTATCAGCAGCACAGAGACTTCTGTAGAGCTGAACTTCGCTGTCCTCAAACTCAGGCACACCATAAAGCGGAAAAAGTAATCAGTCTTCCTTGCGCAGGGCGATGACCGGGTTGGTATTGATGGCCACGATGCTCTGGTACAGGACTGTGAGGAAGGCCACTGCACAGGAGAGGACTCCTGAGGCAAGGATCAGCAGCCACTGGAGCCATGCTCCCGTGCTGTAGGAGAACTGGTTGAGCCATGAGCTGGTCAGCAGCCAGCTGACGGGCACGGAGACTACGAAGGCAGTGAGCGAGAGCATCAGGTACGAGAAGACTATCTGGCGCAGGACAAGGCGCTTGTCGGCTCCGAACACCTTCTGCACGGCTATGTTGCGACTGCGGGCACGGATATAGTAGGTACTCATGGCAAACAGGCCGAGGGACGAGACGAATACCGCGATGACCGTGAAGATGATGATTATCTTCTGCAGCCGGGTGTATTCCTCGAAGGTGGCGGCTATCTCGTCCTCAATGTACGAGGCGTCGAAGGCCCCGTCAGGGCGGATGCGGCTGTACGCCTCCGCTATGCGGTCGTATGCCTCGCTATGGTCTCCGGTCACCTTGACCAGGATATTCCATGGCGTACGGTTCTCCGGATAAACATCGTACATGTAGATCATGGCCGCCGACTGGTCATAGAGCAGGGGACGGATCTTGAAGTCGTAGTACACTCCGGCAATAGCATCCGTGTAATAACCTACCTTTTCGTTTCCGAACCGGACCTCAGTAGCCGTCTCCGGCAGGCCCGCCTCCTTGAAGGCATATTCATTCCAGTACCATGCCGTCTCCGCCAGGTGATTGTCGGACTTGAGCCTGAGGCCGAGAATATTGAAATACGCCGAATCCCCGCGTACCAGCTGGAAGCCGAGCAGACCGCCCTGATAATACATGGTATTGTTATTTGTGCCGTACAGAGGTGTACCCTCCCCGAAACCTGCCGACTCCACGAATGGCATTGCCTCCACCGCCTCCCGGAACTCCCTGATCTGGCTTCCGGAGGTGAAAATGTCGCTGGAAACATTGAGGATATCCTCAGTATTGTATCCTAACGGAGCGTGGATCATGGCCCTTATCTGGAAGAGCATCATCAGGGAGACCGCAATCATGGCCACTGCAACCACCTGCTGTATGACTATCAGAGCCTTGCCGAACCACGAGCGGATATGCAGGCTGAACGAGCCGCGCACGATCTCGATAGGCTTGGCCCTTGAAATCGTCAGTGCGGGGATAATGCCCGAGAGGAAGCCTATTACGGCGATTCCTACGACAATAAGCAGGGCTATGGGCAGGGTAATCTCCGTCAGTACCGAGAACTCATAACCGAGCAACCGGGAGGCGTACGGTGCCAGGGCTTCGGCAATCAGCACCGCCAGCACCGTCGATACGGCTGCAAATGCAGTGGCCTCCGCTATCATCCTCCATATCACCCCTGCCCTGCTCTCTCCGAGCAGCCGGCGGGTGGCCATCTCCTTGGCGCGGCGTCCCGACTGGGCCACGGTCAGGTTGATGTAGTTGAGCACCGCGAACAGCATCAGGATGATACAGGCGGCCAGCAGAATCCTGACCAGCTGGCTGTCTCCCTGATTGATATTGCCCGTAATGGACTGGGACTCATCGAAGAAATACACGTCCCTGAGGGGAATGAAGAAGACCTTGTCCACCATATTCTCCGAGTAAGACCACCACACTTCTCCCAGATACTCCCTGATCTCCGGTATCTTAGCCTGTATATCGGAGTTCGGCCAGGTCATGATGAAGGTGTCGAACATACCCGTGTTGCTCATCTCCTCGTCGTTGGCACTGTTGAGTTCCGTCATGAAATCGGCCCGGCACATCACGTCGCAGTACTTGATGACCGAGTGGTCGATATCCTCCATCACAGCCGCTATCGTAAACGTGTAGCCCTCATCCTCGCCCAGCACATTGTAGGTCAATGTCTGACCGACCGGGTCCCTGCCGGGAAAATGCGCGTCGGCAAAGCTCCGGCTGATGACCGCGCTTCGGTCCGAGGCCTTCCACGCCTCGACGGAGCCGCTGAGCAGAGGGAAGGAGAATATGTCGAAGAACGAGCTGTCTGCGTAGGAGGTCTGTGCCGGTATCGCTGCATCATTACCGGCTATATGCAGTTCCCCGAGTCCGGTTATTCCCGAACCTGACAGATACGAAGTGGCCTTCTCCACCTCGGGAAAATGGTCCAGAAGGTGCTTCTGGAGATAGTAAGCACTGCCGATAAAATTCTCATTGGCATAGAGATAGATGCGGTCGGCATTCTTCTGGAACGCGTCGGTGGTCAGCTGCCGGCTCACGAACACGGCTAATAGCAGCACGAAGGCCAGTGACACGGTCAGACCGAAGAGATTGATAAACGCATAGAGTCCGTTTTTCCGGATAAAGTTAAGGAACGATTTCATTTTGTATGATGTCTTTTGTTTTTCTGCCGTCATGACTTTCCAAAATCATGCCATTAATTTTAATTTACTACAAATCAATTATTTATGCAAGCATATCCACTTTGCTCGTTGTATGATTTTTATACACATGGTGTATGATTTTTTGAATTTGTCAAAAATTCATACAATCTTTCTCGCCATGCATGATTAACTAAAATTTTAGTTGCATATTTAAAAATTTAGTTATAGCTTTGCTGTCAGAATCAGAAAATACAGTGAATATGGCAAAAATCATCAAGGAAGGAAGACAGGAACTCACACGCGCCGAGCTAGAAATCATGCAGGTAATCTGGAAGAAAGGAAAGGTTCTGATACACGACATCCTGCAGGAAATGCCCGAGCCCAGACCCGCGTACAATACAGTATCGACCATCGTGCGGATACTGGAAAGCAAGGGATTTGTCTCGCACAAGGCCTACGGCCGGACCTACGAATATTTCCCCACAGTAGCAAAGGAAGAATACACCGGCTCGTACATGCGTACGGTCCTGGACAATTTCTTTGACGGCTCGGTAAGCCGGATGGTCAACTTCTTCTCCTCACGGAAATCCATATCGGTGGAGGAGACCGACGAGATACTGAGAATCCTCAAATCCGGTAAATAACCTCCTGCGAAAGCCCGGGGCAAACAACGGCGAACTATATGAACACAGTCGGATACATAATAGAAGTACTGATATCCAGCGGCCTCTTCCTGGCGCTGTACAGGTGGCTGCTGGCAGGAAAGGTCCGCTACAGGATATGCAGGGCCTACATAGTCGGGGCAATGCTGCTTGCGGCGGTCATCCCTTTGCTCGACGTACCGATGTACTCCCCGCCCCCGGTTCCTGCAGCTGTGGAAAGGGCATTGGTCCTGGTGCCGGAGGCAATGCCTGAAAGCGGAATTGCCCCCGGGGAAGGAGCTGCCGACGAAATTCCCGCAGCCCCGGCCGCCACAGAAGCCATTGTCCTGAAAATCCTTGCTGCCGCCTATATTCTCATCTCCGCATCCTCCATTGCTCTAATTGTCTTCAATACCATAAAGATACGCCGTCTGCGCCGGGAAGCCCGCCTCACCCGCATCGAGGACTGGACCCTTGCCGAGAGCGAGAAAATCCAGACCCCATTCTCATTCCTGCGGACGGTATACATGGGCTTCAACTACAGTTCCTCCGAGCGCCGGATGATTCTCTCACACGAGGCCAGCCACGTCCGGCACCGGCATTCATACGAGAGGCTAGCCCTATCCGTCCTGCGCAGTATCCTGTGGTTCAACCCTTTCCTGTGGATAGCCGAAAAAGACCTGAGGGAAGTGCAGGAATGGGAGGCCGACCGCGACGTCCTTAAAGAAGGAAATGACCTGACTCTATATAGAACAGCCATCTTCAAGCAGCTCTTCGGATATAATCCGGAAATATCCAGCGGGCTGAATCATTCACTCACCAAAAAACGATTTATTATGATGACAAAGACACGACCCGGCCGCTACGCCACACTCAGGCTGGCCGCCGCCCTCCCGCTTATCACCGCCACCTTCCTCGCATTCGGCTGCGGAATCAGGGAACAGACACAGCAGACCGCCGCCCCCGTTACGGCGGCTGAGACCGGCATCACTTCTCATAACGCTACCCCAGCCTCACAGGACAGTGTACTGACCATCACCATCTCGGGAACAGGAGACACGCACAGGCTGACAGTCGACGGCCAGGAATGCATGATTGGGGACCTCGACAAAGTCATTGAAGGCAAACTGGCCTCCGGAAAAATAACCGTCGCGGCAATTGAAATCATCGGCGACACCGAGATAGGCATACTGACCGATGTGAAACAAAGCCTCAGACTGGCCGGACTCCTGAAAGTCTTCTATATCTCCATCGGAGATCTGGAAGGCGCTACAACAAAAACAGAAGTGGAACGCAGACTGCCCCCTGCCCTCAGCGAGGTCGAGGGACTTACAACGGCCATTCCCGTCACCCCCGCCAACAGGGAGTACTTCCACGAAATCAAGGTAAACAGCAATGACTTGATAATGATGGACGGATATCAGCTGGCTCTGGAGGAACTTCCGGAGAAAGCCGCCGGAATAATCGCGGAACAGGGTATCCGCACAGATGAGAACTCATTCCTGTGCATATTCAGCATCGGGTGCAACACAGCCTCTTCCTCGGAACTCTACGTCCAGATTCAAAACGCACTGGACAAGGCCTACATTGCAGTAAGAGACAAGTATTCTTTGGAGAAATTCGGCAAGCCGCTCAATGCCCTAAGCCAAGAAGAACTGGACAAAGTCCTCTCAGCCATACCCAAGAGAATATCCGAACCAGAGCAGATTAAATACGAAGAAGTACCGAAGTAAACAGACTCCCGCCCTATCTTCCACACCTCTACAGGGTATTCCCCAAGCCAAGTGAGGCTGTACAAACCTGAAACGATTGCGGGCACCCCATTCCGTAACCGCCCCCCTCAGATAATTTTGCTGGTTTGGAAATAATTCCTATCTTTGCCGCCCGATTCAGAAATGAGAAATGGAGGTGTGGCCGAGTGGTCGATGGCGGCAGTCTTGAAAACTGTTGAACGGCAACGTTCCGGGGGTTCGAATCCCTCCGCCTCCGCACGATAGGGTGTAAATCAAGGTTACATGATTTGCACCCTATTTTTTTGGTGAAACAACTGCATGCTGTGCAGCACCTTCTCGACGGACGATAACGGACGACATTCAGATTGACCGCAACGGCACAGAATCCCGCCGCCCATATTATACTCACGACAACAGCTTGAGCAATTCTTCGTGGACTTGTCCGTTCGTTCCGCACACCTGGCTTCCCTGAGCTGGGTCGAGTGCATTCCCTTTCCAGTCAGTAACTTTTCCTCCGGCCTCCTGTACCAGAAGCATCCCCGCCGCATAATCCCACGGATTCAGATATACCTCGAAATATCCGCCTTGTCTGCCGCATGCCGTATATGCCAATTCCAGAGCGGCAGAGCCGAGTCTTCTGATATCCTGCGAGTTCTCATAGACTTTGAGAAACCTGGCGAAGTTCTCTTCCGCCAGTTCTCTTTTGGCCGTACCGACACCTATTATGGTTTCCGGGAGCTTCTTGGCGGAAGAGACACAGAGCCAACGACACCACACTATGCTGATAGTCGTGCATGAGGTTGGTTGTGCCGTCAACGGGATCAAGAATCCAGTAGCAGTCTGCATTCATCCGCTGCAAGCCGGTTTCCTCCCCGAGAAACTGGATGTCCGGTGCAAGCGTCAACCTGCGTAACGTAATCGGCAACTCCCTTTTCCTTCACACGGGCCGCCATCTCCCTGTTTGTGATTATTCCCTTAGTCTCTTTGACCAAGCTGATTATACGCTGTATATCCATATGGTTTCTCTTATTTTGGCCATCGTCATTCTGCGTCACCGGCTGCCCGCGGCTTTCTTCCGGTCACGTATTATCGGTTCCATGTTTTCCTTTGCCCAGGCTACCAGGGACTGGATGTGCGGCAAGAGGGAAAAGGCCCTCGCCGTGAGCGAATACTCCACACGGGGAGGAACTTCGGGATAGATGGTCCTGGTGACGAAACCGTCCTCCTCCAGTGTCCTCAATGTGGTGGTCAGCATCTTCTGTGAAATATCCGGAACCGCACGACGCAAGTCTCCGAAACGCATCCTTTCCGTCTGCGACAAGGTATAGAGAACCAACAGCGACCATTTGTCACCCAGGCGGGCAAGAATATTCCGGATGGGACACTGCGGGTCATACGCATCCAATATCATTGTTCTGTCCATACTCTTTATTATTTTTAGTGCGCAAAAGTAACCAAATCTCCTAAATCTTGCAAGTATAAAATTTTTACAAAAATTTTCAATTCGCAAGACACTCATATCCAGCAATCGTTACCCGGACGTAACTATATGCTTATCAGGCACCTACTTGACAAGGGCCATTTTCCGCCATATATTTGCAGCGTAAAAGATATAAAGACACTTTTTGAAACCAATGTTTGACATCTAATTTTACACAAGCATGAAAAAGACTCTGTTGACGCTGGCCGTTGCCGGCATGACCCTAAGTGCTTCGGCACAGGACAAAGGACGCTTCGAGGTGTATGACCTCGGCAATTTCAAGCTTCACGTGTACTACACCAACGATGCGTTGGGCGACGCAAGCTACATCATCGAGGGCAGGAAGGCTCTCGTGACAATGGAACAGCCGCTGTTCAAGGACAATGTGGCGGAGTTCGACGCCTATCTCTCCAAACTGGGGAAGAAGGTCGGGAAACGCATCACCGACTACCATGTAGGCGGCACCGGCAGCCATGATGTGGTCATGGCGGAGGGTATGCCCGAGTTTACCAAAGGGGAGATCTACGGCGGCATGATGGAGGGATTCGCGCAGATGTTCGGAGACGCGCTCACCGACATGCTTACAGGCAAGGCTACGGAAGTGGCATTCGGCGCCACACAGACATGGGCAGGAATCCCGTTCGAGTTCCGCCACGGGGCCACATCCGACTTCCCCGGCGCGAGCATCCTGATAGGCGGCAAGGTATATTTTACCCACTGGGCTCCGTCAAAGGCACATGCCAGCCACCTGCAGATTTCCTCTCCGGCAGCCATCGACGCTGAAATCGCCGAAGCCCGCAAGTCCCTGGAGTCTGGCGCCGAGCTGTTCATAGGCGGTCACGGCGGGGCAGCGGAAGCCGATGCCGTTCAGTTCAAGATCGACTATCTGAAGAAAATGAAAGAGGTCCTTGGCAACAGCAGGACCGTACAGGACTTCGTGGACGGCATGAAGAAAGCCTTCCCCGGACTGCCCGGTGAAGCCGGACTGGAAGACCTCGGCAAAGCTCTCTGCAAATAGCCAGCTGCAGCATTGAACATCAAGACTTCGGACGGTAAGGAGCGTACCCGCAACACCGTCCGGAGTTTTCATCACGAAAGGAAATTTTCAATTATGGAAAAGGCATTTGAGTTTCTTTGCGGTCACAAGGATGTGGCATTTGCCACCGTAGAACAGGACAGGCCCAAAATACGGGTATTCCAGATCATGAAACAGGAGGGACACACCCTCTATTTTGCCACTGCCCGGCACAAGGAAGTCTACCGGCAACTGATGGAGAACCCCCACGTCGAACTGCTTGCCCTGGAGGCCATTCTGAGACGATGCCCATCAACCTCATACCGCAACGGCAGCGATTCCTGCGATTCAGTGCCGCTGAGGTATGTGTTCTTCAGCATGTCCATTCCGCAGATGTATCAGCGAGTCTTGTCAGCTGGCGGCCAGTCAACGGTCAGTTCTGCGATCTTGAAAGGTCGGCACGCAAACACACTACAAGTGCTTGACAATGAGACAAATATCACTTTACCATATGCTTTCATACCGGTTTCAAAGTGAAAATTGCACGCGCATTTCCAAACCACTAAAAATGAACTCATTACAAATAGCACTGCAATTCTCGACCCGCTGCCGGGTCAGTCGGAACAGCGGAGGGTAATGACGACTATCTCCGGCCAGGCGCCGAGGCGGAAGGGGAAGGAACCTCCAAGACCGGCCGAGACATTGAGGATGCGGGCATCCGGGTCGGACACACCTGCAGCGGCATCTGTTGAGGTGCCCGCAGATGATTTACGGTAAATGCCGTACCACTCGCGGTACATCCAGCGGGAGGGAGAGAAACGGCCGATGCGGAACTGCATGGCGTGGGTATGCCCCGAAAGGGTAAGCTGGATGTCGGATTGGGGCAGGACCTCCATCCGCCAATGGCTGGGGTCGTGGCTCAGCAGAATCTTGAAGGGGGACGCAGCACGCATGGATAAAGAGTCAGAACCCAAGGATGAAGAGTCAGGACTCATGGTTGAAGAAGCCGTACGTGCGGAACCCGGATCAGGCAAGAAAAATACTGGAGGAACACCGGCGAGGGCCTTCTGCAGGTCGCCGCGGCTGCCGAAAGGAGGTTTGCCGCAGTGCTCCACTCCTATGATATAGATGCTGTCCTCTTTCCTACCAATGTCCTGCTCCTGTCCTGTCCTCACGGCAGGTCTGACAATCACGGCCGAGGAGTCCATAAGGACCTTCCACCCCATCTCCCGCTCACGCCGCACCACTTCCGCAAAGGCACGGGCAGCTCCGTCCGCAGTGCTGTAGTCGTGATATTCGCAGTAGTCATGATTGCCCACAACGGAAAACACCCCGTCACGGGCCCGCATTGACGACAGGGCAGCCGTCACCGCAGTATCGAGTTCCGAAGGGGAGGAATTGACCAGGTCTCCGGTAAAGGCTATCATGTCGGCATCAAGGCCGTTGACCGTAGAGACCAGCTTCTCCATCATCCCGGAAGCAGCATATCCGCCGACGTGCAGGTCCGAGAGATGCACTATCCGATAGCCGTCGAAGGAGGCCGGCAGATCCTTGAAGGCCAAGGTTTCTTCCCTTACAACCAGCCGCCTGGGTCCATACACCAGGCCATAGACGGCCGACAGCAGAAAGCAGCCTGCCACTACGATTCCGGCTACATCGAAGCCCGTATACAGACCGCCACGCAGCACATCGGAACTGCCGGAACTCCAGGCTATCAGCCCGGCACCCCGTCCAAGCAGGGAAAATATGCAGAAAATCAGCTTCGGCACAGTGAAACACAGCAGGGAGGCGACCATCCCCTTGAACACAAAAGGCTGTGCCCCGCCGGCGAAATATGTCACCAGCAACACAATAAAAAAAGCCAGTGGAGCCCAGAACGGCAAGGCCCACCAGCCTAAGTCAACTCCCCGCAGACACACCAGCCGGATATACAGGTCCGGCAAAATGACCAGCAGTGAGACTATTACATAAAACACCGACATCCTATTTCCCTGCAAACTCGTGCACCTGGAAATACCTCCACTTGAAAATCAGCAGATACAGCGCTCCGACAGTGATACAGGAATCAGCCACGTTGAAGATAGGACGGAAAAATATAAGGGAATCCCCGCCCTTTCCCGGCACCCAGTCCGGCCATGTCGTGTCTATAATCGGGAAATAAAGCATATCCACCACCTTGCCCAGACCGAAAGGCGCATATCCCTCTCCGAAAGGGACGAAGCCGGCCACATGCGAATAAGTGGAAGGCTCGAAAATCAGGCCGTAGAACATGCAGTCCACCACATTTCCTATGGCTCCTATCATGATTGCCGTCAGACCGAGCAACACCCCGAGCGGAGCGTCCTTGCGAAGCAGCAGATGACGTATGTAGATGAGCAGCAGGGCCGAGAGGACGATCCGCAGGGAGGTCAGGATGATTTTCCCGACATCCCCGCCGAACGCCATGCCGAATGCCATTCCCTCATTCTCTATGAAGAGTATCTGGAACCACTTTCCGAAGACCGGTATAGATTCTCCTATGTGCATCCCGGTCTTGACCAGAATCTTGGTGACCTGATCGAAAACCAGCAGCACTACTGCAAGAATGACTATGAAGGCTGTTTTCTTACCTCGGGAGAGATGCTTCACTTCTTCTTGGAGTTAAGTTTGGCCTCTATGCTGAGGGTGGCGTGAGGTACAAGTTTCAGCCTTTCCTTGGGAATCAGTTTGCCTGTCTCACGGCAGATACCGTAAGTCTTGTTCTCGATCCTGACCAAAGCGGCCTCCAGCGAATGGATGAACTTGAGCTGCCTTTGTGCCAGCTGCCCCGACTCTTCCTTGGACAGGGCGGATGCTCCCTCCTCGAGGACCTTGAATGTCGGAGAAGTGTCCTCTGTGTCGTTGCTGGTGTTGTGGGTGATGGCCGAACGGAGCTGCTCATAGTCATCGCGGGCCTTTTCCAGCTTCTTCAGAATGATTTCCTTGAACTCCTGCAGCTCTTCATCGCTGTAGCGTACCTTCTCGAGTACTTCATTCTTGTTATCCATGTTGTCGTCCATAAGTTGAAATTTTATAAAATTGTCAATATTCCACTTTCTTGTCATTTGATTTCCAGAGCATGAAAGGACGCAGTCCCTCCTTCTCCATAATGCGGACAAAAGGTATCCTCCTTGCGTCCACGGGAAGAGCGGCCTCCCGGTAGATGTCGCTGTCATCGAAGCCGGCCGCAGCGGCATCCTCCCTGTCCGCAGCGTAGTACACCCTGTCGATATGGGCCCAGTAGCACGCTGCCAGACACATGGGACAGGGCTCGCAGCTTGTATAAAGCTCGCAGCCGGAAAGATCGAAGGTACCCAGGGCCGCACAGGCCTTCCTGATGGCGTTTACCTCGGCATGGGCCGTGGGATCATTGTCCACAGTAACGGTATTGGAAGCCTCGGCCACCACTTCCCCATTTCTGGCAACGACGGCCCCGAAAGGTCCGCCAGCCACTGAGGCGGCATTTCCTCCGGCAAGTTCCAAAGCTCTGAGCATCAATTCGTCTCTTTTCATATCCTTTCGAGTTTCATCGTTATCCTGCTGTCATCAAGCCACTCGGTCTCTGTTCCTCCGGGGATGTCGTCCTCCACGAAAATATCGCGGGCAAGGGTCTGTGATGCTATATAGTCCTTGAATCCGGCTACGGCCTCCTCTACCTCAGGCAGCCGCTGTATATGCGCCGTTATCCTGTCCGTCACCTCAAAGCCGCTGTCCTTGCGGAGGTTCTGTATCCTGTTGATAAGCTCTCTGGCCACTCCCTCATTGCGGAGCTCCGGAGTAACGGTGATATCCAGGGCAATAGTCAGCTTACCCTCCGTCGCCACCAGTCTTCCGGGCATATCCTCGGATGTCACCTGATAGTCGGCAGGTTCCAGCGACACATCCCCCGAAGGCAGATGCAGCACATAATCCGCATTCTGCAACCCTGCCGCCTCAACAGCCGCAATATCCTGCTGCGAAAGAGCGGCGAACGAAGCAGCTATCTCCTTCATCTGCTTGCCGTAGCGCTTTCCGAGTGTCTTGAAATTAGGTTTGATCTTCTTGGTAATCAGACCTGTTGTATCCTTGATATATTCTACAGTCTTTACATTGACCTCATTGAGCACCAGACTGCGCACCTTCTCGAACTGCTCCTCGATCTTCGGGTCGAGAACGGGGATAATCATCCGCGAAAGCGGCTGACGCACCTTGATATTGACCTTGCGGCGCAGGGCGAGAACCATCGAGGATGACTTCTGGGCCAGTGCCATACGCTCCTCAAGCGCCGAGTCTACGCAGGCCGGATCGCTCTCCGGCATGGGCATCATGTGCACGGATATCACGTCGTGGACTCCGGTGGCACCGTTCAGGTCGCAGTACATACGGTCCATATAGAAAGGTGCGATGGGGGCAGCCAGCACGGCCACTGTCTCGAGGGCCGAGTACAGGGTCTGGTAGGCCGCCAGCTTGTCGGTATCCATCTTCCCGCCCCAGAAACGCTTGCGGTTCAGGCGCACGTACCAGTTGCTGAGATTGTCGCATACAAAGTCCTGAATCAGGCGGCCCGCGCCGGTGATGTCATAGTTCTCGTAGCACTCCTTCACATTCTTTATCAGAGTGTTGAGCAGGGATATCAGCCAGCGGTCTATCTCCGGACGCTCAGCCACGGGCACCTGGGCCGAGATGTGTTCCGGCCTGGAGCCGAAACCGTCCACATTGGCATAGAGGGCGAAGAAGGAGTAGGTATTGTACAGCGTACCGAAGAACTTGCGGCGCACCTCGTCCACCCCTGCCTCATCGAACTTGAGATTGTCCCAAGGCTGGGAATTGGTGAGCATGTACCAGCGAAGGGCATCGGGTCCGTAGGTATCGAGGGCTTTGAAAGGATCCACTGCATTGCCCAGGCGCTTGCTCATCTTGTTGCCGTCCTTATCGAGCACCAGACCATTGGAAATCACGGTCTTGAACGCCACACTGCCGCTGATCATAGTATGAATCGCGTGCAGGGTGAAGAACCATCCCCGGGTCTGGTCCACTCCCTCGGCAATGAAATCGGCTGTCTGTCCGAACTCCGGCTTTCCGAGGGCCTGCAGGCCTTCCTGCGCGTAGGGCATCGAGCCCGAATCGAACCAAACGTCGATCAGGTCCGTCTCGCGCACCATCTTCCGTCCTTTGTCGGAAACGAGGTATATCTCATCCACATACGGCCTGTGCAGGTCGATGCGGCCATAGTTCTCCTTGGAATAGTCTCCGGGGACAAATCCGGCTGCGGCCAGAGGATTTGACTGCATGACCCCGGCCTTCACCGCCTTCTCTATCTCCTCATAAAGCTCAGCCACGGAGCCGATGCACTTCTCCTCCGCCCCGTCCTCTGTCCTCCATACGGGCAGGGGCGTGCCCCAATAACGGCTGCGGGAGAGGTTCCAGTCCTGCAGGTTCTCCAGCCACTTGCCGAAACGTCCGCTGCCGGTGGAGGCCGGCTTCCACTCTATCGTCCGGTTCAGCTCTATCATCTTGTCCTGCACTGCGGTAGTGCGGATGAACCAGGAATCCAGGGGATAATACAGCACTGGCTTGTCCGTCCTCCAGCAGTGAGGATAGGAGTGCACGTGCTTCTCTATCTTGAAGGCCTTGTTCTGGCCTTTGAGCATCACGCAGATATCCACGTCTATGGTCGGAGTGTCGGGTGTGGCCTCGGGGTCGTAGGCATTCTTCACGTAGCGGCCCGCAAACTCCCTGTACAGATCCACATCCACCCTCTCCTTCACAAACTCCGGATCGAGGTCCTCTATCCGGTACATCTTGCCGGTACGGTCCACCTGGGCCTGCATCACGCCTGCGGCATCGCGCACCATCAGGGCCGGAACACCGCTCAGACGGGCCACCTTGGCATCGTCGGCACCGAAGGTAGGGGCAATGTGGACAATACCTGTAGTTCCCTCGTCGGTAGTCACATAGTCTCCGGGAATCACGCGGAAAGCCCCCTCATCGGGACGCACCCACGGAATCAGCTGCTCGTAGCGCATTCCCACCAGATCCGTACCTTTATATTCCCCCTCGAGCACCTCGAAAGGAACCTTCCCGTTGAAATGGTCATGGACCAATGCCTTTGCGACGATGTACACTCCGGGCAGACCGGTGTAGGGGTTCGAAGAGCGCACCAGCACATAATCTATCGAAGGCCCGACGCAGAGGGCAGTATTGGAAGGCAGGGTCCAGGGAGTGGTGGTCCAGGCTATGAAATAGAGGGGAGCGTCACCTGCCTTCTGGAAAAACGGCTCGGAAACCTCATCGCGGATCACCTTGAACTGGGCTACGGCCGTAGTATCCTTCACGTCACGGTAGCATCCGGGCTGGTTGAGCTCGTGGGTACTCAGGCCGGTGCCCGCTGCTGGCGAATAGGGCTGGATCGAATAGCCCTTGTACAGCAGTCCCTTCTTGTAAATCTCCTTCAGAAGATACCACAGGGTCTCGATGTAGCGGTTGTCGTACGTGATATAAGGGTTGTCCGTGTCCACCCAATAGCCGATGCGCTCGGTCAGGTTGACCCATTCCTCAGTATATTTCATGACCTCGCGGCGGCAGATGGAATTGTACTCCGCCACGGATATCTTCTTGCCGATGTCGTCCTTGGTGATGCCCAGCATTTTCTCCACTCCAAGCTCCACGGGCAGGCCGTGGGTGTCCCATCCGGCCTTGCGGCTCACGTGATAACCGGATTGGGTCTTGTAACGGCATATCACATCCTTGATGGAACGTGCCATCACATGGTGTATGCCCGGCATGCCATTTGCCGAAGGAGGCCCCTCGAAAAACACATATTCGGGAGATCCATCCCTCATTTCCAACGTTTTATGAAATACATCCTGCCTCTTCCAATCCTCCAGCACCTCGGCTGAAAGACCCGTCAGGTCCAGTCCTTTATACTCTTTAAACATATTCTGAATTTTAGTGGGCAAAGATAGCAAAAATTAGTATATTCGCACGCTATGAATGTTATTGATATCGTCATTCTCGTACTATTGGCCCTCGCTGTGTTCAAGGGCCTGAAAGACGGACTGATGCGGCAGGTAGGCGGCATCACCGGACTGTTTCTGGGTATAATTCTGGCCGGCAGGTTCTCCGCCATGCTTTCAGGATGGCTCCACAGGGTCGCGCCGTCAATATCGGAAAGTGTGGTCAAGGTCCTTTCGTTCATCATAATAATCGTAGTGGTCTGCATCTGCGTAGTCCTGATCAGCCGCCTGCTCGAAAAGGTAATAAAGATCTCCACCCTCGGATGGATCAACCGCCTGCTCGGAGTACTGCTCTCCGTGTTCGCAGTCGTGCTGGTCATAGGAGTCATCATATCGGTCATCGAATACGTCAACACGGAGTGGTTCATCCTGGTCTCCCCCCAGCGGCTGGCGGATTCAAAGGGCGTACAGATCATCTCATCTGTCACCGATGCGCTATTCCCCTACATCAGAAAGCTTTTCTATTCGTAAACGGCATTGGTTTTTACCACTTTCGTATAATCATTTGAAGTTTTGATAAAAGTGGTAAAAGAATCAGGAAAATTTTTCTTTCCTTTGCATCAGAAACCAATAACTGATGCCGATATGGAAGAATTGAGCTTGAAGGAAAGAATCGGCCTGACGGCGGACACCATGCTGCCGTCCGTAGCCAAGGGAAGATACGCATGGTATACAGCATCCGTCATCGCTGCGTTGCTGCTGTCAATGCTGCCGCTGCTACCGGTTTTCTGATTTTCACCATTAAGATTTATCGGGAGGGAAGATTATGAAGAAGGAGATAAAAGTCAGGCAGCACGACAGAAGTGACTGCGCGGCAGCCTGCATCGCATCCGTATGCGCCTACTACGGCCTGCGTCTACCGCTTATGCGTATCCGGGAAGCCTGCGGGACAGGTCCGGACGGTACCACCCTGCAGGGAATAATTGACGCATTCAGCAGCCTCGGCATGGATGCCGCAGGACTAAAGGCCAAGGAAAAACGCATCGGGGACCTGACGGGAGCGGCCAAACCGGTCATCATGCACCTCGAGAAAAAGAACGGGTGGCTGCACTACGTGGTCCTGTATGACATGGACAGTACAACGGCCACTGTCATGGACCCGGAAGACGGCGCCATGCACAAGACCGGCCTCAGCGCCCTCGAGGTAGAATGGAGCGGTTACATCATAGCTGCAAGCCCGTCACCGATGTTCCGCAAGGGAGACCACAGCACCCCGGTTCTGGCCAGATTCAGGGAACTTCTGCTATACTATAAAAAAGAGATCGGACTGGTAATGGCCGGCTCGGCCGCATTCATCGCCGCCACTCTAAGCAGCTCCCTTTTCCTGCAGAGGATTATAGACGACGTCATCCCTTCCGGAGAGCGGAGCCATCTTGTCGCCATAGGTGCAGCCATGCTCGTTCTGGCCGCACTCACATGGTTCATATCATTCATGCGCTCATACCTGCTGGTCAGAGTAAGCCTTCAGATAGACTGCCGCCTGATCACAAGCTATTTCCGCAAACTGTTCTCCCTACCGCTCCATTTTTTCGATTCGATGAGCAGCGGAGAGCTGAATTCAAGGGTCTCGGATGCCTACAGGATACGCTCGTTCATCACCGGACGCCTTCTGCTGATGGCTGTCAGCATAATGACACTTGCGGGCGCCACGGTCATCCTGCTCACCTTCGACTGGAAGCTCACCCTGATAACCGTCGGGTTCATTCCCTTATTCATACTGCTATACACCCTGTCCGACAAGGTCAACCGGAAAATCAACCGCAGTATCATAGAAGAAAACGCACGGTTCGAGCAGAACAACATAGAGTGGCTGTCTTCCGCCAGAGCCGTAAAATATTTCAATGCCGCCGGAGAAGCCTCACGCAAAATCGAGAAACAGTACTTCATCACAGCTTCGGCCCTGTACAGGGGAGGAACATTCACTTCAGCCATAGCCTCGTCCTCCGACATGGTCAGCCGCCTCATAAGTACCGTCTCACTCCTGGCAGGAGCATTCTTCGTCCTGCATTCAGAGCTGACTGTGGGGGAACTCGTATCCTTTTTCTCCTTCAGTACTCTCTTTACTTCCCCCATAGTCATGCTCATTGAAAGCAACAGGGAGATCACAGAAGCCCGTATCAGTGCCGAGAGGATTTTCGACATACTCGGACTCGACTCAGAGGATTCCGGAGAATATATCGACTTCACTCCACAAGCAGAAGACCGTATCGAGGCCAGGGGGCTGTGCTTCTCGTTCCCGGGAAAGATGAAGCTCATCGAGGATCTCTCGTTCGACATTCTCCCAGGCCGGATAAACCTCATACGCGGAAGCAACGGCAGCGGGAAAAGCACCGTAGCCTCACTGCTCATGAAAGGATATACCCCCCAGAAGGGACGGATCACGGTAGGAGGCATGGATCTCATGCACATCCACCCGGGAAAGTGGAGGGAATACATCTCCATCGTCCCACAGAAGCCTGACATCTTCGACGGGACCATACTGGACAACATCGTGATGGGGGACAGGGACTACGACATACGCGCCGTGGCGGCAGCCTGCGCATTGGCCGGACTGGCCGGGACGATAGAGTCCATGCCTGGAGGGATCATGGCCCGTACCGGCGAACATGCCTGCAGACTCTCCGGCGGAGAGCGACAGAAAATCGCAATAGCACGCGCCCTGTACCGCAGGCCCAAGGTACTCATTCTCGACGAGGCCGCCACCCATCTGGACAACGACGGACGTCACAGACTCCTGGAGACCGTCCGTACCCTGAGAGAAAACAGAATGACCGTCATCCTCATCTCCCATGACGATGATGCGGCAGAACTTGCAGACAATATAATCGACATAAACAAACCGAATGCGCATTCACAGGCGTAAGACGCGGCGCCTTTTATCCGCGGCACAACATTAAAACTCAAACATCATGGAAAGAATTATTATCGGGTATGAAGGGTTTGAATGTATTAATTCCGACCTGAGCACAACAGTCTACGGAGGCGGCATCTGGAGCGCCATCGTAAATCTCGTAAAGAAACACTGCGAGCAGTTCCTGTTAGGATTCATCGAAGGATGGACCGGACAGGAAATTGTCAGTTCACTTTCAAGGTAACACATAAAACATACAGACTATGGAACAGTTTATTATCATCGGAAGACCCCAGGCATGTTCCGTCATTGGCGGAGCTGCAAGCTCTGAAGGAAGGGTGGTCAGAATGCTCGGCCGCCTCGTCGGAGCAGCCCTAAGAGCCATATATGACCTTCTCACTATGGACCGCAGACCTCAGGCCGCCGGCAGCTGGTAGGTTCTGAGCCCATCTGATCACTGAAGGTGCGTCAGAACGGGCAACCGATCCCGAAAGTCACGCAGCGGATTGCCCTTTCTGACACACCTTCTTTTCAACAGTATTTTTATTATTTTTGCGACATGAAAGCCCATACCGCTGTAATCATACTGATTCTGTTGTCATGGTCCTGGCACGAGTGCTCTGCCCAGGACATCTGGTCTTTGGAAAGGTGCATAGAATATGCATGCGCCAACAACCTTTCCATAAAGCAGCAGAGTCTGGAAGTGACACGCAGCGAAAACCAGTTGCTGCAAAGCAGGCTCAGCTTCGTACCTTCCCTCAGCGCGTCAGTAGGTCACAACCTCAACTGGGGCCGTTCAGTAGACCTCCAGAATCTGGAAATCATCCGTAACCAGCTCTCGCAAAGCACCAGTGCCTCTGCCAACACCTCTATCCAGCTGCTGGACGGACTTTCAAAACTGTACAGCCTGAAAAGTTCCAGAAAAAGCATCGACATATCGCTGCAGGAAGTGGAACGCCTAAAAGACGAAATTTCCATATCCATAGTCAGAAGCTATCTGCAGATACTTCTTGCCAAAGAGATGCTCGCGACCTCGCAGGAGAACTTCAAGTCCATCTCCGAGCAGAGAGACCGCACCAGACTGCTTGTCGAAGCAGGAAGCCAGCCGTATACCGCACTGCTCGACATAGAATCGCAACTTGCCGCTGAAAGGGTGCAGACAGTCACCGCGGAAAGCCAGGTCACCACCAGCACACTGGCCCTGCAGCAGCTTCTGGATCTTCCATACAGCAAGGATTTCCAGATCCACATACCGGAGATAGACGGCATGCTCTCATCGTATCACGGATACAGCGCAGACGAGATATATGCCTCTGCGCAGAACCTTCCTGTCATACAGAGCGCAAGACTGTCCTTGGACAAAGGCGACATAGAGCTGAAAGCGGCCAAGGGCCAGTACTGGCCGAAAATCTCACTGTCCGCCAGTTACGGCACCTTCTACAGTTCCTCATCCTATTCTCCGTCAGGAACCGCCTACCCGTTTTTCGAGCAGTTCAGAGACAACATCAACCCTTCCATAAGCATTGGCCTGAGCATCCCCATCTTCAGCAACTGGAGCGTAAGGACGAATGTCAGGAACGCCGAGCTCTCGCGCCGTAGTCTGGAAATAGATCTCAAGCTCAAGCAGCAGGCACTGTACAAAGACATACAGACAGCCGTCACGGAGGCCGACACATATTACAGAAAGATGGAGGCCGCACTGGCCAATGTCAACTCGATGCAGGAATCATTCAGGTATGTGCAGGAGAAATTCAACACAGGTGCGCTCAACGGTACGGACTATACAGTGGCCAGAACCAATCTTCTGAAAGCCAGGTCTGAATACCTTCAGGCAAAATACCAGTTCGTATTCCAGATAAAAATAATAGATTTCTACAAAGGTCTTCCTCTCACGTTATAGCAAATGAAAAAGAAAAAAAAGAATAAAGTTGCAAGATGGCTGCTGGTCATCGCAGCAGCAGCGGTAATTGCCGCCGTGGCATACGGAGCCCTCGGCCCGGACAAGGGCATCCCCGTAACGGTTGGGACACCTGTTACAGGCTCCATTGTGGAACGTATTCCGGCCAACGGCAAGATCCATCCGGTAACTGAAGTAAAGATCAGCCCGGACGTATCCGGCGAGATAATCGAGCTCAATGTCGAGGAAGGTGACCGTGTCAGCCGCGGAGACCTGATTATCAAGATAAAGCAGGACGTATACATTTCGCTTAGAGACCGTGCCGTCGCCTCTCTCAACGCCACAAAGGCGCAGTACCAGCAGCAGAAAGCCAGCTTCAACCAGGCCGAACAGAACTATCAGCGTAACCGGCAGCTGTACGGACAGCGTGCCATATCATTGCAGGAATTCCAGACCAGCACTGCCGAATACGAGATGGCCCGGGAACAGCTGAAGGCCGCCGAATACAACATAGAAAGCGCCGCGGCATCCCTCGACGAGGCCGAAGAGAACCTCACGAAGACAGTCATCTATTCTCCCATAGACGGTATAATTTCCAGCCTCAGTGTGGAGAAAGGCGAGAGAGTGGTAGGGACATCGCAGATGGCCGGAACTGAAATGCTCAGGATAGCGGACTTCAACATGATGGAAGTTTTAGTGGATGTAAATGAAAACGACATTATCCGCATATCCAAGGGAGATACAGCCGACATAGAAGTGGATGCATATCCGGGCAGGACATTCAAAGGCATAGTGACCCAAATTGCCAACTCCGCCAAGAACCTCAGCGGAACCGGTACAGCCCTGACCGATGTCACCAACTTCGAGGTAAAAGTCCGTATTCTGGCTGATTCCTATGCCGACCTCCTTACCTCTGACCCCATTCCTTTCCGTCCCGGTATGTCCGCCTCCGTCGAGATAGAGACCGAACACAAGGACTCGGTGATGACAGTACCGCTTCAGGCCATCACTTCCAACAACACCATATTCCTTTATGACAGAACCACTTCTACAATAAAGGAAATACCTGTTGCCACAGGTATTCAGGATATAGGGAATATAGAGATAATCCCCGGGACAGAGATTACCGCCTCTACCGAGATTGTCACAGGTCCGTACAGTACCATAAACAAGACTCTGACAGACGGCATGAAAGTTGTTCCCCAAGAAGACAAAACAAATGAAAATGAATAAAATACTGCTTATTGAGACGGCCACGGACGTATGCTCGGTTGCCGTTGCAGACGGAGAAAAGATCATATCCTCGGACCGCATTTCAGAACCCCGCAGCCAGGCATCCGGACTTGCCCCTCTGATACAGAAAACCGTGGCAGAGGCAGGCATGAGTACAAACTGCCTGGATGCTGTAGCCGTCAGCTCAGGGCCGGGCTCCTACACCGGTCTCAGGGTAGGCGTTTCCACTGCAAAAGGCATCTGCTTCGGGGCGGGCATACCGCTTATCGGTATCGGAACCCTCGATATCATAGCGCAGGGAGCCATCAGATCAGGTATTCTGAAAAATGACCCGGAAGGCACTGCCATAATTCCCATGATAGATGCCCGCCGCATGGAAGTCTATACAGCCGTTTTCGACCACTGCGGAAACAGGATAACCGAAGTGGAGGCTGCAGTCCTCGCACCGGACACATTCATAAGGCAGCTGGACACATTCCGCAGACTCGTATTCACAGGAGACGGAGCCGCAAAATACGACAGCCTGATTCCGGAACAATACAGGGACAGATGCATCGTCATGCCATCCCATCCCGATGCCGTGGATATGGCGGTACCTGCATTCCGGGCACTGCAAGAAAAAAGGTTCGAAGACACAGCGTACTTCGAACCCTTTTATCTCAAGGAATTTGTTGCAGCGGACCCGTCACGCAGGATAGAGGCCGTACTGCACGGAAAGCTATAGCAACCTGCGCACTTCTGACTCCAGCAGCCTCATATCGAATACATCCTTTGACTCGATATTGCCTTCCCGCGAGATTACATACATTGCGGGAAGCTGGGTGACATTGTACAGCAGAGCGCCTGTAGATGCCCCCGCTGCCGGATCACACACACTTATCCAGGGCAGTCCCTGCTCCTTGACCTGCATTGCCCAGGCAGTCTTGTCGGTGTTCAGAGCCACCTGATAGATCTCCAGTCCGCGGCTGTGGTACCTGTCGTACATCAGCTTCAGGTCTGTGTTGTATACCCTCTGCTGCACATTCTCCGAATCCCAGAACATCAGGACAATCACCTTGCCCTTAAGGGCAGTGAGGGACTGCTGCACCCCGTTCACGTCAGAGAGGATGATCTCGGGGAAGTCCACTTCCTCGGCTGAGGCCATGCGGTTCTGGATTTCCAAGGCATTGCGTCTGAGGCTCACCTCGTCTGCCAGAGATACCAGATAGGGAGAGGAGGGATAGACCGTGCGGAGAGTATCATAGACCCTTTCCATCAGGATTGCATCCGTCACCTGCGCAAACAGCGGCAGTCCGGAAGATGTCTTCTGATACAGAACCGGTATGACGGACATGGACCTGGAATGGGTGTAAATATACTTGATGGCATTCTGCTTGCTCTTTACATAGAGAGCGCCCAGCTCCCGCTTGAGACGGGTAATCTCTGCCTGATCACCGCTTTCGGTCACAGCGGCCAGCTCATTGGAGAGAGAGTCGAACGAGGCGTTGAACGCCCTGATGTCCATATCCACACCCTGCATCAGGACTGACTCCTCAGAGCCCTCTATTACCGGATCCGACGAGTCATTCCAACCGGCTGTCACCGTCACCCTGTCCCGGTTCTGCAGCAGCAGGGATATCCTGCCGCCCTGACCGTAGGTCAGATAGATGAACTCGGGAGAGCCGGGATATACGGGGACCTCAGCGGAAACCTTTTCCTTTGAGGTATACAGCGTATCCAGCACCTGCATCTGATTCAAGGCCAGACGTGAGACCACGACTTCCGTACTGTCCGGAGCACCTTTTACCGTAAGACTTATACGCGCCTCATCCCTGCCTCCGCACGTCGCAATAAGGGCTGTTAACAACGGCAGGGAGAATAAACAAATCCAGTAGTATTTCGATTTCATAGACTCAGAGCTTTGCATATTCCGCAGCGATAGCCGAGGCGATGGCCTCGAAGCGTCCCTCGCTCAGAGAAAGTTTCGTCTTCCTGAAATCCATATCTCCCTCACTGTCCAGAGGTACCAGATGAATGTGCGCATGAGGCACTTCCATTCCCAGCACAGCCACTCCTACCCTCTTGCAGGGGACGGCAGCCTTCACGGCCACGGCCACCTTGCGGGCAAAAAGCTGTAGCTGCACGTAGGTATCCTCGTCCAGATCAAAGATATAATCCACTTCCTTCTTGGGTACGACAAGGGTATGCCCCTCCTTCAAGGGATTGATGTCCAGAAATGCATAGCAGGTCTCATTTTCAGCGACCTTATATGAGGGGATTTCCCCGTTGATGATCCTTGTAAATACAGATGCCATATCGTTAAGTGCTTAAAGTGAGATATCCAGTATCTGGAACTTGAGAATTCCGGAGGGGACCTTCACTTCCACGACATCCCCTTTGCGTTTGCCGATCAGGGCCTTGCCGATGGGAGTCCCGGCTGCGAGCTTGCCCTCGCGGAAATTTGCCTCGCTCTCCCCTACTAGCGTGTACTGGACGGTCGTATTGTTGAGCAGGTTCTTGAGGGTCACCTTGGTAAGCATCTGCACATGGTCGGTGCTGATCTTGGACTCGTCGATGACCCGTGCGTTGGCCACGAGATTCTCGAGCTTGGATATCTTGAGCTCCAGAAGGCCCTGAGCCTCCTTGGCGGCGTCATATTCTGCATTTTCCGAGAGGTCTCCCTTGTCTCTCGCTTCCGCTATCTGCTTTGAGATAACGGGTCTCTGGCTGATAGCCTCTGCCAGTTCGGCCTTGAGCTTCTCAAGACCTTCGGCTGTTACATAATGAATTTCAGACATAATTTTTTCTCTTATGCTTAATTAATAAATCAAAAAAAGAATCCCGCGCACAAGAGCGGGACTCTTTCTACCTACAAAGATAGGATATATTTTTAAAAATGCCTACAAATTTTGATTTTCTCTTCTTTCAATGTACTTCGGATGCATTATCTCGGAATATATCACCATCTCCCGTGCATTGAAGCGGCGCTTCTTCCCGGGCGCCGCGGCCTCCTCCGGCCTGGGGCTGACTGCGGGCTGAGGGTGCGGAGCTATGCGGGCCGGGGCAATGACAGGAGCTGGTGCAGGAACCGGCTCCGGGATCGGTGCGGGCTGCTCCGGTTCAAGTTCCTGTTCAGG
>DVIL01000049.1 GCA_018711305.1 Candidatus Coprenecus stercorigallinarum
AACTACCTCAACTGGTTCAAAGTCATTGAGACCAACCTGAAGTTCAAAAAGGACGTCAACAAGGCTATGATGGAATTGTCTATGATTGGGGAAAATGTCCTTTTTACAACGGAAATTTAAACTATAGCCAATGGACCTATTCAAAGTATACAGACTATGGGATATCGAGCCGGCAAGAGGACTCGATACCACCATCTGGGACAAAAACGGAACAGAATACATGGATTTTTACGGAGGCCACGCCGTGATTTCCATCGGGCACAGTCATCCGCACTATGTACGGATGCTGTCGGAACAGCTCGCCCGTCTGGGCTTCTATTCCAACGCGGTACAGAATTCCCTGCAAAAGGACCTCGCCCGCAGACTCGGCAAGGCGTGCGGCTACGACGACTACTCTCTATTCTTGTGCAACTCAGGAGCCGAGGCCAACGAAAATGCGCTCAAACTCGCTTCCTTCCACACCGGCAGGAGCCGCATCCTGTCCTTTTGCAAGGCATTTCACGGGAGGACTTCCGGAGCTGTAGCCGTAACCGACAATCCTGCAATCCGTTCCCCTTTCAACTATACAGGGGACGTCTCCTTTATCCCGCTTGATGACCTGAACGCTGCAGAGCGGGAACTTTCGTCCGGATCCTATGCCGGAGTCATCATAGAAGGGATTCAGGGAGTATCCGGCATCCACATGCCCCAGGACAATTTTCTGAGAGAGCTGCGCAGTCTATGCAACAAGTACGGGAGCGTACTGATACTTGACGAAGTGCAGTCCGGCTACGGCCGCACCGGCAGATTCTTCGCCCATCAGTTTTCAGGCATCCGCGCCGATATTATCACCACGGCAAAGGGTATGGCCAACGGATTCCCGATCGGGGGAGTGATTGTCTCGCCTGACATCATGCCGTCATACGGTATGCTCGGCACCACATTCGGCGGAAATCACCTCGCATGTACCGCAGCATTGGCCGTCCTCGACATCATCGAGAACGAACATCTGATAGAAAATGCCGCTAAAAAAGGTGAATATTTCCATGCCGCCTTCCATCCCTCGGGACAGCCCGACCACGCTCTTGCCGGATACCGCGGACGCGGTCTGATGATTGGACTGCATCTCAAGCCGGAATATACCGGTCTTAGGGAAAGACTCCTGTTTCAGGAGCACATTTTCACCGGAGCGGCAGGAGCCGATGTCATACGTCTTCTGCCTCCCCTGACTATCTCGTTCGAAACCGCCGCCAGGTTCATGAAGAGCTGGCACAGACTTACAGCTAAAGAAGAAAAACAACCGTCATGAAGACATTCACATCCATAAAACAGATCGGCGACCTTCAGCAGGCTTTCGCCAAAGCAAGGTACATCAAGCAGAATCCATTTGCCGACCAGGCCATAGGGCACAACAGGACATTGCTGTTGATATTCTTCAATTCCAGCCTCCGCACCAGACTCAGTACCCAGAAGGCTGCCCTCAACTTAGGCATGAACACTATCGTGCTGGATATAAATCAGGGAGCATGGAAGCTCGAGACCGAGCATGGGGTGGTGATGGACGGCGACAAGCCGGAACACCTGTCAGAGGCCATTCCTGTCATGGGCTGCTACTGCGACATCATAGGTGTGCGCTCGTTTGCCCGTCTCGAAAACCGCGACTACGACTATGCCGAAGTCATACTGAACCAGTTTATCCGGTATTCCGGCAAACCGGTCATCAGCATGGAGGCCGCTACGAGACACCCCCTCCAGACATTTGCAGACCTGATCACCATAGAGGAATACAAACAGGTAGAACGGCCCAAGATCGTAATGACCTGGGCTCCGCATCCCAAAGCCCTGCCCCAGGCGGTACCCAACTCCTTTGCCGAGGGCATCGGGATGACAGGATACGAATTTGTCATCACCCACCCGAGAGGATATGAACTCGATCCCGCCTTTACTGCCGGAGCCACGATTGAATATGACCAGAACAAGGCCTTCGAAGGCGCTCATTTCATCTACGCCAAAAACTGGTCGGCATACAGCGGGGAGAATTATGGCAAAGTGCTTAGCGCCGACCGCAGCTGGACTGTCGATAGCGCCAAGATGGCTCTCACTGACAACGCATGGTTCATGCACTGCCTTCCAGTACGCAGGAACATGATTGTCACGGACGAGGTAATCGAGAGTCCCCGTTCCTTAGTCATACCGGAAGCAGCCAACCGCGTGGTCTCCGCTCAGACCGTACTCAAGGATATTCTCAGTGATATGGACAAATGACAGGACCATGGATTGCAGAATAATCAAGATAGGAGGAAATGTTGTAGACAATCCGGAACTGCTGCGGCAGTTCCTCAACGACTTTGCAGCCATAGAAGGTGCCAAAATCTTAGTCCACGGAGGGGGGGTCATGGCCAGCCGGCTGCAGAAGGCATTGGGACAGGAGCCGGTGATGGCGGAAGGCCGCAGGATCACAGACGCAGAGACCCTGAAAGCCGTGACAATGGTCTACGCCGGATGGTGCAGCAAGAACATCGTAGCCGGACTGCAAGGTACAGGCTGCAGCGCAGTGGGGCTTTCCGGTGCGGATGCCGATCTCATCCGGGCCGTAAAGCGACCGGTCCTTTCCATCGACTACGGATATGCGGGCGATGTAGACCCGCATGGTGTCAATACTGATTTCCTCCTGATGCTGCTCCGCGCCGGCATTACCCCTGTGATCTGCGCCATCACCCACGACGGACACGGGCAGTTGCTCAATACCAACGCCGACACCATCGCGTCCTGTATAGCCTCGGCTCTGGTTCCAGTAGGGAATATCTCCTTGACCTACTGCTTCGAGAAGGACGGAGTCCTGTATGACAAGGATGATGACGGCAGCGTTATCCCTGAAATAGGGCCGGAAGATTACCGGACACTCAAAGAAGAGGGCCGGATAGCGGCCGGCATGATTCCGAAACTTGACAACGCCTTTAACGCCCTGCACAGCGGAGTGGGTCGGGTGACCATAACCCATGCCCGATGCCTGCAAAGCGGAAAGGGCACGATAATCAGACTGTAGTCACATGAGTACAGATATCCGCATACTGCTTGACGAAGCCGTAACACTGCTCAGAGAGATGGTAGCCATCCCCTCTCCTTCATTCATGGAAGAAGAGGTGTGCAGTCACATATCCTCCAGACTGAGTTCTTTCGGAATAGAGCATATACGAGTAAAAAACAATCTGCTGTCTGTCAACCGCAACTACTCGCCTCTCCGGAAAACGCTCATGCTGTGCGCCCATATCGACACGGTCGTACCGGCCGCGGACTATAGTTTCGACCCATACAGACCGGAATACTCTGAGTTTGAACCAGGCATGCCGGCCGTTCTCGGATTGGGTTCCAACGATGACGGAGCATCAGCCGTGGCCCTGATCTCCGCATTCCGGCACTTCTATGACAGTCCCCTGCCAGCAAACCTCATGCTCGTACTGAGCGCAGAGGAAGAAAGGTCCGGTAAAAACGGTATGGATGCCGTATGGAGCGCATTGGAGCGGGGCCTGCCGTACAACGGGACTATGGTCCGCATCCCGGATTGGGCCATCATCGGAGAGCCTACCTGCATGAGAGCGGCTATCGCCGAAAGGGGGCTGTTAGTCATCGACGGCACTGCCCATGGGGCAAGCGGACATGCGGCTAACGGCGACGGTGTAAATGCACTTTATGAAGCCCTCGATGACATTGCACGGCTCAGGGCCTTCCGCTTTCCAAAGGTATCTCCGCAAATGGGGGAAGTACGGATAAACGTCACCCAAATCCAAGCCGGGTATGCCCACAACGTGATACCCCAGACATGTGAGTTCGTTGTGGATGTACGCACGACAGACATGTATACCAACGCAGAAATCATGGAGATACTGCAGAGTCTATGCCGCAGTGAACTAAGAGCCCGTAACCTGCACAACCGGGCATCCTGCACTCCCGAAAATTCCGTCCTGCCCGAATGCGCAGCCGCAACAGGTATCAGCACGTTTATCTCCCCTACGACCTCAGACTGGATGCGGATAGGCTGCGATGCCGTCAAGATGGGACCCGGAGACTCCTCCAGATCCCACAAAAAGGACGAATACGTAACCGTCGGCGAAATAGAGGACGGCATCAGAAAATATATAGGATTCATCTACAACTTGGAAAAAACTGAAAACAATGGCAACACTTTGGAATAAAGGGACAAAAGCGACCAATGCCGTAGAGGATTTCACTGTAGGCAACGACAGGATTCTCGATATGAGACTTGCAAAATACGATGTCATTGGCTCGAAAGCACATATCAGGATGCTGCAAAGCATCGGTCTTCTGACCGCAGAGGAGCTTGATCTCCTGACTGGCGGTCTGGATGAGATATACCGGAATATAGAGTCCGGGCAATTTGCTCTGGAGGAAGATGTAGAAGACATACACTCCCAGATCGAGCTCAATCTCACCCGCAAGCTCGGGGATATCGGCAAGAAGATACATTCAGGGAGATCCAGGAACGATCAGGTGCTACTGGACATCAAGCTGTTCCTCAAAGATGAAATTGCAGGTTTCCGCCAAGAGATACTCGGACTTTTTTCCACACTTCTGGAACTGAGCGGTAAATACAAAGATGTGCTGCTGCCGGGCTATACCCACGGGCAGATCGCCATGCCTTCCTCTTTCGGCTTGTGGCTGGGAGGCTATGCCGAGGCCCTGTCTGAAGACATGTATATCTTAGGAGGTGCATACCGTTTCGTTGACCAGAATCCGCTTGGATCTGCCGCCGGTTATGGGAGTTCCTTCCCCCTGGACAGGGAAATGACTACCCGCCTGCTCGACTTCGGAAGCATGAACTACAATTCAATTGCGGCACAGCTCAGCAGAGGACGTTCCGAAAAGGCCGTGGCCTCGGCCATTGGGGCGGTTGCTTTGACACTAAAC
>DVIL01000050.1 GCA_018711305.1 Candidatus Coprenecus stercorigallinarum
GTTTGCGGATAATCAATTTTTTTTTTAACTTGCGCCTATACGTAAATTTTGTTGCTATGAAAAGAAAACTCCACTCCACAGCCTGTACCGCAGGCATGATCCTGGCAGCTGCAGCCACCATGCTCAGTGCAGCGTCATGCGGCCAAAACAACGGAAACACCACCCACCGCAATCCGGAAGGACTGATTTCAGTAGAATATGCTGACCTGAAAAAAGGGGAGGACATCCTCATCTCCGAATGGGTCGGCGAACCTGAGTTCATAGCTCTGGACAGCAGACCCGAGGCCATCACCAACGGCAGACAGTTTGCCGTTTCGGACAACTACATAGGCATATACGGCAAAGGCCACGAGACAGCTCTCAAGCTATTCGACAGGGCCTCCGGTAACTATCTGCGTGATATAGGAGGCATCGGACGCGGGCCTGGCGAGTACCTGAGCATATCCTCGGCACAGATAGACGAAGCCGGCGGAAAAGTCTGGATAAGTACATTGGAGACAAACAAAATCTACAGCTATGACATCGGCACAGGCAGGCTCATAGCGGACATCAAGCTACCCTACAAGGCTGAGAACAATTCCAACAACGGCTACAACTTCATGGTGGACAGCCTGTCCGAAACCATAACCATAATCCCTCTTCCCTTCAAGGACAAATGCCCCGCCGCCGTGTGGTGCCAGGATTTTGAAGGCAATATACTATGGGAGACCCCCGAGACCTACACCATGAAGGGGAATACATTCCTGACCATGAATACCTATAGGAATCTGCACGGCCTGACGGACCTGAGCTACAAGTCCAACAACACGATGCAGGACACATTGTACATTCTGGAGGACAGAGAAATACGGCCTTTACTCACAGTGAAGTTCGGAGAAACTACCGGAGAGGACCGCGTGAACCTCGACAAAGACAAGATTTTCAGTTCTCCGTACATACTTCCGGATTACGCCGTAGTCACGATATCCAAAATAGCCGGAATGAGAAACAATGGCTCGGATTTTTTCATGGAATACGAAAATCTTCCAAACGTGGTCATGGACCGCAGTACGGAGGAGGTGGCCCTACGCAACATCGTGGACGACCTGATGACATGGAAAGACAACAGCTTCACGTTCTTTGACGGTTGCCTCGTACTGGCATACGATGCCCCGACATTCAAGGAAGCCGGAGCCAAGGCACTGGCCGAAGGCAATCTCAGCGACACCGCCAAAGATCAGATAGCCTCCATATTGTCAAGACTTTCAGACAACAGCAACAATATCCTGATGATAGCTCCCCTCAAGTAGCCGTTTTACGTACAGTGCCTGTATGAAATCAGGGATTTTTGCGTAAATTCGCATCATGACCAAGGAAGGACTTCGAGGTAAAGGAAGCGCGCAGCGGGACCTCGCAAGACTAAGACAGATTGGACTGATCAGCCGTACAGGCTCTGACAAAGGAGGATATTGGACAATAACCAACAAGCGACAATAAAGACAATATGGAAAGAAAAATCGCACTTATCACCGGTGCCACGAGCGGTATCGGCGAGGCCTGCGCCAGAAAGTTCGCCGCAGGCGGGTATGACATCATCATCAACTGCCGCAAACCCGAAAAGGGAGAGGCACTGAAGGCCGAACTTGCCCAATGCGGGGCCGATGCACTCGTGTTGCCATTTGACGTGCGTCACCGCGATGAGATAATAGCAGCTCTCGGCACTTTGGAAGGCAAATGGAAGAACATCGACGTGCTCATCAACAACGCCGGCCTCGTATTCGGCGTGGACAAAGAGCATGAAGGTAATCTCGACGAGTGGGACATCATGATAGACACCAACATCCGCGGCCTCCTCTCCATGACCCGCCTCGTAGTTCCGGGCATGGTTGAGCGCGGACGCGGCCACATCATCAACATAGGCTCCATCGCCGGTGACGCGGCCTATCCCGGCGGCAGCGTGTACTGCGCGACCAAGGCAGCCGTGAAGGCCCTCTCCGACGGCCTGCGCATCGACCTCGTGGACACTCCTTTGAGAGTCACCAACATCAAGCCCGGCCTCGTGGAGACCAACTTCTCCGTTGTCCGCTTCCGCGGCGACAAGGCCAAGGCCGACAACGTATATAAAGGTATCCGCCCTCTGACCGGAGCCGACATCGCCGAAGTGGCATGGTTTGCAGCCAGCGCACCGGAATACATGCAGATTGCGGAGGTTCTCGTAATGCCCACAAATCAGGCGACCGGAACCATTACATACAAGAACATCTGAGAATCACTATAATATAAAAGCAGGTGTGTCAGAATACAAATTCCGGCACACCTGCTTTCATGTTTCAGGGATTTCTAAAAATAATACCTGAAACCGATAGTTGCGTTGAGATTCAAGCCGAAGTCAACATTGTTGGTTATATACTTCGCATCGATATTGACGCTGCTGTTGCCGGACTGAGGCAGCTTCTCCTGATTGAGGGCATAGGTCAGATCCCCGGCGCGGAATGAGATACCGAAATACTCGACGGGCCTGAATTCGAAAGATACGAGAGCAAGGGAAAGCCCGAATGATGTGCTGTTGGACAGCTTGTTCGTGGTTGTCTCTGTCTTATAGTTCGATCCTCCGAATCCCACACTGAGATCCAGGCCGGGAGTATAATAGAACTTGCCGTCGACTATCGGGAGATAGTAGTTGATACCGGGAGTGATGGTAAACATACTTGTATTTGTCGACTCTTCTGTCTTGATATCGGAAGGAGTCTTGGAAAACCGGTATCCGAGTCCGAGGTGAACCTCAAGATTCTCGATTACGAAAATACCGAACTGAGGAGTGATGCTCATCTGGAATCCGCCAGGCACCTTAGTCGATGTATTGTTGATAACAGACTTTGTATTGTTCCCCGACATTCCTATTGATCCGGAAATGTACATATCCCCTGCCTTCTGCGCAAAGAGGGATACGCTTGAGAGCATGCAGAACAGCGCTGCAAAAATGACAGACTTTTTCATACTTTTTCAATTTTATGTTAATTAAACAATTTTACCGTGCAAGCAGCTTTTTGACAATGGTGGAGATGAGGCGGCCGTCGGCCTGACCGGCGAGCTTCTTGGTTGCAACTCCCATCACCTTGCCCATGTCGGCCATGGATGAGGCTCCGGTTTCGGCGATGATAGCCTTGACTGCCTCCTCGACCTGAGCCTCGGAGAGGGCTGCCGGGAGGTATTTCTCCATCACGGCGGCCTCGGCCAGCTCATTGTCCGCAAGGTCCTGACGGGCCTGCTGGGAATAGATCTCCGCACTCTCCTTCCGCTGCTTCACTAATTTCTGCACTATCTTGACCACCTCGGCATCCTCGAGGCTGTCCTTGGCACCTCCTTCGGAGGTCTTGGCGAGAAGAATCGCGGCCTTGACCGCACGTGTGGCCGCGAGAGCCACCTTGTCCTTGGCGACCATTGCCGCCTTTATATCGGACTGTATCTGCTGTTCGAGTGACATAATCTGTTATTGGTTTTTGAATGTGCTTTGCAGGAAAAGTTCGTCCATCTGCGCCTGGTCGATGCGCGAAGGAGCGTCAAGCATCATGTCGCGTCCCTGATTGTTCTTGGGGAATGCGATGAAATCCCTGATGCTCTCCTGTCCGCCGAAGAGGGCGCAGAAGCGGTCGAAACCGAATGCGATGCCTCCGTGGGGAGGAGCGCCGTACTTGAAGGCGTTGATCAGGAAGCCGAAGCGGTAATCCGCGTCCTCATGGCTGAAACCGAGGACCTCGAACATACGCTCCTGGATATTGGAATCGTGGATACGGATGGAGCCGCCGCCCACCTCGGTACCGTTGAGCACGAAGTCGTATGCATTGGCACAGACGCGTTCCAGATCTTCCTTGCGGTCGCTGTAGAACCACTCTAAGTGCTCGGGCTTGGGAGCGGTGAAGGGATGGTGCATGGCGTAGAAACGGGAGGTCTCCTCGTCCCACTCCAGCAGGGGGAAGTCCACCACCCACAGGGGGGCGAACACCTTCGGGTCGCGCAGACCGAGACGGTTACCCATCTCGATACGCAGGGAGCCGAGGGCCGTGCGCATCTTGTTCCGTGCTCCGGCGAGAATCAGGATCAGGTCACCTTTCTGAGCCTCAACGGCTGCGGCCATTGCGGCCAGGTCATCGGGAGTCAGGAACTTGTCGGCAGAGGACTTGAAAGTGCCGTCCTCATTGCACTTGATATAGACCAGGCCTTTCGCGCCTATCTGGGGACGCTTTACCCACTCGGTCAGCTCGTCGGTCTGCTTGCGGGAGTAGCCGGCGCATCCGGGCACTGCGATACCTCCCACATACTCGGCCGAGTCGAATACAGGGAAGTTGTGGCCGTGAGCCAGCGAGGTGATCTCGTGCAGCTTCATGCCGAAGCGGATATCGGGCTTGTCCGAGCCGTAGGAGTCCATGGCCTCGGAATAGGGCATCCGGTAGAAAGGCTCCGTAAAATCCTTGCCGAGCACATTGTGGAAGAGAGTCTTGATCATGCCCTCGAAAGTTTCCAGCACATCGTCGCGCTCCACAAAGGACATCTCACAGTCTATCTGGGTAAATTCCGGCTGGCGGTCGGCCCTCAGATCCTCGTCCCGGAAGCAACGGACTATCTGGAAGTAACGGTCGTAGCCGGCCACCATGAGCAGCTGCTTCTGCTGCTGGGGGCTCTGGGGCAGGGCGTAGAACTGGCCCGGGTTCATGCGCGAAGGCACCACGAAGTCGCGGGCACCCTCCGGAGTGGACTTGATCAGGTAAGGGGTCTCTATCTCCATGAATCCCTGGCCATCGAGGTAGTTGCGTACCTCGTGGGCCATACGGTGACGCAGCATAAGGTTCTTTTTCAGAGGATTGCGGCGCAGATCAAGATAACGGTATTTCATACGCAGGTCGTCTCCTCCATCCGACTCGTCCTCGATGGTGAACGGAGGAACAGCTGCCGCATTGAGCACATTGAGGGACTCCAGGCGAACCTCAACATCACCCGTATCCATCTTTGAGTTCCTGCTCTGACGTTCCTGGACAGTGCCAGTAACCTGTATTACATATTCGCGGCCAAGCTTCTCTACCTGCTCGTTCAGCTCCTTGGAAACTGATTCGTCTATTATGATCTGTGTAATGCCGTAGCGGTCCCTCAGGTCGATGAAGCTCATGCCGCCCATCTTCCTTACTCTCTGGACCCATCCGGCCAGAGTAACCTTCTGTCCGGCATTCTCAAGGCGAAGCTCGCCGCATGTGTGTGTCCTGTACATATTTTGTCAATTTTTTGCGAATGCAAAGTTAGAAAAAAGTGTACATTTGCGGCCGATTTACTGAGAAATATGGAGAAAATAAGCTGGAAAGGCCACGGCGCGATGCTCGCGGCCAACTGCATCTGGGGACTGATGGCCCCGATAGCGAAGATAGTAATGGCGGGCAGCATCATTACTCCTCTGGTACTCACGGATCTCAGGGTTTTCGGGGCAATGGTGCTGTTCTGGGTGGCATCCCTCTTCCGGAAGCCCGAGAAGGTAGAGCCGAAAGACATGATGAGACTGTTCGGTGCCTCTCTGCTGGCAATAGTATTCAATCAGGGCCTCTACGTATTCGGAGTGAGCCTCACCTCTCCGGCTGATGCGTCCATCATCGCCACCAGCATGCCCCTGTGGGCAATGGTACTGGCGGCCATATTCCTCAAGGAGCCCATCACCGGGAAGAAGGTCGGCGGAATAGCCTTCGGTGCGGGAGGCGCGCTCCTGCTCATCCTCGGCGGCAGTCATGCGGCGGTAGCCCAGGCCGGCAACACCACCAATATCGGCGGAGACCTGTTCGTACTGCTGGCCCAGCTCAGCTACGCATCCTATCTCGTACTCTACAAGAATTTTGTAAACAAATATTCCATCTTCACCATCATGAAGTGGATGTTCACCTACGCATTTATCTGCCTCCTGCCCTTCTCCTACCATGACATCATCGCTACGGACTGGGCCGCGCTGACATGGGGCAATATCGGAGGCATCCTCTACGTCGTGGTACTCGCCACCTTCCTCTGCTACGTGCTGGTAGTAGTCGGACAGAAGAACCTCAGGCCCACTGTGGCCGGCATGTACAACTACATACAGCCCATCGTTTCCGTCACAGCCTCCATCTTCCTCGGCCTGGACACTTTCAGCTACCTGAAAGTCCTCGCCGTCCTGCTCATCTTCACCGGAGTCTGGCTGGTCTCAGCCAGCAAGAGCCGGGCTCAGATGGAGCAGGAACAATCGTGACAGTCAGACATACCTACCGCGCCACTATCTGCCAAAGAATCATTGCCAGCCTCGTAAACCATGCATGGTCTTGCCCCACGATGCCTTTTAGTTACAACAGAATGCGCAGGAAATCAAGTTATTAGTGATATTCCACAATTCTACATTAGCGGAAAACGCGGCATATTCAACGAAAATGCGGCCACATAGAAACCTGTCGTTCTGGCAAATATATGATAGCCAAAGACATACATCGTAACTAAAAAGCAACGTGAGATTGGCGAGGCAGCACTGGGCACCGAAGGCTGATATCTCCGGGACGCATGGGCAAAACCGGCATAAACTGATGATTTTCTTGGTAATCCGGACAAATTTCGCTATATTGGGACATTATTTATTCACTTAACTCCCAAGCATTATGAAACATCTACTACCGGAACTGCCCTACGCACTTGAGGCACTGGAGCCGGCCATGAGCCGCGAGACCTTGGAGTACCACTACGGGAAGCACCTCCAGACCTACATAGACAACCTCAACAGACTGATTCAGGGGACACCCTTCGAGGACTCTCCTTTAGAGGAAATAGTCATGAAAGCCGACGGCGGTATCCTGAACAACGCCGCACAGACCTGGAACCACACATTCTTTTTCAACGGACTTACCCCGGAGCAAGGGGAGATGCCTCAGGAACTGCTGAAGGCTATCGAAAAGGACTTCGGAAGCCTCGACAGCTTCAAGGCACAGTTCACCCAGACTGCCGTATCCCTTTTCGGCTCGGGATGGACATGGCTGGCTATGGACGGGGACGGGAAACTGCTCATCACAGCAGAGCCGAACGCCGGCAATCCGATGCGCAAGGGCCTGCGTCCCCTGCTGACTGTGGACGTATGGGAACACGCCTACTACATCGACTACCGCAACCGCCGTGCAGACTACATCAACGCCTGGTGGGGACTGGTCAACTGGGAGACCGTTCTCCGGTCGGGATGGTAGCAGAAACCGTAACACTAAGGGCCTCTTAAAAATTCAGAAACGCCATAAACTCTTCTTCGGAGCAGCTTCCGAGGGGGCCTGAGAGTGTTTTGCCTTCAGAATCCACCACTGCATAAAGCGGCTGGGACGCCGAGGCGAACTGCTTCATCTCGAAGTCGCGGTAGCGGCGTCCGAGGGTGCGGAATTCTGCATCCTCGGTCTTGTCGTCCACATACAGGTTGGCTATCACGAAGTCTGCGGAAAGTTTCTCCATCACTGC
>DVIL01000051.1 GCA_018711305.1 Candidatus Coprenecus stercorigallinarum
GCATGAGAAATATGGCGGTTCGGAACAGTCCGGCTTTTTCTTATCCATTGCCCGTTCTCGTGCGAGTTTTATCCAATCTGTTGATAGTCAAATAAAACCTACCTGATTACAACAAATATAGCGAATCATTGTTATCTTCGTGCAGAATATTATTGAAAGTATGGAGACAATGAAAACAACAGGTATGTACAGAATGTGGATGCTGCTCGTCAGCCTTCTTTGTCTGGTGTCCGCTGCCGTTGCCCAGACTTCCGACGGCCCCTATATTATGTATGGAACAAACGGTGAGGTAAGGGTGGTGTCTGTGACACCGGAGGGAAGGCTGGTGGATACTGTCCTGGCCTCTTTGCCTGAGGATTATTCTTTTACAGTCGTGTCGAGTGACCTGAAGCACAGTTTCGATGTCAGACTGCATGCGCTGGAACGTCCGGAGTGGAAGACAGAGCAGCCGGACAGGATATTCGTCACATCCGATCCGCACGGCAATCTGGACTGTTTCATAAGCCTGCTGCAGGGCAACGGGGTCATAGACGGGGACTGTAACTGGAGTTTCGGGACGAACCAGCTGATGGTCCTCGGGGATGTGTTCGACCGGGGCGATGATGCTGTGCAGATACTCTGGCTGATATACAAGCTGGAGGATGAGGCCGCGCAGGCGGGAGGACGTGTGGATTATCTTTTAGGCAATCACGAGCCGATGGTGCTGATGAACGATCTGCGCTATGCGAAGCCTAAGTACACTTGGCTGGCCGACACACTGGGTATGGAATATGCCGATCTGCTCTCTCCCTCATCAGAACTGGGCCGGTGGCTGTCGTTACGCAATACCATGCAGATATCCGGCAGCTGTCTCTTTGTGCACGCTGGCCTCAGCAGTGACTTCTATCGCCGTAATCTGGATATCCCTTATGTAAATGAGCAGGTAAGCGCGGGCCTTTACAAGACCAAGGCGGAGCGGAAGGAGGCTTCTCCGATGATATACTTCCTCATGGGCAACAGCGGTCCTCTCTGGTACCGGGGTATGGTAAGGGATGCTGAGAAGTACAATCCGCTGGCGGCGGATACCCTGGACCTCATCCTGGACCGCTATCAGGCGGACCGCGTAATCGTGGGACACACGATATACGACGATGTCTCCACTTTCTATGACGGCAGGGTAATAGATGTGAATGTGGACAATGCCGGAAACAGGGAAGCCGGTCTCGGCAGAGGTGTCCTTATTGAGAAGGACAGCATCTATGTTGTCGGGGACAATGGTATCCTGCCGTTTTAAAACGTTTATAGCCGTTTCTACCCGTTTCTACCCGTTTCTACCCGTTTAATCGACGGCTTTATTGAAAATGAATACGTATCTTTGTCCCGTCAAACAGTCTTAATAAAGTGATGTGAGATATGAAAAAGTACTTGGACCCGAAGGCCGATCTGACTTTCAAGAAAGTGTTCGGCGAACACAAAGATTTGGTAATCAGTTTTCTGAATGCACTACTTCCTTTCGAGAAGCCTGAAGATGAAATCAGAAGTGTGGAGTATCTGAATCCTGAGCTGGTTCCGATGAACCCTCTCCGCAAGGACAGTATCGTGGATGTCCGCTGCGTAGACGGTCGCGGCCGTCAGTTCATCGTAGAGATGCAGATGATGTGGACTCCGGAATATAAGCAGCGTGTGCTGTTCAACGCCTCGAAGGCATATGTCAGCCAGCTCGACAAGAGCCGTCCCTATGAACTTCTCCAGCCGGTGTATTCATTGAATCTGGTCAATGATACATTCTCGGAAAGTCCGGATTATTACCACGATTACAGGATAGTGGCTGTTGCAGAGACAGAAGAGGTGATAGAGGGACTTCGCTTTATCTTCATAGAGCTCCCCAAATTTACCCCTAAGAGATATAGTGACAAGAAGATGCAGGTTCTTTGGCTGCGGTATCTTACCGAAATAGATGACAAGACCCGTAAGGTGTCTGAAGAGCTCCTTTCAAGTCCAGAGATCAGCAAAGCTGTGGAAGAAGTTGAAGAGTCAGCATTTACGGAGGAAGAACTTTTAGTGTACGAGCATTTCTGGGACATGGTAGGCGCATCACGTCTGCTTATGATAGGTGCGGAAAGAAAAGGTCTGGAGAGAGGAATGAAGAGGGGGCTGGAGAGAGGTATGAAAGAAGGCATGAAGGAAGGAATGGAGAAAGGTATGAAGAAAGGCATGGAGAAAGGCATTGAATGCGGCAGGCACGAGGAACGTCTGAAAAATGCCAGAGGAATGAAATCCAATGGCATAGATCTGAATGTGATATCGGAGATTACCGGTCTTACCTTAGATGAGGTGATGGCTCTATGAGGTAACCGCCTCGATCTCCACCTTCCGGACCGAGTTCTATGATATGGTCGGCAGCGGCAATGATGTATGGGTTGTGTTCGACAACAATGATGGTGTGGCCGCGGTTGAGGAGGGCTCGGAATGAAGCCAGCAGTTTTTCTATGTCATCGAAATGAAGGCCGGTGGTGGGCTCGTCGAAAATAAAGAGAATAGGCTTGTCTGCCTGGCGTGAACGTTTGGTTCCGGATGACTGTGTGTGTTTGCCAAGTATATAGTCTTCGACAGGATCCGTACAGTAGGATGCTGTCTGACTGGATACAGGATCCTTTCCGATACCGAGGAAGTAGGCAAGCTTGACTCTCTGGCTCTCGCCGCCGCTGAGGGTGCTGCTGTTCTGGCCGAGGGCTATGTAGCCCAGACCTACGTCGTGCAGGGGCATGAGTTTGGCGGCGATGCGGACAGCAGCGGGCTCTCCTGCGGATGAGAAAAATTCGATGGCCTCGTCCACGCTCATGTCGAGCACGTCGCTGATGTTCTTGCCGCGGTATTTGACTTCGAGTACATCCTGGATGAAGCGCTTGCCCCCGCAGGATTCGCAGGTCATGACGATGTCGGCCATGAACTGCATGGGAATCTTGACGGTACCCTCGCCGAGGCATTCCGGGCAGCGGCCTCCGTCGATGTTGAAGGAGAAATGCGAGTGGCCGAAACCGTTGACCTTGGCCAGCGGCTGCTCGGAGAAGAGCTTGCGGATGTCATCGTATGCCTTGATGTAGGTCACCGGGTTGGAGCGGGAACTGCGGCCTATCGGGTTCTGGTCCACGAACTCCACGGAAGATATGCGGTCCAGGTCGCCGCGTAGCTCCCGGAACGAGCCGGGTTTGGCACCCACCTGGTTGAGCATGCGGTTGAGGGCAGGGTAGAGGATGTCGCCCACAAGGGTGGATTTGCCCGAGCCGCTGACACCGATGACGGCGGTCATGACGTTGAGGGGAAAGCGCACGTCGATGTTCTTGAGGTTGTTCTCACAGGCGTCGCAGACTTCGATGTACTGCTTCCAGGGCCGTTTGACAGGGCTGATGGATATCTTCTTCCTGCCAAGCAGATATTCTAAGGTCAATGAACGGGGCCATGCGGCCAGCAGTGCCGAAGCATCGGCCTCGGATATGTCCGAAGCCGGAGGAGGTCCGCAATAGACCACCTCGCCTCCGTGCTTTCCGGCCCGCGGCCCTATGTCTATCAGCCAGTCGGCGCTCCGGATGATCTCCTCGTCGTGCTCCACAACGATGACCGTGTTGCCGAGGTCGCGCAGCCGCCTGATCACTTCGATAAGCCGTCCGGTATCCCGGCTGTGCAGGCCGATGGAGGGCTCGTCGAGGATGTACATCGAGCCGGTCAGACTGTTGCCGAGGGAGCAGACGATGCTGATACGCTGGCTCTCGCCGCCGCTGAGGGTGTTGGATGCGCGGTTCAGGGTCAGGTAGGACAGGCCGACACGGTCGATGTAGTCCAGCCGGTCGCGTATCTCCTTCAGGGCCCGGGCGGCTATCTTCTCCTCGTAGGCGGGGAGCCGCAGCCCATCGAAGAAAGCTATCAGGTCCTTGATGCTCATGCTCATCAGCTCGTGGATGTTGTGTCCGCCTATCCTCACGTACAGGGCCTCCCTGCGCAGCCGGCTGCCTCCGCACTCGCGGCAAACGGTCTTGCCCGAGTAGCGGCTTATCATGTATTTGTTCTGTATCTTGTACCGTTTGGCCTCGAGCTCCTTGAAGAACGGATATATGCCGGTGATGTACCGGTTGCCGTTCCACAGGTCGCTCTTCTGCTTGGCTGTAAGGTCCTTGTAGGGAGTGTGCACCGGGAATCCGAACTTGTCCGCATTGGCCAGCACCTCCTCCTTGAAATATTTCATCACCTCTCCCTTCCAGCAGGCTACTGCGTCCTGATAGACGGACAGGGCCTGGTTCGGTATTACCAGAGATTCGTCGATTCCTATGATTTTCCCGAGTCCCCCGCAGACGGGGCAGGCTCCCACCGGACTGTTGTAGTTGAACATCCATTCCGTGGGTTCGGCGAACTGCATGCCGTCAGCCTCGAAGAGGGAGGAAAAGCGCAGCAGGGAGTGTCCTTCCACTGCGGGAGAGAATACGCAGGCGATGTGCCCCTCTCCCTTGTCGAATGCCGTGCGCACGGAATCCATTGTCCTGTTCTCGGTTTCCTCGTCGGAAAATGTACTGCTGTCGAAGGGGATACGGTCCACCATCAGGGCCACTTCCCTTCCTTCTGCGCGGCTCATGTCGGCCAGGAGCGAGTCGATTTTCTCCATCCGGCCGGCATTGTCCCCTGAACCGTCCCCGGCGGGAAGGACGTACAGGCGGGAGAACCCCTCTTCCTTGAGGTTGAGCAGGCGTTCGATGCGGCCGGCTTCGTCTTTCCAGTGTATGTCCGCCAGAATGAAGCAGATGCCGGGAGAATAGTTTTCGTCTGAGGAATCTCCGGAGGGTACGGTGGCAGCAAGTGAGTGCAGCCTCTCCATGACGGAGGCCACCGTGTCGCAGCGCACTTCCTCTCCCGTGACCGGGGAATAGGTATGGCCGATCTTGGCGAACAGCACCCTCAGGTAGTCGTAGATCTCGGTGGTGCTGCCGACCGTCGAGCGGGGGTTGCGGGTATTGACCCTCTGCTCTATGGCTATGGCGGGGGGAATGCCGGAGATGCTCTCGACCGGCGGCTTGGACATTCTTCCGAGGAACTGGCGGGCAAAGGAGGAAAGGCTCTCGGCGAAACGGCGCTGTCCCTCGGCGAAGAGGGTGTCGAAGGCGAGGGATGTCTTGCCGGAGCCGCTGACACCTGTGATGACGGTCAGGCGGTTGCGCGGTATGTCGACATCAATGCCCTTGAGATTGTTGGCCTCGGCCTTTTTTATATGGATGAATTCTTCTTCTGCTTGTCCCATAATCTTTGTCCTATTTTGAAATTCTGGCCGCTGACAGTACCCCGCGGGTCTTGCGGATGGACGAGAGGATCTTGTCCAGCATGTAGTTGGAGGAGACAGATATCTGCATCCTTACATCGAATTCACCGGAGTTGTGTCCCGACCTGGGAGTCATGGACGAGGATCGGAGGGAGGCTCCGAAGTCCGTAACTATCTGGATTATCGCGGGATATACGGAGGAGTCATCGGCGATGACCTTGACTGTCGTCTGGAAGCTGCTGGTCGTGGCCGTCTCCTTCCAGCGTACTTTCTGGATACGGTACGGGTAGTTCTCGATGAGACGGGCCGCATTGGGGCAGGATAGACGGTGAATCTTGATGCCGTCCTTGACCGAGACGAAGCCGAACACCTCGTCCCCGTAGATCGGGTTGCAGCAGCGGGCCATCTTGTAGCTGACATTGCTGAGCTTGCCGTCGATGACCAGATAGTCGTCCGGACCCCGTCTTTCCTTGTCGTTGCCGGCCTGGGTATTCTCCCTGACCTGCTGGGACTGTGCGGCTGCAGCCTGCGGCTCCTCTTCCTTCTGCTGTTTCCGGGCGATGAAGGACTTGATGTCCATGATATCCACTTTCTCATCGGCTATCGCTGCGTACATGTCGCTTATGGTCTTCAGCTTGTGCATCTTGCACAGCTCGGTGAGATTTTCGTCGGAAAGGTCCATCTTCCAGTTCTTCAGGCGGCGTTCAAGCAGCTCGCGGCCGGTAGCGGCTTTTTTGAGCTCCTCTTCCTTGAGTTTCAGCTTGATCCTGTTGCGGGCCTTGGACGTGACCACGAAGTTGAGCCAGTCCGGGGAGGGCCGCTGGTTCCTGCCGCTCTTGATTTCGACCACCTGGCCTGTCTGGAGTCTGTCCTTGATGGAGGCGGGCCTGCCGTCTATGGTGGCGCCTATGCACTTGATGCCGAGATTGGTGTGGATGTTGAACGCGAAGTCCAGGACGGTGGCGCCCTTGGGCAGCCGCCTTAGTTCTCCGTCCGGTGTGAAGACGAAGACGTCCTCGGACAGGAACCGGGAGACGTATTCGTAGTCGTTCCTGTTGTCGCTCTCGAGGATGTTGCGCACGCTCTGCAGCCAGGGAGTCAGGCCCTTTTCCTCCTTGATGCCCTTGTAGGCCCAGTGGGAGGCGTGCCCGTTCTCGGCCTCGTCATCCATGCGGCGGGTGCGGATCTGCACCTCCACGAAGATGTCTCCGCGGAAACGCACGGTAATGTGCAGGGATTCATAGCCGCTGCTCTTAGGCTTGGATATCCAGTCCCTGAGCCTCGATGTGTCAGGCTGGTATTCGTCCGTGACTATGGAATAGGCTTTCCAGCAGAGCTCGTGCTCCTTTTCGAGGCTGTCGGCCGGAGTGTCTATAATGAGGCGGACGGCCAGCAGGTCCATGACTTTCTCGAAAGGAATGTCCTGCTTCTGCATTTTCTTCCAGATGGACCAGGCTGCCTTGGTGCGCTGCTTGTATGTGACCTTCATTCCGGCTTCGGAAATCTTGCGCTTGATGGGAATGAGGAAGGCGCTGAGCATCTCTTCGCGCTCGGCGGCCGTGGCTTTCAGCTTGTTGTTGATCTCGCGGTATTTCTCCGGCTCTGTACAGCGGAAGAAAATGTTCTCCAGCTCGGTCTTGATGCCGTAGAGTCCCAGCTGGTGGGCAATGGGGATGTACAGGAACATGGTCTCGGTGACTTTCCGTTCCTGGGAGGCCTTGGGCAGCAGCTCAATGTTGCGCATCACGTCGAGGCGGTCGGCTATCTTGATGAGCATGACCCTCGGGTCGCGGGAGTATGAGACGATAAGGCGCTTGTAGTTCTCGGCCTCAAGGCGTGTCTCCTTGGGTTTGATGGCGGCAATCTTGTTGAGGCTCTGTGCTATGTCTATGATGTCCGATGCAAATGTATCCTTCGGCAGGCTTTGCAGGACTTCGGGATAAAAGCGGATGGTCTCATGGAGAAATACGGCAATGACGCTCTCGTAACCAAGGTGGATGTCCTCGGCTACAATCCTGGCCACTCCGAGGGGATGCTCGATGAATGGATGCCGGTTTTCCCGGAGCTTGTCCTTCATGGCTTCGTCTGCGATGTGGAAGGCTTTGAGTATCTGTTCCTGCTGACTCTCGGGATAGCAGGAGAGAATTGCGTTGAGTGTGTCTTGCTGTCCGTTCATTTCCTTAGTTTCATCAGTTCGTACATCTCGTCCCTGTACTTGGCTGCCGCCGGGAAGTCGAGGGCCTTGGCGGCCTCTTCCATCTTCTTTTTGGCGGCTTCGACGGCCTCAAGCAGCTGCTTGGGGCTCATCTTGGATATCACCGGATCCTCAGCGACATACCGTATATTGTCCTCCTCCTCTGGCTCCTTGTAGGCCCCGCTTATGGCGGCCAGGGAGTTCTTCTTGTCATTGCGCACCTGGGTGGGGGTGATGTGGTGCTTCTCGTTGTATTCAGCCTGTTTGGCGCGGCGGCGGTTGGTCTCGTCAATCGTTTTCTGCATGGAACCGGTGATGGTGTCCGCGTACATTATCACAAGACCATTCAGATTTCGTGCCGCACGTCCCGCAATCTGGGTCAGGGCCCGGTCGGAACGCAGGAATCCCTCCTTGTCAGCGTCTATAATCGCCACCAGAGACACGTCCGGCAGGTCCAGTCCCTCGCGCAGCAGGTTGACTCCCACCAGTACGTCGAATCTTCCGGCCTTGAAGTCCTCGATGATCTCCACGCGCTCGAGAGTGTCCACATCCGAGTGGATGTACCGGCAGCGGACCTGCCGCTTTGTCAGGAATTTCTCCAGTTCCTCGGCCATGCGTTTGGTAAGGGTGGTGACCAGTACCCGCTCGTCCTTCTCCGTGCGCAGCTCTATCTCCTCCATCAGGTCGTCTATCTGGTTCTTGGAGGGCCGTACATCTATCGGGGGGTCCAGCAGACCTGTGGGCCGGACTACCTGCTCGACGATGAGGCCCTCGCTCTTCTCCAGCTCGTAGTCTCCCGGAGTCGCGCTGACGAACACTCTCTGCCCCAGGATATTCTCGAACTCGTCGAACTTCAGCGGGCGGTTGTCGGCGGCTGCCGGAAGGCGGAATCCGTATTCGATCAGGACCTCCTTGCGGGAGCGGTCTCCTCCGTACATGGCCCTTACCTGCGGGAGCGTGACATGGCTCTCGTCGATGAATGTTATGAAGTCCTTGGGAAAATAGTCTATGAGGCAGAAGGGCCGCTGTCCTGCGCTCCGCCCGTCGAAGTATCTGGAATAATTCTCGATGCCGGGGCAGTAGCCCAGTTCCTTGATCATCTCCATATCGTACTCGACCCTCTTCTTGAGGCGGTTGGCCTCGTGCTGCTTTCCGATGGAACTGAAATACTCGCACTGCTGCATCATGTCGTCCTGGATCATGCGTATCGCATGGGCGGTGCGCTCCTTGGTGGTGACGAAGATGTTGGCCGGGTAGATGGATATTTCCTCCAGGCTCTCTATGCTCATGCCGCTGACCGGGTCGATGATTTCGATCTCTTCAATGGTATCTCCGAAAAATACAATCCGGCAGCCGCTGTCCACATATGCCAGGTAGATGTCTATCGTATCGCCCTTTACCCGGAATGTACCGCGCTTGAAATCGGCGTCGCTGCGGTTGTAGAGGGCATCGACGAGGCGGTACAGGAGCTTGTTGCGGCTGATACGCTGCCCGGCCTTCAGCGTGATGGTGTTGTCGTGGAAGTCCTGCGGGTTGCCGATGCCGTAGAGACAGGAGACAGAGGAAATAACTATCACGTCGCGGCGGCCCGAGAGCAGGGCGGAGGATGCGGACAGGCGCAGCTTCTCTATCTCATCGTTGATGCTCAGGTCCTTTTCGATATAGGTGTCGGTCACGGGCAGGTAGGCCTCTGGCTGGTAGTAGTCGTAGTAGGATACGAAATACTCTACGGCGTTGTCCGGGAAAAAGGACTTGAACTCCCCATAGAGCTGGGCTGCCAGAGTCTTGTTGTGGCTCAGGATCAGCGCCGGCCTCTGTAGCCGTTCTATGACATTGGCCATCGTGAACGTCTTGCCTGAGCCTGTGACTCCCAACAGGGTCACGGCGTCAGCCCCGGCATTGACGGCCTCGCATATCTCCTTGATGGCTTCCGGCTGGTCGCCGGTAGGACGGTAAGGTGACTGAATCTTGAACGGCATTATCGGTAACAGGTCAAAACAACCCGCGAATATAGCAACTTCCAGCGAGAATTCTGCAGGATTCCTTTAGGATTAGTGCGAAATTCCGGCGTGAATCCGGCGTGATTCCGACATGAATCCCACGTGGTTCCGACATGATTCCGACGTGATTCCGGTTGAAAAATTCCCTCTATGTTCTTCTTTATCCGTCTTTAATCCATCTTTACCCAGCCTTACTTTCACTAAGCAAAATAGTTGAAATAAAATACCTGAGATCTAGACAGTTAAAAAGTAGTGCAATGTTGTTTGATACATAAAACCTCAGAAATGGCATTGTTTTGAGTCACTAAACAATCTCGCTGTAATCAACTGCCTTGTGTTCAAGGAATTAGATATAACTAAGCTGTTTAGTGGACTATGTGGTAAAGGCTGCAATTCTCCAGATCCAATGATAGCAAATATGACATGTTACGGTGAACCTAAT
>DVIL01000006.1 GCA_018711305.1 Candidatus Coprenecus stercorigallinarum
CGTCGTACAGGAGGTAAATGTACTTCCTGTCAGAACATAACGAAAGATAGGCATTCATGCCCATCCCGCTTCCGTCATAAGCCAGCACGCCATTGACATGGACATAGTCAATACTGCCGTGAACAGGCCCGGTGACCCTACGGAACTCAACAAGGTCCTCATCAAGGAATACCACCTCAGAGACATTGAGGTCGGCAAAGACAACCCGCCCATTGCCGGGATGTCGTGTCAGTCCTCCCTGCACGATATTGAGCGACCAGGGTTTGGGACTGTCATAAGGTACCTTTTTCCCGTCAGTGTAGAAAAGCAGGGGCTCCCCATTGTGTATGCCCATGTCGTCATTCTCGAAATAATAGGGATTGAGTGACAGCAGGCTGTCTCCGCACGAAATTATCGAAACCGTAGTAAAACCGATGTCCATCTGCCTTGCGATGGGAGCGTACGGGAATCCGTCGCAGGGAACCATATACATTTTCCCTTTCTGCAAATCGTGAACCTGCAAGGTATCGCCGACCAATGCGAACTTAGGGAAAAGCACTTCCTGCGGACCGTTCCCGTAATGCAGCATCCTTCCGACAATCTTTCCCTCAATCAGATCATACACTTCCGCAGAATAATCATTTGACTGCATCACGCAGACTGCATATCTGTCCTTGTATACAAATGCAGACCCGGCATAAACCGTATCCGGCAGCTCATATACAGTCTCCGGCTCAATCACAGTTGCTCCGGTAAGCACTTCTGGAGGCAAGTCAGTTACAGCAACCCCATCACTCTTGCATCCTGACAACAGAATGACAGTCAGAAATGCAGCGAAGATCATCTTTCTCATAGTCCAGACTCTTTGATAAATCGGTGCAATTTACGAAAATTTGAGCAGAATGCCATAAATAATTCCGGGTTTGGGATTAATTTTGCGGCATGACAGATCAGGAACTGAAAGAGTTTATCCTCAGACACGAGACAGACAGTACGGCAATGCTGATGCTGCACCGCGACCGCTGGCCTTCCATAGACATGCAGGTAGCCGTCAGATGTATCCAGGGACGTGCGAAGGCCAGAAACAAGCTGCCGGTGTGGTACGCCAAGCCCGGGCTGCTCTACCCGCAGTCCCTGTCCCTGGAACAATGCAGCTCCCAGGCCACCGCCCTCTACAAACAGCGTTTCGTCCGCGAGGGGGACAGAGCGGCCGACCTCACCGGAGGTCTCGGGGTTGACACATGGAGCCTTGCACACGCAGCCGCATCGATTGATTATTTCGAACGGTCCGAAGAACTCTGCGCCTGCGCCCGCCACAACTTCCACATCCTCGGCAGGGACAACATCACAGTCCATACCTCCGAAATCTCCAGGGAAATGCTGCAAGGCATCCCCTCCGGCTCATACTCCCTCATCTATCTCGACCCCGCCCGCAGGAACAAGGGCGGAGGCAGAGTCTATTCTCTGAAAGACTGCGAGCCGGACATCACCGGTCTCCGTCAGGAACTGCTGCGCATCGCCCCCCGCATCCTGCTGAAAGCCTCCCCCATGGCCGACATCAGCGTTCTGCTCTCGCAGTTGCCGGAGGCCGCCGAAGTGCATATCCTCTCTTCGGACAATGAGTGCAAGGAAGTTCTGGTCCTGATGCTAAGGAACATTTCATTGCCGGCAGAGGAGATTCCGATTGTCGCCGCTGATCTTCAGTCAGGGGACAATTCCGGAGAAGGGACGGAAGAATTCCATTTCACCCTCCGGGAGGAAAGGGAGACCGTTGCAGACATGGCTGCACCTTCGGAAATAAGCGGCTTCCTCTTCGAACCCTCCCCTGCCCTGCTCAAGGGCGGAGCCTTCAAGCTCCCCGCCATCCGCTTCGGCCTGAAAAAAATATCCGCCTCCACCCACTTCTACATCGGCCATGCTCCTGTAGAGCTTTTCCCCGGCAAATTCCGCCGTATCCTCGAAGTCCTGCCTTTCCACAAAGCCGCCATCCGGGATTTCCGGAAAAAATACCCCGCCTGCTCCGTCACAGCCCGCAACTTCCCGATGACATCCGAAGAGCTCCGCCGCCGTCTCGGCACCTCCGAGAGCGACACCTTCCGCGTCCTGGCCACCACCGCCTCCGACAACTCCCGGGTTCTCATTGTCTCAGCCGCAATGCCACACGTCAGCCGAAGAATTTCTTGTTGAAATTGACCAGATAGAGTTTTTCCGTGGCACGTGTCAGGGCTGTGTACAGCCACTTGAGATCCTCCACAGTAAGTATATCCTGCCAGAAGGCATTGTCAACGAAGACGCATTTCCACTGGCCGCCCTGGGACTTGTGACAGGTGATGGCTGTGGAATACTTGATCTGCAGGGCGTTGTAGTAGGGATCCTCGCGGACTGCAGCATTGCGCTTGCGCTTGGTGGAGATGTCGCTGTAGTCGGTGAATACTCCTTCGTAGAGAGCACTCTGCTGCTCTGCCGGCAGGGATGCGGTCTCGGATGTAAGAGTGTCCAGAATCACCTTGGCCGTAATCTCCACGTCGCCGTAGTCAGGAAAGGCCAGGACAGTCTCGGCGAAATGCAGACCATAGCGTTCTTCGTAATTCGAAATCCGGATCAGCTCCGCGATATCCCCGTTGGCTATGAAGTCCAGTTCCTCGATCTTCTCCAGAAACTGGTAGCAGTTCTTCACCACCATCAGCCGGTCTCCGCGCGAAAGGGCCTCCTCCCTGAAGAGCACTGCCCCGCGGATACCCTGATTGTAGCGGTTGGCCCGCTTGTTGGAGCGGCAGAGAACCACCGTCTCGTCTATACCGTAGCGGCCTATAGCATCGTCCAGGGCCTCGATAAGCTCCCCGCCGCCGATACGCTCCACATCCGTGAAACCGCGGGTCTCCAGCCGGGGATACTCCTCGCAGGCCCCGGTGACTATCGCATGCCGCACCACCGTAGCGTTGAACAGGATACCGGAAGCATCGGCCTGACGCACCACCTTGTCCAGCAGGACGTAGTCCACATGACCGTACATCCCTACATACGAGGGATCGAGAGCGGGACTGCGGTCGAGACCTATCGGCGGGAGCTGGGCATTGTCCCCGACGAGAATAAGGGTGTTGCCCTCCCCCTGACGGATGTAGTCCAGCAGATCCTCCAGAAGATTGCCGCTGCCGAAGAGCGAGCTGCCCGCCTCTATCGTAATCAGAGAGGCCTCGTCCACGATATAGCAGGTGCGGCGGTCCTTGTTCAGGTCCAGGACAAAACTGCCCCCTCCGGCATCCATCGACTTCTGACGGTAGATCTGTTTGTGGATCGTAGTGGCCTTCTCACCTGTATAGCCTGCCAGGACCTTTGCTGCACGGCCTGTCGGAGCCATCAGACGGAAACGCAGATTGAGCGCCTTCATGGCCCGTACCGCCGCTCCCATTGCCTCTGTCTTGCCAGTACCGGCATAGCCGTTTACTATCATGATGTCGCCCTCACCGGTCAGAAAGGCCGGCAGACGCGAAAACAGCTCGTCCTGACAGGGCGTAGGCTCGTACGGGAAGGCTTCCCGTATCTTCTGCTCCAGAAATTCCCTGACCGCCATCCCTTAGACTTTCTTGAAGATGAAGAAGAGCATCAGCAGCGTGTATATCTCCAGACGGCCGAGCAGCATCTCGAGAGTCATCACCAGCTTCGCAAATGGAGAGAAATGCGAGAAGTTGCCCATCGAGCCGCTGGCGCCGAAACCGGGTCCCACATTGCCCATCGATGTCAGGGACGCCGAGAATGATTCCTCGAAATCCGGCCCGGTAAGCGAAATCAGCATTGCTCCGACTATGAATATCAGGGTAAAAGCCACGATATACAGGATAGAAGAGCGGATGACAGAAGGATCTATCGTATGCTCGCCTACCTTTACGGGGATTACGGCATTGGGGTGAAGCTGCTTGAAAATATTGTTTTTAAGCACCTTGTAGAATATCCACATTCGGTCTGCCTTCACACCGCCGCAAGTCGAGCCGCTGCACCCGCCATGGTACATTGCAAAAAGCAGCAGAAATATGGAAAACAGTGGCCAGACAGAAGTGTCTGCCGTTGCAAATCCTGTAGAGCTGACTATAGAGGCATACTGGAAAAATCCCTGCCTCATGGCCTCCCCATAGGTCGCTATCTGCCCGCTGGCCTTGAGGTCCAGCCCGATAAGCAGGGACATCACCAGGCAGAATCCCATGAAATAGCGGAACACCGGAGACTTCAGCAGGGCCGTGGAACGCTTTACCACCAGCGCGTAGACCATGCCGAAATGCAGGGTGGACACATACATGAACACTATGCAGACTATCTCTATCGGCAGAGAATCGTAGTACATGATCGATAGGTTGCGGGTGCTGAAACCACCGGTGGAGACAATGCTCATGGCGTGGTTGACCGCATCGAAGAATGACATTCCGGCCAGGACCAGGGCTACCGTGCCGGCTACGGTGATGCCGATGTAGGTCGAGGCGATGACCCTGACGGTTTCCTTGGAGCGGTAGCGGTAGTTGTCCTTTGAGATGGATGAAATCTCTATCTTCGATATCCTCATGCGGAAGGTACTCATGGACGGCAACACCAGAAGCATGAAGACCATCACCCCCATTCCGCCGATAAAATGGGTGGAGGAACGCCAGAAAAGCAATCCTTTGGGCAGGGCCTCCACATTCATCAGGATAGTTCCCCCCGTGGTGGTATAGCCGGACACGGACTCATACCACGCATTAGGCAAAGTAAATTCACCTCCCCACATGACATAGGGCAACATTCCGAAAATACAGCTGAGCACCCAGGAGAAAATTGTGATGGCAAATCCCTCCCGAAGATTGACGTCATCCTGACCTCTGACAAAAATAAGCGGGAAACAGCCCACCATCGCAGTAATCAGGCCGCTAAGCAGCAAAGGCGAGAAAGAGGAGTCGAAACCGTTAAGAGCCGACACGCCCAACGAAATGAACATGAACAGGGCGTTGAAGAGCAACGCAATACCGATATACCTCGCTATCAGTTTAATGTTCATAATCCTCTCTTCTTGTAGGATTTGTTCTCATCAATAATCTCCTTGATATCCTCGTTCATGGCCTGTATCTGGTCTCCCCCATAGTCGAAGGTAACGCTGTAGCTCTTGCCGCTACGCCGGTAGTCACTCAGACCACGTGACATCCGCAGCATAGGATGCACTATGTAATGGTTGAGAAAATACACGAAGAGGATAATGAGTACGATACTGGCCGCACTTGCTATCACTCCGGGCATGATAGATCTGTAATAACTGTCCTGAAGACTGTTGTAGCTGTCCGTTATTGCACTTTGGGATGTATCTGAAAGACGCTGGAGATACCCCCTTAGCTTCACGTATACTGTCTGGAGCCGGTTGAAATACCAGTCAGTACGCTCATCCTGAGGCCTGAGCCAGACTGATTCTATTTCCTGCGCCACCTGCATATAGGCGGAATATGCATACCTCACCGAATCGGCCATCTGTCTCTCGCGGTCGGATGCCAGTACCTTGTAAAGCCTTTCCATTCCAGCCTCGAATTCCTTTGCAGGGATGGTCTCAGGCTGCGCAAGCAGACCGTCATCACCTATCTGACGGAAGAGATCCGAATGATAGCGTTCCGACGTATTCAACAGGTTGCGGGTAAGATCCACGCTGAGGATGCTGTTAGATATAAACTCGGAGATATACCTGCTCATACGGCCAAACTCGAAAAAGGCCATTGCTCCGGATAGCAGCAGCATAAGCGCTATGACGAGCGATGCTGCAAAAATCTTGCTGCGGAGACCGAGTTTTATCTTACTGAATAAGGGCATATAGATGTTAATACTTTACAGAAACAAATGTAAGTAAAATATTTTAAACATAAAAAAAGCCTCCGAAGGTCTTCCTCCGGAGGCTCTAAGGGGCGGCGGCTACCTACTCTCCCACCCGGGTTAGGGCAGTACCATCGGCACAAGTGCGTTTAACTTCTCTGTTCGGAATGGGAAGAGGTTGGT
>DVIL01000052.1 GCA_018711305.1 Candidatus Coprenecus stercorigallinarum
CATTCAAGAGTATGTCCCAAAGCGGAAATTGTACAACTGCCAACATCACCTGCACAAGAGAATAGTACATTGCCTTTTTTGTCCTTGATAGAGCAACTTGCCTCAGCATCATGAGAAACTAACAGCGATGCGCCCACGAAAGCGCCGGTAGAGAGAACCACGGCGGCAAGACCTGCCGCAAGAGACTTTTTGTTGAGTTTAGTTTTCATGGCGTTTAGTTTTATAAGTTACGCATCAAAGTTAATCAAAAATAAAAACAAAAACAAAAAAATCTGCAGGATTTCAGAGAACATTGTATCTTTGTCTGTCGTTAAAATATCAGTAAGGATGGAAGACGTAAACAGACAGCAGCAGAGCGCGGCGGAAACAGCCGTGCAGAAAAATTTCCTCGAAGAGATTATTGAGAATGACCTGGCGAGCGGCAGGGTGGAGTCGGTGATGACCCGCTTCCCGCCGGAGCCGAACGGTTATCTGCATATCGGCCATGCGAAGAGCATCTGCCTCAATTTCGGCCTGGCCCGCAAGTACGGCGGACGTACCAATCTCCGCTTCGACGACACCAACCCTGTGAAGGAGGACACCGAGTACGTGGACTCTATCAAGGAGGACATCAAGTGGCTCGGCTTCGACTGGGCCGGGGAATACTACGCCTCCGACTATTTCCAGCAGCTCTACGACTGGGCCGTGGTGCTGATTAAGAAGGGATTGGCCTATGTGGACGACCAGACTCAGGAGGAGATCCGGCAGAACCGTGGCACGGTGCAACAGCCCGGCGTGGAGAGCCCGTGGCGCAACCGCAGCGTGGAGGAGAACCTGGACCTGTTCGAGCGGATGAAGAACGGGGAGTTTCCCGACGGCTCGAAGGTACTCAGGGCCAAGATAGACATGGCCCATCCGAACATGATGTTCCGCGACCCTCTGATGTACCGCATCATCCATGCGCACCACCACCGTACCGGAGACAAGTGGTGCATCTACCCGATGTACGACTATGCCCACGGGCAGTGCGACTCGATAGAGCACATCACCCATTCGATATGCACCCTGGAGTTCGACGTACACCGTCCCCTCTACGACTGGTTCATCGAGCAGCTGGGCATTTTCCCCTCGCATCAGTACGAGTTTGCCCGCCTGAACCTCACCTATACCGTCATGAGCAAGCGCAAGCTCCTGGAACTGGTGCGCAACGGTTTCGTGAGCGGCTGGGACGACCCCCGCATGCCGACCATCTGCGGTATCCGCCGCAGGGGCTATACCCCCGAGAGCATCCGCAATTTCGCCGAGAAGGTGGGAGTGGCCAAGAGGGACAACCTCATCGACCTCTCGCTCCTGGAGTGGTGCCTGCGCGAGGACCTGAACAAACGCTCGAACCGCTATATGGTTGTCACCGACCCCGTCAAGCTGGTTATTACCAACTGGAACGACGGCGAGTGCAGTGCGGCCACCGAGACTGAGACCGGCCGGACCGAATACTGCATTGCCCCGAAGAATCCCGAGGATCCCGAGGCAGGGCAGAGGACTATCCTCTTCGGCCGCGAGCTCTATATCGAGAGGGCCGATTTCATGGAAGAGCCTCCCAAGAAGTTCTTCCGTCTGCGTCCCGGCGGGGAGGTGCGCCTGAAATACTCCTACATCGTCAAGTGCGAGGAGGTGGTCAAGGACGCGGAGGGCAATATCACCGAGATCCGCTGCACCTACGATCCGACGACCAAGCCAGGCAGCGGCACATGGCGCTCGGTCAAGGGCACGATTCACTGGGTCAATGCCACCCAGTGCGAGAAGGTGCGCCTGAGACTCTACGACCGGCTCTTCACCGAGGCCGACATGAGCGGCATACCGGAGGGCAAGGACTACAAGGCGTATCTCAATCCGGACTCCCTCAAGGAGGTGGATGCTCTCGCCGAGCCGGGCCTGCTGGATGACGCATCCGGCATCGCCGTGCAGTTCGAACGCAACGGCTACTATATCAAGGACAAGGACTCGACACCGGAGCTGCCGGTATTCAACCGGGCTACCGGGCTGAAAAGCAGTTTTTAGGACAATATGGTCTGGTTGGCGGCTGTCATAGCTTTAGCGGTGGGTGCGGCGGTGGCCTGGTTAGTCCAGGCATCGGCCCGCAAGAGGGAGGCCATGCTTGCGCAGAAGGACCTGCAGGTAGCTCAGGTCAGGGTGGAGATGCTGGAGAAGGCTCTGGACGAGCAGAAGGAGGCCCGCAAGGCGGACACGGAGGCGATGCGCCGTGAGTACGACGAGAAGTTCCAGAAGATGGTGCTGACCTTCAAGGACTCGGCCACTGCCATTCTCAAGGAGAAATCCGTCGATCTGTCTTCAGCCAACTCCGAACAGATAAAGAATATTCTGGACCCTTTGGGCAAGAAGATGGAGGAATTCCGTCAGGCCGTGGAGGATTCCAAGGAGAAGTCATTGAAAAACACTGCATCTCTCGAGCAGCAGATCCGCTCGATGATGGAACAGACCGCATCTTTGGGCAAGGAGGCCAGTAATCTTGCTTCGGCCCTGCGTTCCAACAACAAGACGGTCGGCAACTGGGGTGAGGTAGTTCTGCTCAACCTTCTCGAGGGTATGGGTCTGAGGGAAGGTGAGGACTACGTCAAGCAGGAGACCATCAGGGATGTGGACGGCAATGCCGTCCTCAGTGAAGACGGAGGACACAGGCTTGTTCCCGATGTAGTGCTTTATCTGCCTGAGAACAAGGCTGTAGTAATAGATTCCAAAGTCTCTCTCGAGGCATATATATCATACGTAAATGCTGCGGACGAGACAACCCGGAGCATGGCCCTTGCCGCTCACAGCAGGAGTGTGGAGGCTCATGTCAAGGAACTCTCGGCCAAGAGCTACAGCAAGTACATCCGCTCCACCGGCCGCGATTCCCTCGACTATGTGGTGATGTTCGTTCCCAACGAAGGGGCTTTCCAGCTCTATTACCAGAACTTCCGGGAGAGATGGCACCAGGCCTTCGACAGCGGCATCATCATAGCCGGAGAGTCCAATCTCTTCGCGATGCTGAAGATCATCGAGAATACCTGGGTGCGGGTGCGCCAGCAGAAGAATACCGAGGAGGTAATGTCCCTGGCCGGAGAGCTGCTGGAGAGAGTGACCCGTTTCGCCAATACCTTCAATGAGGTCGGCGGGGTCATCGGCAAGGCAGCGGCCAAGTTCGAGGATGCCCGCAAGGTGCTCTCGGGTCCGAGGAATTCGGTGGTGGTGACAGCCCGCAGATTGGAGAAAAAAGGCATCCGGACCAAAGGCTCGTTCCAGTCGGCCCTTTTAGAGGAGGGAAGTGGTCCGGAAGATGATACAGAATCATAGAAATGTTCCTTAATTTTAATTGATATGCATTTACTCTCAGCACTTTTCATTTCATTGGCGCTCACTTCCTCTCCCGATGGATTCAGGGAGACGTATGCTGAGCTGGATTCTCTTCCCAATATCCGCAATCTCGTCTATGACGGGGCAGTCACTCCCAACTGGACAGGAGCGGAGGAGTTTGTATATGAGACCAGGGAGGCTGACGGCCTGCACTATTTCCTGGTGAATGCTTCCGACAGGACCAAGACGGAAATAACATCCGCCGAGTATGAGGAATATCTTTCCAAAGTCCCCGAAAGGGAGCGTAACAGGTGGTGGAGGGATCTTCCCGATTCCGTTACCTCTCCCGACGGCCGCTATGTGGCATTCCTCAGGGACAATAATGTATGGGTAAAAGAACTCTCCGGAGAAGAAAGTTCATCTGTTCCCTCAGGTGCTCCTGTCCGCGGAAGCGAGCGTCAGCTCAGTTTTGACGGTACAGAGCAGAACTATTATGCGGAACTCTACTGGTCTCCCGATTCCAGGAAGGTCGCTTCTGTCCAGCGCGAATATGTAAAAGAGAGGCAGATACCTCTCCGCGAATCCGCTCCCGAGGACCAGATCCAGCCCAAACTCCGCTGGCTCGACTATGCAAAACCCGGAGACCTCCTGCCCCAGGCCGTTCCGGCTCTTTTCGATGTGGCTTCCGGTGAGAAGGTAGCCATTGACACGGCTCCTTATGCCAACCAGTATTACCTGAGCTTCGGCCAGTGGAGCGGTGATTCCAGGTATTTTACCTTCGAGTACAACCAGCGCGGCCATCAGCTCTACCAGCTCGTGGCAGTGGATGCCGCTGACGGGTCCTGCCGCAATCTGGCAGAGGAGAAGACAAATACATTTGTATACTACAACGATCTCTACCGTTATTACATGGATTGCGGCGATATACTCTGGATTTCCGAACGGGACGACTGGAGGCATCTCTACCGCATCGATGGTGAGACAGGGGAGATGACCCTGCTCACTCCCGGTGCATGGAATGTGCGTGAGGTATATGATGTGAACGAAGAAAAGGGCTATGTCCTCTTTGCCGCCAACGGCATGAACGCAATCGATGAGAAGGGTGGCAAGCCGGCAGGTGAGGATCCTTACAACAAGCATCTGCTCAGGCTCGATCTCGGCTCTCTCGAGATTACCGACCTGACTCCGGAGGCAGCAAACCATATCGTGACATTCAACCAGGACCGCACCCTTTTCACAGATGTGTATTCGAAGCCTGACATGGCTCCGGTTTCCCTCCTCAGGGATGTGGAAGGAAATACCCTGATGGAACTGCAGAAGGCTGACATCTCGGCTCTTTTAGCGACCGGATGGACCATGCCCGAGGTGTTCGTGGCAAAGGGCAGGGACGGCAAGACCGATATATGGGGCACTATATTCCGTCCCTCCAACTTCAATCCCAAAAAGAAATATCCTGTGGTCGAGTATATCTATGCCGGCCCTCACGATTCTTTCGTACTGAAGGATTTCTATGCCTATACCAGATTCCACAAACTTATGGAACTCGGATTTATCGTAGTGACCATCGACGGTATGGGCACAGACAACCGCAGCAAGTCCTTCCAGGATGTATGCTGGCGTAATCTGAAGGATTCGGGTTATCCCGACCGTATCCTGTGGATGCAGGCTGCAGCCAGAAAATACAAGCATATGGACATATCCAACGTGGGTGTGTACGGCTACTCGGCCGGCGGCCAGAGCACTCTTGCTGCCCTTCTGTTCTATCCCGAGTTCTACAAGGTAGGAGTGGCCCTTTGCGGCTGCCATGACAACCGTATGGACAAGATATGGTGGAACGAGCAGTGGATGGGATATCCTATCGGTCCATGGTACTCCGAAAATTCCAATGTGGACAATGCGCATCTGCTTCAGGGCAAGCTCCTGCTTATCAACGGTGAGATCGATGACAATGTGGATCCTGCCTCTACCCTGCAGGTGGTCAGGGCCCTTATCAAGGCCGACAAGGACTTCGAGCAGTTCTACCTCCCCGGCTATACCCACAATCTCGGAGACGACTATGTGACCCGCAAGGTGTTCGAGTTCTTCTATGAGAATATAATTGACGCCAAATAAAGTTTATGCGCAAGGGAATATTTGCTTTCACAGTCTTTCTCCTGACGTTCTGCTCTGCAGTACCGCTTTCGGCACAGAGGCTGCTATGGGATGTGGACCTGAAGTTCGGTTTCGACAACAGGGAGTATGCATCCATGGCAACGGCCCCTTCGGAGACCATATTCGGAGCAGTGCTGTCCCCTAAGGCAGGACTCGGTTTCGGAGAGGGACATTCGCTGTATGCGGGTGTGGATGTGGGCAAATATTTCGGACAAAATGATCCCGCCGTGACCTTGGATTATCTTCTGTACTATCAGTATGACGGGAGGTATTTCAAGGTCAACGCAGGGTCGTTTCCAAGAAACAGGGTGACCGGCCACTATCCGACAGCGTTCTACGACGACAGTTATTTCTTCGACACAAGTATCGGAGGGGCGTTGCTGGGCTATACCAGAAAGTGGTGGAGGATAGAAGGGGTCGTAGACTGGATAGGCTGTCATGATGCGGATACCAGGGAAAGGTTTGAGGTATATTCCTATGGTCAGGCGGGTGCGGCATGGCTTGGTGCCGCCTATACTTTCAAGATGCTGCATTATGCAGGCAGTGTCACAGTGGGTGGGGTAGTGGACAACGTATGGATTTATCCTCACCTGTACTCGGATCTGACTGAATTCCTTCCCCGGAGAATGTCCCTTGACCTCAGGGCCGGATGGATCCAGACATTCCAGAACGACAGGGTGCGCGGAGAAGGCTATGCCACACCGGGAGGATTTCAGGCCGAGGTGGGCTTCGGGTACTTCGGTTTCGGTGTGCGTAACACTGTATATGCCGGAGACAATCTGATGCCTTATTACTACCGTACTGATCTGGCAGGAGTGACTTACGGCTCTGACCTTTATACCGGCTCTCTGTTCTACAGTACGGGCTCCGGGATATACAACCGTCTGGAGATATCCTACCGGTACGATTTCAGGAGTTTTCTCAGTCTGAGAGTCTCTTCTGTACATCATTATGACGGTTATGCGTGGGGATGGCAGCAGCTGGTGCAGCTGACAGTGGACCTCAATAATTTCCAGTTTCCGCGCAGGCCGCGAAGATAAAGTCATGAACGGCAGAATACCTATACCGGAAGTTTCCCCTTTGATCCGGAAGTATGTGGAGGAGAACATACTTCCCGTGTATGACGGATATGACAAGGCGCATTCGCGCAGTCATATCCTGTCTGTTATCCGCCAGAGCATGGACCTGTACCGCAGACTGTCTGCCGGGCAGATGGACGGAGGCCGCCGTTATGACCTGGACCCTGACATGATTTACGTCATCGCGGCATACCACGACATAGGTATATGCGAAGGGAGGGAGTCCCACCATCTGTCGTCGGGCCGTATGTTGGAGGAGGATGTCCGGCTGAAACAGTGGTTCACGGCGGAGCAGATACAAGTGATGCGGGAGGCCGTCGAAGACCATCGCTCCTCCAGCAAGTCCTGGCCGCGTTCCATCTATGGCCGGATAGTCTCGGAGGCTGATAAGGTAATCGATCTCGACACTGTGTTCTCGCGTGCCATACTTTATGCCAAGGCCCGTCATCCGGAACTTCCTGACGAAGAGATATTCCGCATAAGCTATGGGCACCTCCGGGATAAATACGGCGATGGCGGATACATGCGGCTGCAGTTTCCTGACTCGCCCAATGCGCTGCGTTTAGGGCAGCTGCGGGAAAAGCTGCGCGATCCGGAGCTGATGCGGCGGGAGTTCTCCCTTTTCGAGGTCCATCCGTTGGAGCCTTTCATGCCGGAAGGAGCCAGAGTCCTGTTTCTCGGCAGTTTTCCACCTCCTAAGGCAAGGTGGTCCATGGATTTTTTCTATCCCAATTTCCAGAATGACATGTGGAGAATCATGGGTCTGCTGTTCTTCGGGGACAGGGAGCATTTTGTGGTAAAGGGGCAGAAACGCTTCGATTACGGCAGTGTGACGGACTTCTGCGGCAAGGAGGGCATCGCGCTCTACGATGCGGCCTATATGGTGAAGCGCCTGAAAGGCAATGCCTCCGATAATTTCCTGAAGATCATCGAACCGACGGATATCCTGGCTCTCCTGACGGCAATGCCCTCCTGTACGGCAGTGGCCTCTACCGGGGGAAAATCCGCGGAGCAGATAGCGTCCATTCTCGGTGTGGCCGTGCCGCCTGTCGGAGGCAGTACCGGTCTTCTCCTGTCCGACGGCCGCCCGCTGGCCTTCCACCGTATGCCGTCTTCCTCCAGGGCCTATCCGCTGTCATTGGAGGCAAAGGCGGAAATTTATTCAAAGTTTCTTGAAAGTACAGGTTTCAGGTTCTGAATCAGGATATTTTCGCTATCTTTGAGAAAAATCTGATATTATGGGTATTTCATTGAATCTCAGGAGAGCCGCGACTCTTGCGGCGCTTTTTGCATGCATGTTTTTCCACGACCTTGCAGCGTGTACCGGTATTTCCTTTACGGCCAAGGACGGCAGTTTCGTGCTGGCCAGGACGGCAGAGTGGGGCGGTTCCGACCTGCACAGCCGCTATGTCGTCGTCCCGAGGGGATACAGGCATGTGTCCCTGACGGCAGATGGCGGCAATGGTATGATATTCACGGGAAAGTACGGATATGTGGGGGTGGCGGCCAATATGGACCAGTTCGTGCTGGAGGGGCTCAATGAAAAGGGGCTGTCCGCCGGACTTTTCTTCTTCCCCGGTTACGGCCAGTATCCTGAGTACGATTCTACCGAAGTGAGCCGTACTGTCCCCGACATGCAGGTGGTGAGCTGGATACTCTCCGGATTCTCCACCGTACAGGAGGTGATTGACCATTTTGACGAGATAATAGTGACCATGCTCTATCCTCAGTCCGGCACTTCGCACTGGAGGGTGGGGGACCCGTCCGGAAGGCAGATTGTCATCGAGATAACCGGCGGGAAGACGCATATCTACGAGAATACGGTAGGGGTGCTGACCAATTCCCCCGATTTTCCCTGGCATGTGACCAATCTGAACAATTATGTCAATCTGGCTTTCGGAGAGGCTGACGGCAATGCATTTTCGGCTTATCCGCAGGTACGCCGCTTCGGAGCCGGCACCGGCATGATAGGAATCCCCGGGGACGTGACTCCTCCTTCGCGGTTTGTACGTGCCGCCTACTATCAGGCCACCGCACCGCAGTACCCCACAGGAGAGGAGACGGTAATGTCCTGCTTCCTGATTCTGAACAATTTCGACATACCGATAGGAGTGGAGCGTCAGAAAGGGCAGGAGCCGACAGACATTCCCGGTGCCACGCAGTTTACGACGGCGGCCGATACCAAGGGTCTGAAAATGTACTGGCGCACTTGCTGGAACAGCACCATCCGCTGCATCGACCTGAATGACATCGATTTCTCCAAGGTGAAATACACCGTAGAGCCTTTGGATAAAGTGCGCCGGCAGAGTGTCGAGATGATCACTGTCCGATAAATTCGCACAAAGCAGTGTACAGCCTCTGTACGGGGAGTCCTACGATGTTGAAGTAGGAGCCGCGTATGGAGGTTATTCCTATGTAGCCTATCCATTCCTGGATGCCGTAGCTGCCGGCCTTGTCGAAGGGGTGCCAGCGGTCGATGTAGTAGGATATTTCCTCTTCTGCGAGGGATTTGAATTCCACTTCGGAGGTGCAGGAAAATACGTGCCGCCGGGTATTGTCGCGCAGGCAGACGCCGGTGACCACGCGGTGAGTACGGCCCGAGAGCTCCCGGAGCATCCTTGCTGCGTCCTCCCTGTCCGAGGGCTTGCCGAGGATGTCTTCCCCGCAGATGACCACGGTGTCGGCGGTGATGAGGATCTCGTCCGGCTCTAAGGGACGGTGGAATCCCTCCGACTTGGATACTGCGAGGGCGGCCGGCACCTCATCCGGCATGAGTGTGGGGGAATAGGTTTCCGGAGCGCCGGGGGTGGCCTCTACGGTAAATTCCAGGCCGAGACCTGCGAGGAGTTCCCTTCTGCGGGGAGAGGCCGAGCCGAGCACTATGCGGCGGCCTTTCAGGGCTTCGTGAAGCAACATGGCGGTATGTGTCAAAAGGTTTTGGCGAAAACGTCTGTATCCAGGTACCAGTCCTCATGCACCTTCAGCACCTGCTCTATGAGGTCGCGGGCAAAGGCTCTGCCTCCCGGGCGGATGGATACGTAGTCGCATACGTCCTTGACCTCCGGAACGGCATCGGCCGGAGCGACAGCCAGCCCGGCCATCCGGAGCACCGGGATGTCGGGTATGTCGTCTCCCGCGAAGGCCACTTCCTCAGGCTTGAGGCCGTGTCTGGAGCAGAAATCCAGAAAATCGGGCACCTTGTTGCGGGATTTTTGGTAGATGTCCTCTTCCTTTACACCTAACCCGGTGAATCTGTGCACAATGCTCTGAGATACGCCTCCGGTGATGATGGCTACAGGATATCCTTTCATGGTGCACATCCGCACTGCGAATCCGTCTTTTGAGTCGAAGGTGCGCAGAAGGTCCCCGTCTGCGGTGGACAGGATGGAACCGTCGGTGAATACTCCGTCCACGTCGAATGCGAAAGCGCGGATGGAGTGCAGTTTGACTTTATAGTTGTAGTTGGGCATGGTGTTTATTTGTCTTCAGGGTGATATTTTTTGAGAATCCTGTCGGTCAGGAGGCGGTATATCTCCTCCTGCTCGGTCAGCCCCATGTCATGCAGCAGTCCGATATGTTTGCGGATAGTCTCCATATCACCTCTGCGGGCGGGGCCGGTGAGGGTGGAGGAGGGGGTGTGCAGGAATGCGTTGCGCACTGCCTCGATGGTGGAGGGGATGAGCAGGGGATGGTCGTGCTGGACTATGGGGAAGGCCAGGCCGAGGAGGTAGTTGACGAAGTTGGTGGTAAACACTGCTGCTACGTGCATTCTGAGCCGGTCTTCCGAAGAGTAGAAATAGTGTTCGCTGCCCAGGTCGGATGCAATCGTGTCGAGGACAGTCCGGAGTTCTCCGTCATGGGCCTCCAAAAGCAGCGGCACGTCACGGAATTCCACGTTCTTGTTGCGGCTGAGTGTCATCAGCGGGTACATTACCCCGCAGGCGCAGCCGGTTCCGGCGAGTGGTTGCAGAACAGAGAGAGGGGTGGCTCCTGATGTATGTACAACGGATGGAAGCTGGTGTACGGCTTCATTGTCTGTATCCTGGAATGCAGCCCTCATTTCCTCCACCACCTGCGGTATGGCATCGTCCGTAACCGCGATTATGACCAGTGATGCAGACCGCAGGTCTTGGAGCCTTGTTGCGGCTATTGTGTCCGAACCATTGGCTCTTAGTGCCTTGACCAATCTGTCACGGCTTTTTTCAGTGCGGCTGTATATAGCTCTTATTCTGTATCCTTTTTCCTGCAGGGCCAAAGAGAACCGGAAGGCCACGTTCCCGGCACCGGCAAATGCGATATCCGGCTTCATCGGTTATGCTTCCGGAGTGTTGTTGGGGTTGAAACCGAATGGTATGGTGTTCTTGGGCAGATTGGGAGCACCGAGACTTATCTCGCCGTTCTGGCTCTCGTATTTGCCGATGTTGTCGCTCAGGGCCAGGAGCAGTCTCTTGGCGTGCTCGGGAGTCATGATTATGCGGCTGACAACCTGTGCTTTTGGATAACCCGGGAGCATGCGGGCGAAATCCAGGATGAACTCGCTGTTGGAGTGCGTGATGAGGGCGAGGTTGGAGTAGTTGCCGGCAGCTGTTTCCTTTGTCAGCTCTATGCCTATTTCTTTTTTCTGTTGCTGATTGTCCATGTCTTGTGAAATTATGTTTTGAAACGTCCCGCAAATCTACACAAATCTTCTTATATTTGCAGGCTAATTTGCAAGAAATATGGAACTGTCAGCGAAATACAGCCCCTCGGAAGTAGAGGAGAAATGGTACTCTTACTGGTTGAAGAACAAGTTTTTCCATTCGGAACCCGATAACCGGGAACCATATACTGTGGTCATCCCGCCGCCCAATGTGACAGGTGTGCTGCACATGGGACACATGCTCAACAATACGATACAGGACGTGCTCGTCCGCCGTGCCCGCATGCAGGGCAAGAACGCCTGCTGGGTGCCTGGTACCGACCATGCGTCCATCGCCACCGAGGCCAAGGTGGTGGCCAAGCTGAAGGAGCAGGGCATCGACAAGTCCTCCCTGACCCGCGAGGAGTTCATGAAACATGCCTGGGAATGGAAGGAGAAGCACGGCGGCATCATCCTCGAGCAGCTCAAGAAGCTCGGGGCCTCCTGCGACTGGGACCGTACCCGCTTTACGATGGATCCGGCTCTCAGTGAGGCGGTCATCAACACATTCGTTTATTTCTACAAGAAAGGATATATCTACCGCGGCGTGAGGATGGTCAACTGGGACCCCCAGGCCTTGACCGCTGTGAGCGACGACGAGGTGATCCACAAGGAGACCAGGTCCAAGCTCTACTACCTGCGCTACAAGGTGTCCGACGGGGCCGGCAATCCCACTGACGACTACATAGTCATAGCCACGACCCGTCCCGAGACCATCATGGCCGATGCCGCTGTCTGCATCAACCCGGAGGATCCGAGGTATCACCACCTGCGCGGCAAGAAGATACTCATCCCTTTGATCAACAGGGAGATTCCCATTATCGAGGATTCGTATGTGACCATGGATTTCGGTACAGGCTGCCTGAAAGTGACTCCGGCCCACGACGTGAACGACTACGAGATAGGCCTGAGGCACAACCTGCCGGTGCTCGACATCATCGACGACCACGGACGGCTCAACGAGAAGGCTGTAATCCTCGTGGGCGAGGACCGTTTCGTGGCCCGCAAGAAGATAGTGAAAATGCTGGCCGAGGCCGGGCAGCTCGAGAAGGAGGAGGACTACCTCTCGCCTGTAGGACACTCCGAGAGGACCGACGCCGTCATCGAGCCGAAGCTGTCTATGCAGTGGTTCATCAAGATGGACGAGCTCTCCAAAGCCGCCCTGGCCCGAGTGGAGGACGGAGAGATACGCCTCATACCCGACAAATACCGCAACACATACCGTCACTGGATGGAGAATACCCGCGACTGGTGCATCTCCCGTCAGCTGTGGTGGGGACAGCAGATACCCGCATACTACCTGCCCGACGGCCGCTATGTGGTGGAGGCTACCGAGGAGGAGGCTTTGAAGGCCGCGCAGCAGCTCGACCCTTCGGTTACAGCCGCTGACCTCAGGCGCGACGAGGATGTGCTGGATACCTGGTTCTCCTCGTGGCTTTGGCCCATCTCGGTATTCGATCCCGGCAAGCCCGGTTTCCCCGAGAAGGCTCCGAATGCCGATTTAGCGTACTACTATCCGACCAACGACCTTGTGACCGGCCCGGACATCATCTTCTTCTGGGTGGCCAGGATGGTCATGGCCGGCAACGAGTTCATGGACAAGGTGCCTTTCCACAATGTCTACTTTACCGGTATCGTCCGCGACAAACTGGGCCGCAAGATGTCCAAGACCCTCGGTAACTCACCTGACCCTCTGAAACTCATCGATGACTACGGGGCTGACGGAGTCCGTATCGGCATGCTGCTCTGCACTGCTGCCGGCAACGACATCCTCTTCGACGAGTCCCAGGTGGAGCAGGGCCGCAACTTCTGCAACAAGATATGGAACGCCTACCGCTTGGTTAAAGGCTGGAGTGTGGACCGCACCGCCGCTGCTCCCGAGCATTCGGCACTTGCAGTCAAGTGGTTTACCCACAAGCTCAATCAGGCAATAGCCACGGTCGATGACCATTTTTCCAGATTCAGGATTTCCGATGCGCTGATGACCCTCTACAAGCTGTTCTGGGACGACTTCTGCGCCTGGTACCTCGAGATAGTCAAGCCGGCCTTCGGTTCTCCGGTGGACGGGGCCACATACGATGCCACCATCGGATTTTTCGACTCCCTGCTCAAGCTCCTGCACCCCGTGATGCCGTTCATCACCGAGGAACTGTGGCACAACATCGCGGAGCGTCCCGAGGGCGCGACCGTCATGCTGGAGCGCCAGCCTGCCGGAGGAGAGTACGACGAGGCGTTTATCCGCGACTTCGGGCTTGCCACCGAGGCTGTGGCCGCTCTCAGGAATATCCGCCAGAAGAAGGGCATTTCCCCGAAAGAGGCCCTCGACCTGCGCATCAAGGGGGCATTC
>DVIL01000007.1 GCA_018711305.1 Candidatus Coprenecus stercorigallinarum
TGCAGGCCGAGGCAGCCGCCCGCCAGGGAGCCGATATCATCGCGGTCATCCGTACCACCGGCCAGTCCCTGCTGGACTATGTGCCCTACGGAGCCACTACCGAAGGGTTCGGCGGTACCTACGCTACCCAGGAGAATTTCCGCATCATGCGCCAGGCCCTGGACAAGGTGGGCGAGGAGGTCGGACGCTACATCCGCCTGTGCAACTACTGTTCCGGTCTCTGCATGCCTGAGATAGCCGTCATGGGCGCGTTCGAGGGACTCGACGTGATGCTCAACGATGCTCTCTACGGTATCCTCTTCAGGGACATCAACATGCAGAGGACCCTCATCGACCAGTTCTTCTCGAGGGTAATCAACGGATTTGCAGGAGTCATCATCAATACCGGCGAGGACAACTACCTGACCACAGCCGATGCCGTCGAAGCTGCCCATACCGTGCTTGCCTCCGATATCATCAACGAGCAGCTGGCCCTCATCGCCGGTCTGCCGGAGGAGCAGATGGGACTCGGACACGCCTTCGAGATGGACCCGATGCTCGAGAACGGTTTCCTGCTGGAACTGGCCCAGGCCCAGATGGCCCGCGAGATTTTCCCCAAGGCTCCGCTGAAGTACATGCCTCCCACAAAGTTCATGACCGGCAACATCTTCCGCGGCCATATCCAGGATGCTCTCTTCAACATGATAGGTATCTGGACCAATCAGGGCATACAGCTTCTCGGTATGCCTACAGAGGCTATCCACACCCCCTTCATGTCGGACCGCTTCCTGTCGATAGAGAATGCAAAATACATCTTCAACAACATGAAGAGCATCGGCGACGAGGTGGAGTTCAAGGAAGGCGGCATCGTGCGTACCCGCGCCAAGGAGGTGCTTGACAAGGCCATAGAGCTGCTGGAGAAACTCCGCGAGGAGGGACTCTTCTCGGCTCTGGAGAAAGGCATCTTCGCGGATGTCAAGCGTCCCCGCAACGGGGGCAAGGGCCTCGACGGAGTTACTCCGAAAGGCAGCAATTACATGAATCCCTTTGTTAAATTAATGATAGGAGGAAAATAACATGAGCGGCGGACTTTATTCGATGGAGGAGAAGGATTACGACAAGAATCTGAACCTCAAGGCTATAAAACCTTACGGAGACACCATGAACGACGGCAAGGTACAGTTGAGCTTCACGCTTCCCGTACCTGTCGGCGAAGAGGCCGTGGAGGCTGCCAAACAGTTTCTGAAAGGCATGGGACTGGACAACCCCCAGGTGGTGTTCTACAAGGAGCTTACACCGGGCTTTACATTCTTCAACTGCTACGGTTCCGCCGTTCATACGGTGGACTTTACGGCAATCCACGTGCCCAAGGTAGAGTCTACCGTGATGGATATGCCGCAGACCGACGAGTACATAAGGGAGAATATCGGACGCAAGCTCGTGGTGGTGGGTGCCAGCACGGGAACTGATGCGCATACCGTGGGTATCGACGCTATCATGAACATGAAGGGCTATGCCGGGCACTACGGTCTGGAGCGCTATGACATGATAGATGCCTATAATCTCGGCAGCCAGGTGCCTAACGAGGATTTCATCGCCAAGGCGGTTGAGCTGCACGCAGATGCCCTGATAGTGTCCCAGACAGTGACGCAGAAGGATATCCATATCAAGAACCTGACCGAGCTGGTGGAACTGCTCGAGGCAGAGGGGCTCCGCGACAAGGTAATACTGGCCTGCGGCGGTCCCCGCATCACCCACGAGCTGGCCAAGGAGCTGGGCTACGATGCCGGCTTCGGCATGAATACCTACGCAGATGACGTAGCCTCGTTCATCGCCGAGGAATATGTACGCAGACACAACGGAAAATAATCACTAAATACATTATTACAATGGACAAGAATCAGATAAGAGAGGTGATAGCCCGCAGGGCTGCCCTCGAGCTCAAAGACGGGGACGTGGTGAACCTCGGAATCGGACTTCCGACCATGATTCCCGATTATCTCCCTGAAGGAGTATCAGTTATCCTCCAGAGCGAGAACGGACTGGTAGGTATGGGACCTACCCCAAAACCAGGAGAGGAGAATCCGGACCTCATCAACTCCGGCGGCGGATACATCACGGCCGTGCCCGGAGCCTATGCCTGCAGCTCCCTCGCTTCGTTTGAGATTATCCGCGGCGGCCACGTGGACGTTACCTTCCTCGGAGCCCTCGAGGTGGACGAGCACGGCGACCTCGCCAACTGGATTATCCCCGGTAAGAAGGTGCCCGGAATGGGCGGTGCAATGGACCTGCTGGTAGGAGCCCGCAAGGTTATCCTGACTATGGAGCATACCGCCAAGGGCAATCCCAAAATCCTCAAGAAATGCCGTCTGCCCCTGACAGCCGCCGGACAGGTCAATATGATTATCACCGAGATGGGCGTGATGGACATCACCGACAAGGGTATCGTCCTGCGCGAGATCCATCCGGAATTCACGGTGGAGCAGGTTCAGGCCGCTACAGAGGCCCAGCTTATCATAGATCCTGATTTAAAGCCTATGCGTCAGTAATTTTACTGTACAATGGAATACAATTTTCTCAGAATAGAGACTCCAGAGGAGGGTATCTGCATCCTGACGATATCCCATCCCCAGTCGCTCAACTCCCTGAGCCGCCCTGTACTGGAGGAGATGTACCGCTTCGTGACGGACATTCCCGAAGGTACCGCCGTGCTGATAATCCGCGGGAACGGCCCGAAGTCTTTCGTGGCCGGCGCCGACATTTCCCAGATGGCGGGATTCGACGCAGAGCAGGGACTGGACTTCGGCCGTTTCGGAGCCGAGGTATTCCGCAGGATAGAGGAGCTGCCTTTCCCGGTGATTGCCGCCGTGAACGGGTATGCCCTCGGAGGAGGATGCGAACTGGCCATGGCCTGCGACATCCGCATTGCCTCTGCCAAGGCCAAGTTCGGGCAGCCGGAAGTGAAGCTCGGCATTATCCCCGGATTTTCCGGTACCTACCGCCTTCCCAAATTGGTGGGACAGGGCTATGCCAAGGAGATGATATACTCCGGAAGGGTGATTGATGCTGCCGAGGCCCTGCGCATCGGACTGGTCAATCACGTATTGCCCCCGGAGGAACTGATGGACTATGTCCTGGGCCTGGCCCGCGACATCCGTGCCAACGCTCCGATAGCGGTACGCAAGGCGAAGGCCTGCATCAACTCCTGCTACGACATGGACGAGACCACGGCCCTGGCCGCCGAGAACCGGGCATTTTCCGAGTGCTTTGCCACAGAGGACCAGAAGACCGGTATGCAGGCATTCCTCGGCAAGACTGCTCCTGTATTCAGGAACAAGTAGAGATGACACAATATAGAAAGATAAAACACAAACTGTTATGACAATAGATAAAATATCCGTAATCGGCACCGGAACCATGGGTTCCGGTATCGTACAGGCTCTGGCTCAGGCCGGCCGGAAAGTGACCATGAAGAGCCGCAGCGAGGCTTCCAACACCAAGGCCATGGGCCGTATCACCAAATCCCTCGGCAAGCTCGTCGAGAAAGGCAAGATGGAGCAGGCCGCCATGGACGCTGCTCTGGCGAATATCACCGTTACCACCGACTATAAGGACATCGCCGATTCCGACCTGATCATAGAGGCCGCAGTCGAGGAGATGGACCTGAAGATAGAGCTCTTCAAGATGCTGGACGGCATCTGCAAACCTGAGACGATCATTGCCACCAACACCTCTTCGCTCTCGATCACCGGTATTGCGGCGGCAATCTCAAGGCCCTGCCATGTAATCGGCATGCACTTCTTCAACCCCGCCACCGTGATGAAACTCGTGGAGATCATAAAGGGGCAGCGTACATCCCAGGAGGTGTTCGACGCCGTTTTCGCTCTCTGCCAGGAGATAGGCAAGACTCCCGTGGCCGTTAACGAGGCTCCCGGTTTCGTAGTGAACCGTATCCTCATTCCGATGGTCAATGAGGCCGTGGGCATCCTCGCTGACGGAGTGGCTTCCCGCGATGACATAGACGCGGCGATGAAGCTCGGTGCCAATCATCCTATGGGACCTCTCGCCCTGGCCGACCTTATCGGTCTGGACGTATGCCTGGCCATCATGGAGGTACTGCACCGCGAGTTCGGAGACGACAAGTACCGTCCTCACCCTCTGCTGAGGAAGATGGTGCGTGCCGGACTGCTCGGAAGAAAGACAGGAGAAGGATTTTACAAGTATTAATTTAAAGCATTGTAGAAAATGAATTTCAAACTCACACCGACACAGTCGCTTTTCAGGCAGATGATCCGGGAATTCGCGGAAAAGGAAGTGAAGCCCCTGGCAGCCGAGATCGACGAACAGGAGAGATTCCCCATAGAGACGGTCCAGAAGATGGCTCCGCTCGGACTCTTCGGCATACCCCTCCCCGTTGAATACGGCGGGGCAGGCGGGGACAACATCATGTACACCATCGCAGTGGAGGAACTTTCGAGGGTATGCGCCACGACAGGAGTCGTGCTTTCCGCACATACCTCCCTCTGCCTTGCACCTATATTCGAGCACGGCACCGAGGAGCAGAAGCGCAAGTATCTGCCCAGACTGGCTTCCGGCGAATGGCTCGGAGCCTTCGGTCTGACCGAACCAAATGCGGGTACAGACGCCTCGGCACAGCAGACCACCGCAGTCCTCGACGGGGACGAGTGGGTACTGAACGGCAACAAGATTTTCATCACAAATGCCGGCCATGCCCATGTCTACGTGATATTTGCAATGACTGACAAATCCTTGAAGAACAAGGGTATTTCCGCCTTTATCGTAGAGGAAGGCACCCCTGGTTTCGAGGTAGGCAAGAAGGAGCTGAAGCTCGGTATCAGGGGCTCCGCCACCGCCGAGCTTATCTTCTCCGACTGCCGTATACCCAAGGCCAATCTTCTCGGCAAGGTGGGAGGGGGCTTCGCGATAGCCATGAAGACCCTCGACGGAGGCCGCATAGGTATCGCCTCGCAGGCCCTTGGAATAGCCCAGGGAGCTCTCGACGAGACCGTCAAGTACACCATGGAACGCAAGCAGTTCGGCAAGTCCATCTCCCAGTTCCAGAACACCCAGTTCCAGATGGCCGACCTGAAGACCAAGGTCGAGGCATCCCGTCTGCTCGTCCGCTCCGCAGCCTTCAAGAAGGACTGCAAGGAGCCTTATTCGGCCGATGCCGCCATGGCCAAGCTGTTCGCTGCAGAGACCGCCATGGAAGTGACCACCAAGGCAGTGCAGTTCCACGGAGGCTACGGCTACACCCGCGAGTATCCCGTGGAGAGGATGATGCGCGATGCCAAGATCACCGAGATCTACGAGGGTACATCTGAGGTACAGAGAATGGTGATAGCAGCCAGTATGTTTAAAAAGTAAAATCAGGAAAGTATGAATATAGTAGTTTGTATCAAGCAGGTACCCGATACCACCGAGATAAAGATCAATCCTGTTACCGGAACCCTCATCAGGGATGGAGTGCCCAGCATCATGAACCCCGACGACAAGGGCGGACTCGAAATGGCTCTGCGTCTGAAAGACAAGTACGGGGCCCATGTCACGGTCATCACCATGGGACCTCCTCAGGCGGACCTGATCCTCAGGGAAGCCTACGCTATGGGTGTGGACAGGGCGATACTCCTGACCGACAGGAAATTCGCCGGAGCCGACACTCTCGCTACATCCAATGCTCTTGCCGGGGCCCTCAGGACTCTGGAATGGGATCTGGTAATTACCGGCCGTCAGGCCATCGACGGAGATACCGCCCAGGTGGGTCCCCAGATTGCCGAGCACCTGGACGTGCCTCAGGTATCGTATGTATGCGACCTGGAGGTGGAGAAAGGAGGCAAGACCCTGCGTGTCAATAAGGAGACCGAAGAGGGAATGCAGATTCTCGAGGCTCAGATGCCCTGTCTGCTGACAGTACTGTCGTCTGCCGTGAAGCCGAGGTACATGAGTGCTCCCGGCATCGTCCAGGCGTACAATAAGCAGGTAGAGGTATGGGGGGCGGACAAGATCGATGTGGACGAAAGCAAGCTCGGTCTGAAAGGCTCTCCGACCAAGGTGCTGAAGGCCTTCACAAAGGGTCTGAAAGCTCCGGGAGAGATATTCGAGGTGGACGCAGAGGAGGCTGTAGGCCTGATAGTTTCCCGCCTCAAGGAAAAATTCATCATATAGTAACACCGTAATACATCATAGATTATGATCAACAAGAACGACTATAAGAACGTATATGTGTTCGCAGAACAGAGAGGCGGTGTTATCCAGCCTGTCGCACTGGAGCTTATAGGCAAGGCCCGAGACCTTGCGGAAGCACTGGGAGAGAAGGTGGTTGCCATCCTGGCCGGCTACAATGTGGAAGGGCTCATCCCCACACTTTTCGAGTATGGCGCCGATGAGGTAGTGGTCACCGACCATATAGAACTCAAGGACTACCTGACTGAGCAGTATGCCCAGTCCGTATATCAGATCATCACAGCCATGCGGCCCAACATAGTGCTTTTCGGAGCCACGACCATCGGCCGTGACCTTGCTCCCAGGCTCTCCGCCCGCCTGTCAACAGGACTTACCGCGGACTGCACTAAGCTGGAGATATCGGAGGACAAGCAGCTGATGATGACCCGTCCGGCCTTCGGAGGCAATCTGATGGCCACCATCATGTGTACCGAGCACCGTCCCCAGATGTCCACGGTACGTCCGGGTGTGATGCCCAAGCGTGACCCCGAGCCCGGCCGTACAGGCTCAATCGTCCGTTTCGAGACCAAGTTTGACCACTCCAAGATCAGGGTCCGCCTCATCGAGGAGGTGCGTGAGGAGAAGAACAAGGTGGATATCACCGAGGCCAAGATCCTCGTCTCCGGCGGCCGCGGAGTAGGCTGCAAGGAGGGTTTCGCAAAGCTGCAGGAACTGGCCGACGTACTCGGAGCGGAGGTGTCCGCATCCAGGGCAATGGTCGATGCAGGCATCATGCCGCATGACCGTCAGGTGGGCCAGACCGGCAAGACCGTCCGCCCCGATCTCTATCTCGCTCTCGGTATATCCGGAGCCATCCAGCATCTGGCAGGAATGGAGGAGTCCGGCTATATCGTAGCCGTGAACAAAGACAAGTTCGCGCCCATCTTCAATGTTTCGGATATCGGTATAGTAGGGGATGTGAACAAGATAGTTCCCCTGCTGGCCGAGAGACTCAAAAAAGAGATGCAGAAATGAAGAAAGCATTGAAATACCTTATGCTTGTGCCGGCTATGGCCACAGTGGCCATGGCCGCCCAGGCCGGTGACAATCTCAATAGGGGAGCCGCTTCTGCGGGCTCCTCTTTTGCATTCGGACTTTTCCAGGATGCTGTCTCGTACGACGGCTCCGATATAGTCTTCATATCCCCGCTTAGTGCATCGATGGCGCTGTCCATGACTGCAAACGGGGCGGAAGAGGCCACTTTGGATGAAATGCTGTCCGTTCTCGGTCAGGATGCTTCCATAAAGGATCTAAACGAATACAACCGTAGCGTGATGGACTTTCTGGCCTCCGGTCCAGTGGGCATAGAACTTAATGTGGCCAACTCTATCTGGGTTTCAGACCTTTTTCCGGTCAGGTCCCGTTTCTGCAAGACAGCCGTCAAGTATTACGATGCCTTGGTAAGCAATCTGGATTTCTCAGACCCCGCTTCTCCTTCTGTCATTAACAGCTGGTGTTCGGAAAATACCAACGGGCGTATCGGCAAGATGATAGAAAGCATCGACCCAGCTACTCAGATGTATCTGTTGAATGCTTTGTATTTCAAGGGAATGTGGTCCTGTCCATTCGATGCTGCCAGAACGCGTGAGGACATTTTCCACGGCAATAACCGGAGCTCCAAGGTCGAGTTCATGCACAATACTGCTGACTTTGCCTATTATACCGGTCCTGAAGGCTCAGTGTTGGAACTTCCTTACGGAAACGGCTCATTCGTGATGGATATCTTTCTGCCTGCTGAAGGAACGAGTGCCGAGGAATTCGTGTCAGGTCTGGATAGCGAGGCCCTGAGCACTCTGACCGGCCTGCTTCAGACAGACCGCATAAAGGTGACCATTCCCAAATTCAAGGCCGAGTATGAGACCTCCCTCATCGCCACACTGCAGCGCCTCGGAATGCGGACTGCCTTCACTCCTGCGGCCGATTTTTCGGGAATAGCCAGGGAGCCTCTGATGATCAGTGAGGTAAAGCAGAAGACATTCATCGAGGTCAATGAGAAAGGCTCGGAGGCGGCAGCTGTCACCTCTGTGGGCATCATGCGGACATCCCTTGCCCCCGATCCGTTTGAGTTCAAGGCTGACCGCCCCTTCGTGTTCCTGATACGCGGGCGCGAGTCCGGTCCGGTCCTCTTCATGGGAATTGTCCGCAATCTGTAAAAAGACTATATCAGCAATCCTGATTGTGTCGGGTCGTCAACAAATTGACTTCGTGGTGCAGTCCAAGCGCGCACCACGAAGTCAATTCGTTAAAAGTGATAGTGCGTCTGCCGGTTATTTGAGGCGGCGTCCGTCCGAGAAGGCGTTGCCGACTTTTTCTCCGACTTTCAGATAGATGTTGTTGAACGGGTCGAAGATGACGGGGGAGACCTTTGCGGGATCCACCTTGCTCGGGGGTGAGGACTCTCTCGTCCACGCTGACGTTTACGATCTCGCCGCGCAGGATGCAGGTCTCGGGATTGTAGTCCTTCAGGCGGCATTCCACTGCCACTGAAAGTTCTTCAATCAGAGGTGCGTCCACGAACTCCGACTTGACGGCGTGGAAGCCGGCACGGGTGAATTTGTCAGGAGTGTTGTTGCCGGATACCAGACCCACGTAGTCGCAGGCGGTGATGTGTCCGGCCTCGGCCATGCTGACCGTGAATGCTCCGCGTTTGAGTATGTTCTTGACTGTCTTGTGACCCGCGCTGAGACACAGGCTTATCTCGTTCTGCTCGCTGATACCGCCCCATGCCGCGTTCATGGCATCGGGCGTGCCGTCCTCACCGTAGGTGGCGATAATGTATACCGGCTGTGGGTAGGTGAGGGGTTTTGCTCCGAAATTCTTTCTCATAATGGAGGATTTGTGGTTGTACGGTTATTTTACCCAGGCTTCGATATCGGCCCTGGAAGGATTGTTCAGCAGCTTGCCGCTCTGCCAGTTGATGTCGGGGTACTGCTTCTTGAGCTGGGCGGCGGAGTTGGTGATGCCGCTGCCGCCGGAAGTGGCGAAGGGTATCGCGGTCTTGCCCTCGAAGCCGTAAGCCTCGATAAAGGTATTCACTACTGTGGGCGCCAGGTTCCACCAGATAGGGAAACCGATGTAGATTACGTCGTAGTCTCCGGCATTTTTCAGGTCTCTGACTATGGCCGGACGGAACGACAGGTCGTGCATCTCCACGCTGCTGCGCGATGATTCGTTCCGCCAGTTCAGGTCGGCTGCCGTGTATTTCTTCTCGGGGGTGATTTCGTACAGAGTGCCTCCTGTGGCTTCGGCAATCATCTCTGCAACCCTCTCAGTAGTTCCGGTGGCTGAGAAGTAGGCCACTAGTGTCTTTTTTCCGTTCATAATGTCATTTTCCGGGTTCTGGGCGGCAGCGCAGAAGCATATTCCGACGGTTGCTGCCATGATTAATAATGTATGTTTCATCTTTTATTGTTTTCTGCAAAATTATGCCGGCAGCAGCGATTGACTGTTACCATATTTACAGAAAAATCTCACATATTTACCTGTCATGATTCAAGAAACTCCCTCAGGGCTGTACCCCCGTCAATCGAGGGGCAGAACTCCTCCAGCACGTTGAACTGCGGAGAGCGGCCGTAGATGGCGATGCCGTCCTTGAGAGTATTGAGTACGCAGATATCTCCTGCGATGCCGCATACATCCACAACCTCGATGTCCAGGCGGTAGAGCAGGAAATCTATATGTCTGGCCGAGCAGCGGTTCTTGAAGATAGAATATTCCTCGAAGTTCTTCTTTTCGCCCTTACGGAACATCTTCACCTCACCCTGGGTGTTGTACACTGCATCCATAATCGGCTGGTAGACAGCAGCCCCTATGGTATTTACCACGCAGTGCATAGGCCATTGGCCTCCGTTTTCGATGAACGAGCAGTGCCTGTAAGGATGCTGGTCCATGGTGATCAGCTTGCAGATATATTCTCCGTCGGTCTTCAGGATATAATCGGCCAAAGCGTCCATTTTCTCCTTTGCACCCTCCACTTTCAGGCTTCCGCTGATGAAATCTATCTGCGGATCCACAATCATCAACAGCTTTCTCATAAATACATTCAGTTTATATGTCGGTTATTCATTTGCTTCAAAACACGTGCCCTTGCCAGTATATTCCCTTACTATCTCCAGTATGCGCTCCCCGTATTTTTCCGCTCCTGCCTTGCCGAAATACGGGATACGGAGCAGCGACTGCATGTCCTGCGGCATGAGGTTGCTGATGCCGAGGATGGCTTTCTGCTGGAGGATGACGTAGGCCGGCACGCTCCGTGACGTGGATTCTGAGCGGCGCCATTCTACCAGAGCCTCATACAGCTCAGGATGCAGGATATCGGCAGGAACCTCGGCCTTGGCTTCTTTTTTCTTCCTGCTTTCTTTTTGGGTCTGTCCGGCTTTTGGGGCGGTACGTTGCGGCCCTTCTATTGACAGCAGGTTCTTCTTGCGGAGGTAGGACGCTGTCTGAAAGCCTTCTGCCGCTGTATATTCGAGGAGTGCGGTCTTCATGCCGAGGCTCTTGTGGAACTCATCCATTTCCTGCCGCAGCTTCTTGTCCGCTTCCTGATTGTCAGAACTTAGGCGGGAGTCTGCGGGAAAGATCTCGGCAAGGGCTTCCAGTTTTTCCCTGAAATATTCCGCACCTGAACGGACTCTTTCCTGGATGGACGGGCATGAGGCATAGCCGGAAGGATTGTTGCCGACCATGCGTGTGTACTGCAGCTGGAATTTTCCGGCCACATCCCGGACATCGTGCACAAAATCCTGCAGAGCTTTTTTGTATTCCCCGATCTGCTTGGGATATAGTTTTATGAGACTCTCTTCGGCTGCACCTACATATCTCCTGAGTGGTTTTTCAACCGGAGAGAAGTCGAAAAGTTCCGAAAGCAGGCCGGTGAAATACTGCTGTCGGAAGAAGCAGATGCGGTTTCCGTCCGGCTCGCTGAGCCTTGCATGTGCAATGAAATCCTCCACGGCATCGTCGTTTATCACGGACCGTCTGGACAAGGGGGCACTCAGGACCAGTCCTTCCAGACTACGGCAGCGGCTCAGGGCCACGTAGGCCTGGCCGTGGGCGAAGGATGCGCGGGCGTCGATGATGGCCCGGTCGAATGTCAGGCCCTGGCTCTTGTGTATGGTAATGGCCCAGGCCGGTTTCAGGGGATACTGATAGAAGATGCCATCGACCTCTTCGCGTATTTCACGGGTAGTCTCGTCAAGGACATAGCGGGCATTGCTCCAGGCTTCCTGCCGGACGGTCAGGACTGAGCCGCTGTCCCTGCATTTCACCTCTATCATATCCTCGGATATATCCACAACTTCTCCTATGGTCCCGTTGACATAGCGGTGCTCTGCGGAAGTGTCGTTCTTGACGAACATGACCTGCGCCCCCTGCTTGAGTACCAGTGTCTCGTCGGTGGGGTAGGAGTACTCCGGGAACTGGCCCTCAATGGTGGCCTGAAAGGAGTAGGAAGGGCCGGGCAGCAGATCCATCTCGCTGTCGTTGATGCGCTGGGCCTGGATATTGTGGGTGACCAGATGTATGTATCCGTCCTCCTTTGAGGGGCGGAACTCCGGAATATATCTCCGGTTCAAGGCCTGCATTACCTCCGGCGTGCACCGGCCGTCGCGTATGCTGTTGAGCAGCTCCAGAAAACGGCTGTCGCTCTGACGGTAGACTTTTTTCAGCTCCACCGTGCAGTACTCGGTCTGCTGCAGGGCACGGCTGGAGAAAAAGTAGGGGGTATCGTAGAACGTGTGCAGAATCTCCCAGTCCTCGTCCCGGACTACGGGTGCAAGCTGCTGCAGGTCTCCGATCATCAGCAACTGTACGCCTCCGAATGGCTTGTTCCGATTCCTGAAGCGCCTCAGCACGCTGTCCACGGCGTCCAGCAGGTCCGAGCGCACCATGCTTATCTCGTCTATTACGAGCAGGTCAATACTGCGTATGATGTTGATTTTATCGCGGCTGAAACGGAAATACCTGTATGCCGGCGTCCTGCTGTCGGTCGTGAAAGAAGAGTCGGGCACATAGGGTGCAAACGGCAACTGAAAGAATGAATGCAGAGTCATACCGCCTGCGTTGATAGCCGCAATGCCGGTAGGCGCCAGGACAATCATCCGCTTCGTTCCATCTTCCCTCAGCCTCTTCAGAAAAGTCGTCTTGCCGGTTCCCGCCTTACCTGTCAGGAACACATGCACCCCCGTCTTCTCCACCAGTTCCCGTGCCAGCTCCAACTCTCTGTTCTCTTCCATGCTCTCAGTGTTTTAAAGTTAGGCAGGTAAAGTTATGGAAAAAATTTGGGAATGTAAATATTTTTCTATCTTTGCAGCCGCATTCGGGAAACAGGCGACGTGTGTGTCCTCAGCGGACACGTTCAAGCGTGCGAGCCCATCCGAATGACTATGGTCCGGTAGCTCAGCTGGATAGAGCAACAGCCTTCTAAGCTGTGGGTCTTGGGTTCGAATCCCAACCGGATCACATATAAACATGATGCGCCTGACCTTCCGGTCAGGCGTTTCTGTTCTGAAACTGACATGACGTGAACTTGTTCACGGAATGGAAGTTACGGAACAGAAAGACGGGCGGAGCCCGGCACATCATGTGCAGCTATGTAGGATCGCCCGTGGCGCAGGGCAAGGGAAAAAGCCTTTAGGCTTAATCCCAACCGGATTGCATGCTATTCTGGTAATTGATTATTTACAAGCCCGTTTTTATTGTATCGAAACAGCTGTCGTCTATCATTTGTATGTTACTTTTTCACCTCCCAATAGCCGCCTTTGTTCGGTCCAACCCTGTCAATAAGGCCGATATCCTTGAAAATCTTAAGGTATTTCTTTACTGTAGAGTCGGATAGGCCCAACTGTTCTGCGAGCATTTCCCGGGTAAGGGTAGGCTGGACAATAATAGAGTTGAGAATGGCTCTGGCAGTCTTGTTGAATGGTTCTTTCTTCGTATTTTCTTGGGTACTTTAAAGTGAGCGAATGTTCAGTCCGTTTTGTAATAATCTGATTTACAAGGATGTTTTTCAATCTGTGCACCACGAAGTAAATTCGTTAAGAACAGGTACAATATTCTGCCCCTCTCTTGCCCGAAATCAAGACGCGGCCTTGACTTTCCCAAGGGTACTTTGGTTATCCGAAAATACACCTAAAGCCGTTTACGTCCCGTGGCATCATTTATTTACGTTTTAGTAGTATCGCAACCATTTGATTTATTGGGCGTTGTAGTCAAGTGACGACAAAACGCTGTTCTGGCCGGAATTCGCTATGCGGTCCAAGGGTAATTTTGCGGATAATCATAAATGACATAATACAGGAACCCCTGGTGACTGCTATCCCTATGCCATCACTACAGCTGAGGCGATTATCGTGGCATCATCGGCTGCCGCTGCCTGTCAACGACAATATCTCAAATGAGACAGATTTTCAGCAACATAACCCCTGACGATAAAGCCACCACACGAACACTGAACTTTTACGATAAGACCGCCGCTGAGACGGTTTTATACGGCATGAGCACTCAGCAAACGCAATCTTTGTAAACAACTGATATTCAACCGAAGTTGTACAACTATTCTTTTTAGTGATGTGTAAAAGCCACGAACAGCCCGTTTATGGCGCAACATAAAATCCAGTTGCTTTGTAAACATCTGGTTATCAGAAATTGTCTTACAACGATACTGTTTAGTGGAGATTGGAGTGGAGATATGACCACCTGATTTAATTAATTTGATTACCAAACTCCAATTCTGACTCAGAGATGCCGCCTCTATCTCATGCTGGGCAGGATAGTGTTGGTGATGGTGATGAGTCTGTAATCTTGCACATTTAGTAAAGTTCTATGAAATAGGAGAATCACCCCGACAACACAACATTATTACCCCCATTAAAGACAGACATATCTTTGCATAGATGTCTAAGGAAAAGGGTAATTTTACGGATAATCACATTCCACTATACACAAACAGAGGCGGACCGACCGGCGGCCGCCCCTGTGTTTTCCGGTAAGGCAGGGATCTTAGAGCAGACTCTTGCATTCGCGTATCTCGGCGTCTTCAGCCGTGTACTTTTCAAGACTGCCGCTCTTGGCCTGAATGCAGATATAGGTCATCGGCTCGGCAGAGGTGCATTTGAGGTTGCGGAAGCATCCAGGGGAGACGCGCACCACTGACCCTTCTGCGATGTCGAAAACATCATCATTTACCTGAAATTTTCCGGCACCTGAGAGGATGATATAGTTCTCCTCGTTGGCCTTGTGGCTGTGGAAGAACGGCACTGCGGCTCCGGACGGCAACGAGCCGAAGGAGATCTCGCAGGAGTCAGCTCCGGTTGCTTCCTTTACGAACTGCTTGCCTTCAAATGATTTCAATGTCCCTACGGATGCGTGTGCCCAGGTCTTGCCTGTGTTCAGAATTTTAATGTTGCTCATATTGCAGATCTTTATTTTTTACAACGCAAATGTAAGTCATTGCTTGATGATAATCAAGAGGTTACAAGACGGTAAGTATCTTACGCCATGGTAACTTTTGCTGGAAATGAAGCGGTTGGAGATTGAAAAAATTTGCCTGTCGGTGGACTGTCAGACAGCCTTTCCCATCTGATATGCCGCTTCCACTTCCGCATGCCCCTTTATGTCTCCTGGAGCATTCACGCCCCCGGCGAAAACGGACCCTGCCAACCGCGCGTTCTCAAAGCACTCGATCCATCCTCCGAGTCCGGTAACTGCGCGTTCCGGAGTCTGAGGGTCCTCTTCGGCCGCAGAGCTTAGGAAATATATGTCCCTGAAATGATAATCCGTGGTAAACAGCGGATTGGTACGGTCGAGAAGGGTCTTCAACTGACCGCTCATCCCGTAATAGTAAATGGGGGTTGCAAAAGCGATGACATCCGCCGCATACATTTTGTCCACGATGGCTGGCGCATCGTCAGCGATAACGCATTTCTGAGTTTTCTGGCAGGCCAGGCAGCCAGTGCAGAAATGCAGGTTCTTTCCTTTCAATGTGATGGATTCCACTTCATTGCCGGCCTCTGCCGCACCTTTGGCAAAGGCTTCGGCCAGTGCGTCAGAATTACTGTCGTGACGCAGGCTTGATGATATTACCAGTATCTTTTTCATACTGCAAAAATAGCGCTTTATGACTGTGAACGGATACCTGTTTTACTGAGGAAGGTGAAGGTTTTACGGATAATCACTTTATTTGTTATTTTTGCTGCAGGAAATCAATTGAGTAAAATGAGAAAAGCCAGCAGGGAAATGCCCGCGGAATGGGCTCTGGAGGTCATGCGTAAGGCCCCGTACATCACAGTAAGTTTCACCCGGAAAGACGGTACTGCCTATGGTCTTCCTCTGTCGCTGGCTTCAGCCGGAGAGGACGGGCGGGTATGGTATTTTCACTGCGCCCAGGAAGGGGAGAAGCTCGAGGCGATTGCAGCGCATCCTGAAGTCTGTCTCTCTGCGGTAAGCAAATGCTCTCCGACCGTAGGGCCCAAGGACGGCTCATTCACCCTCCAGTACAATTCGGCTGTCGCTTTCGGAAGGGCGGAAACAGTAAAGGACGAAGCCGAGAAAATCCATGCTCTACGTCTCATCTGCGAACGTTTTCTGCCCCGGCACATGGACGCATTCGACGAGTCGGTCCGCCGCAGCCTGCACCGCACTGCCGTGGTACGCATTACCCTTACCGCACCGCCTACAGGCAAACGCAAGCAGTACGACAGGGAAGGGGAGGAGATGAAGTACGGGAGGATGGAATAGGATTGCGTTGACCACTGCACACCGCCGGACCGGAAGCGTCCGGCAAGATTCTTTTTTTGGTTGGAACGGAAGTTTGTCTATATTTGCGCCGCTGAAAGTTTCCTGTCCGCCGCTCTGCGGTGGAGGAATTAAAAGGGAACCGGGTGAGAATCCCGGACAGTTCCCGCTGCTGTAATTTCCACGTCCTTCGGGACGGAAGTCACGCGGTAATCTCTTTAGCCACTGCCTTATGAGGTGGGAAGGCTACCGCGATGAGGAATAAGTCAGAAGACCTGCTTTCAACTTTGACTGTCTGCCCTGCGGGAGTACGGGTGCGGCAATGCTGAATGGTTTTCTTCTTCAGGAACAGACAGTCTGCCCTTGTGCCGTATGGTACGGGGAAATCCCGGGAGTTGGAAAATTATTTGGCAATGAATTATAAGAAAGCAGGTACAGTACTGATCAAGGACAATGGCAGTCTTGGCATCCCCAGATATCCAATGCCCGGAATGGAACGTCCGGTATGGATCCCGGCACACATTGTATTCACACGCAAACCATTGCTTTATACGACACCATGAGACATTCTGTAATTTATGCGGCTGGGCTTGTAGCCATAGTCCTGACAGCCTGCAGCAAGGAAAAGGCCGGAAAGGACGCAACTCCCTACATCACCGAAGTATTCGAATATATGCCGGCCCCCGGTCAGTTTGTCAATACTATGCCCCTCTATGAGGAAGGCGACACACAGGAGACAATGAACCGGAAAGTCCTGGAGGCCATCGGAAACAACAACCGCGGGCTGATCTCCCTCGGCGGCTGGGGCGGATATGTGGTGGTGGGATTCGACCATACGATCGAGAACCGGGAGGGGCTGTGCGACTTCCGGGTGCTGGGCAATGCATTCGGGGACGAAGGGGGAAGCAGCGAGCCGGGTATCATCATGGTCTCCGTCGATGCCAACGGCAACGGGCTGCCCGACGACCCATGGTATGAGATAGCCGGAAGTGCTCATACCGACCCTGCGCAGGAAGCCTGGTATCAGGCTGCAAGGGACAACGGCAATGACGTGGCCCTTCACCCGGACTACAGTATGACTTACCTGCGTCCGGAACAGGAACCGGCAGCCTCCGAAGAAGAGGAATACATCCTTTGGGAGGATATCCTGGGCCGTCGGGGCAGCATCCCGAAAAACAAGTATCACACCCAGCCCTATTTCCCGCAATGGTACGGGGAGGACAGGCTCTCTTTCAGTGGTACCTGCCTGCCCCAGAACGGTATCGACGAGAGCGGGGAGGGGACATACTTCGTCCTCTACAAGTTCCGCTACGGCTATGCGGACAATGACACCAATTCCGGAGCCGGATCAGCCGTCGACATATCCTGGGCCGTGGACAGCAGGGGCCAAAGCGTGGACCTGCCGGGAGTGGATTTTATCCGGATCTATACCGGGGTCAATCAGGTAAATGGCTGGATAGGCGAGTGCTCCACTGAGATAATGGGAGTGGAGGACCTCCATCTGCTTGGAGAAGAAATAGCAACTGATTAAACACACATATCGTAACATTTTAACATTAAGAACATGAACAAAGGAATTTATTCGATGGTCCTGGCTCTGGCTCTCGCTGCAACAGGCTGTATTGCCGGCCTGACTTCGTGCACTGAAAAAAACGGCCCTGTCAATGAGAATCCTGTCTATGAGGATCCTGTTTTCGAACTGGATACCTCTGCCGACAATCCGGTGCTGCTTGTATCTGAAGAAACGTATGCGCTGACCTATCATGCGGAGGGGATAAGCACCGTAACATTGGAAGACGTGCCGGAGGGTTGGCAGGCATCAGTGGACGGGGAGGCCGGCCGCATCTATGTCACAGCCCCTTCCGCCACTGCCGGTACAGCCGATTATAACCTGAAACTGACTGTTACTGGAAACGACGGAGAGAGCACCACGGTCGGTGGCGTCAGTTTCCACCGGGTCACATTCGACGGGGCAGGGGGAACATTTGTCCTGAATGAGGGAAACATGACCACTGAAAACGGCTCGCTCATCTACATCACTCCCGAGGGTTACGTCGTGGATACCGCCTACCGCCGCGTCAATGGCACTGACCTGGGCAATGTAGCGCAGGACATGTGTTTCCACGACGGGAAAATATACATAATCTCACAGAACGGGGATACCAACCCCGAGGGAACTTCATTCGAGAATGACGGAATGCTGGTAGTGGCTGACGCCGTGACTCTGAAGAAAGTGAGGAGTCTTACCAAAGAGCAGCTTCCGGGTCTGGACTGGCCCACACACATAGCCGTGATAGACGAGCAGCATGTCTACATCAGGGACAACAAAGGTGTGTGGCGCCTGAATATGGACGATGTCTCGCTGACTTTCATATCGGGTACGGAAGGGGCACCGAAGTCCAGGTTTGCAGTAACCGGCGGCGAGGTATATTTTCCTCATAACGGACTGTTGTGCGCACTGAAGAAGATAGATCCGGCCACAGACCAGGTATCCTCAGTAGCACAGTACGCCTTCTGGGCCACCCCGTACATGGTTAATTATTTCCTCGGCATAGCTCCGGCGGATGACGGATGTCTCTGGGCAATATGCACCTCCGCAATGGATGGAGAAGGAGGGCAGATTACCCTGAACAAGGTTGATCCGGCGGCCTCCACCGTTACCCAGAACCTGCTCAGTGCCCGGCCTGACGCTGTCTACAGCTGCTGCATGGCTGCCAGCGGCAACACCGTCTACTATGCTTCCGGGACCATGGTGTACCGTGCTGTATTTGATCCCGAAGCCGGGGAAGGAGATGTGACTGACGAAGTCCTGACAGACCTCTTCAACCTTGACGGCAATGCGGTACAGCTGTACAACGGCCTTGGTGTCAATCCCATTACCGGCCACGTCTTCATCAACACGATAAAGGGTTTCGGCAATTTCTTCACCACCAACTCCATCTGGGAGTTTGACTTCAGCAGCAGCCTGGACATACCGGTGCGCAGGATAGACAACCTTACTCATTTTCCCGCAGGATTTTATTTTAATGAATAATCATGAACAGCAGAAATTTACCTTATATCCTCATGACCGCCGCCATGCTGATTGCGGCCTGCACTGACAATCCCTCTCCGGACACCCCGGAGGGGGAAGATCCCGATGTTCCCCCCTTCTCCGGACTTACCGGCTATGCCGATCCCGAAGGAGTCCTCCTGCTGAGCGGCGGTGAATACACTATGGAGAATGCCTTCCTCACTTTCATTGCACCCGACGGAACACTGGAAAACCGGGTGTATGCGTCTGCAAACGCTTCGGAATTGGGCAACGACGGGGTAGGAATGTCCATGAGCGAAGGGAAGCAGTATATCCTGTGCAATGACTGGCGCAAGGCGGAAGGAAAGGAGAACAACGGCCTTCTCATAGTGGCGGATGCGCAGACCCTCCGGAAGGAACAGTCTTTCTCCAGGGCACAAATGACATTCAGGCATCCCGTCAACGGCACTATGGAGGAAGTGGACGAGAGTCTGGGCGGTATCGCTGTGCTGGACAGCCGCAATGTCTTCATATTTGCGCAGGGTGTGCTGCGCTTAGACTGTTCCACCGGCGGGCTGAGTCTCGTCGAAGGCTCCTATGAGATAGGCAATATGGGGACAGCCAATACGGTGGAATCTATAGTCTCGCCCAGAGGTGCGACTGTTGTCGACGGACGTATGTATGCACTGGCAGGAGGGTTCTGGTCTTCTACGGCCCTGCTGGAGTTTTCAAAGGGTGAGAATGCTGTCAGCCGCCGTCTGGAGCTGGGAAAGGGCGACCTGGTCAGCGGCATGTGCCGGACAGAGGACGGCACTATCGTCGCTGCCACTTACTACCGTAGCCGTCCTAATTCAGGCTTCCTGTATTTTATCGATGTGGAGAGTTGGAGCATAGTCGACCAGAAGACTGTCACAGCCAATATATCTCCCGGCACCCATTCCAACTCCGGTATCACCCGTATCGGTGATTATATCTATTTTACAGGGGCAGAGGAATCGGAGTTCTCCTCCCGTCTGAAGACTACCCTCAGCCGTTTTTCCCTCGGAACCGGGAGGACGGAGAAGGACATAGTGGATTTCAGGGCCGACGAGCCGGATGCCAATATCCTGGACTGCAATGTGACAGGCGACCCGGACTCAGGGCTTCTCTATGTCGCTGTATCCCAGGAGAACATGGAGGGACTCGTTCCCCAATCCCATATTCTGGTCTATGACTGCAGCGTGGATCCGCCGCAGCTTGTCAGAAAAATCAGCGGTCTCACTCATTATGTCACGGGCATCTATCCGATGTGAGGCATGCCGGAAGCATCCCTGGATCTTCTTGCAGGGGAGATGGACGAGGTTTCATATCCGAGGGGAACGCGGATTCTCAAAGCAGGAAGCTCAGGATACCATCTTCAGTCCGATGATGGAGACGATGAGGGTGGTTATAAAGAACAGGCGCAGGAATGAGGCGGACTCGTGAAAGAATATGATACCGAGAATGACCGTGCAGACAGCCCCTATCCCGGTCCATACCGGATATGCCGTGCCTATCGGAATGGTCTTTACCGCCTTGGCAAGCAGTACCATACTCATTGTCAGACAGAACAGAAAGCCTCCTCCCCACAGCCACCATGCAGTGCCAGTGACTTCCTTCATCTTTCCCAGGCAGAACGCAAATCCGGATTCAAAGAAACCGGCGATAATCAGGATAATCCAGTTCATAAATCTAATTTTAACAGAATTTTAAGGACTGCAAAGATAGAGGATATTGAATTTGCGTAGCTTATCATTTGGTAAAAACGTAGCAAAAAATGGATTGGAGGGAAGTCATACCGTAGTAGTTTTCGTATCTTTGTAGACAAGATATTGGTGGAAGCCAGCCCTTACGATACAGTTTGGGGAATCGGCATGAAAGAAGATGATCCAGACTGCCGAAATCCCCGTTTATGGAAAGGAGAAAACCTGCTTGGGTTCGCTCTGATGGATGTGAGGGAAAAACTCAGTAAGATGAAATAGACCAATGGAAGCACCATGCAGGCACCAATCCGGAACGGACTTCAGCCCAGCCGTCAGCTACAGCAGTTTCTCATATGCCATGCGTTCGCCTGCCTCGTACCGGATACGGCCGCAATAGGTGAAGCCGAGGCGGGAGAAGACGCGCTGCATGTAGAAGTTGTCGTAGTTGGTGTCGACTTTGAAGCTGCGGATGCCGCGGGAGAGGGCTAGGTCGCAGACTGCCTGCATGTAGCGGACGGCCATGCCCTGGCGTTTCCAGGAGTCGGCGACCGCCAGCCGGTGCAGTACCACGTAGGGCTGTCCGCTCAGCCATTTCCCGTCCCGCAGACCGTCATATGCAGGTTCTCCGTCAAAGACTACCGCCCCGTAGGCTATGATGTCCGGCTCCGGCTGTGTACTGCAGTTATCCGGTACGAATACGTATCCCCAGCCGCGCCGCACGTCGTTCTCCAATATCGGCACGGTAGGGTAGTTTTCGTCCCACTGGTGCTTGCCCTCGCGGTACATCTGGGCCTTGGCCTGCAGGATGATTTCCCAGATGGCCGGAACCTCTTCCATTGTCGCCGGCCGCAGGATATATCCGTCACTGGCAGTCTGTGTATATACGTCAGCAGCTATTTTCTTGTTCATATCCTCACGTTGCTTTTTAGTTATGTCGTAAAATACAGATGCATAAATAGTTACAATATAACTAAAATATATAGTGGCGCATGGTTGAAAGTGCAAGCCGCTCACGGGCCTCTCTGAGGCAGGTTTTCGAAGAGATGCTTATCACGTTATATTTTAGTTATACTTTAAAATACTATAGTTCAGGTAATTGCTGTGTAACGAAAAGGCATAGTGGCATCCGGGGGCTGAACAGGCATTCACGCTATGTCAGTCCGGTGAGGTAAGTATCGGCGCATCAGCAGTCCCCGCCGCTGCCGTCGGCTTCATCGCGGGTTGCCTTCTTAAGGCGTATATGTCGGAGGGCATAGAACCCTGCCATTATGAAATCGATTACGGCTATGATAAAAGGTGCTGAAGTGAAAACTGCCGATCCACGGTATCCGAGCAGGGCCCATATCAAGAGTCCGCATCCTATCACTGCGTAAATTATTGCGTTGGTTTTATCCGAATATTGCTTTGCCATAATCATTACTTCATGAATACGAAGTACACCGCCAGGATAAGGCAGACGAAGGCGGCGATATGGTTCCAGTGGAAGGTCTGGCCCTTGAATACCAGTATCGTGAAGAGTGAGAATATGGTCAGGGAGACGACTTCCTGGATTACCTTGAGCTGGACGAGGTTGAAAGGGCCGCCGTTGTCCACGAAGCCTATGCGGTTGGCGGGTACCTGGAAGGAGTACTCGAAGAGGGCGATGCCCCACGAGAAAAGGATGACCCCGATCAGGGGCCAGTTGTCGATGAGCTTCATCTCCTGCAGCTTGAGGTGTCCGTACCATGCGAAAGTCATGAATACGTTGGACACCATCAGCAGCAGTACAGTATAGAATCCGGTCATATCGGAAACTTAATCAGTGAAAGGTCAGTCCACAAACTGAATCTTCGAGGCATCGCGGTCCTTGGCTGCAGGACTCTCGGCCGGATAACCGAATCCGATGCAGTAGAGCAGTTCATAGCCCTCGGAGAAGCCCAGACGTTTCAGATAATCAGCGGCCTCGGGCGATTTCATGAACCTTACAGGTCCGCCCAGGCAGCAGGAGCCGATGCCCATGGACCAGGCCGAGAGGATCATGTTCTCTCCGAGCAGGCCGCAGTCGATGGCCGACATGTCGTATGACGGATCATGGGCGATGAACACCACTGTGGGCGCATTGCGGAACATGTTCTTGAAGGAAGGATCCTCGGCGGCATGGGGATTGGACTTGACGTAGAGTTCTGTAAGGCCGTTGATGAACTCGGGGGAGTCCACCACGCGGATTTCCCACGACTGGCGGTTCATGCCGTTCGGGGCGTTGATGCCGCACTCGAGTATCGTCTTCATGGTGTCGCGGCCCACGGCGGCGGGCTGATACTGACGCACGCTACGGCGGGTCATAATGGTCTCGATCACAATGTCGGATGCACTCTTGGCGGAAGTTGTGCCCTCACTCCCGGCACCGCTCCCGCAGGAACTCAGGACTGCCGCGCACATCAGGGCAGCGGCGGATATCTTAAAAAGTCTCATATTTAATATTTTTAAACTTGAAATTCAGGACGGCTATGCAAACAGCCCTTCTATCTCCCGGATAATCTTCTCCCGGTCCTCCGAAGGGGAGATGACCAGCGAGGGCTTGAGCATGTGTACCTTGCAGTCTTTCTTGAAATGGAGCTCCCCACCGCCTGTGATATTGAGCATTATCACATCGTCACGGCCTACGGTGCCGGCATTGGAGGCCTGCACCAGACCGGCCAGGGCGGCTCCTGAGGCGGAATAGATATCCACACCTTCCAGTTCCTTGAACATGGCCGTGCAATGGCGGATTTCGGCATTCGTCACGGCATACATCTCTCCTTGGGTATCTTTCATGCAGTCGTACACGCCTCCGGCAATGGAGTATGGCGGTTTGCGGTTGGACAGTACCTTTGCATCTATCATAGCCGCTTTCTGACGCGCATCGTCGTCATCGAAAGGCAGCAGGTCTCTCTGTCCGGCCTTCCAGGCATCGAACATAGGCACGAAGGGGATGTTCTGCACCGTATGGAGCTTCATCCGGGCAGAACCGAAACGTCCGTCCTCAAGCAGCCTCAGATTGGCCTCATGGGCAGCTATGGCACCGGTTCCGCTTCCTATCGCCTGGAAATATGCATCGGGAATACGGCCTATCTCCACAGTGGCCGAAAGCACTGTAGTACCCATACCGTCGCGGCGGGCCACATTCTTGGCACCTCCCTCGTCGATGAACATTCCGGAGCTGCATGCGATCTGCGAGAGGGCGATGGCGTCGAAATAGTCGCTGCCGGCCGGAGCGCAGACGAGCTTCACGCAGTCCTTGATCGGTTTCTCGAACCAGAGGGCATCGATATTGTCGTGAGGGACGCAGAGCAGCAGGGGAATATCGTTTTCTGAGCATACTTTGGCGAATGCGCGGGCAGTGTTTCCGGCAGAAGCGACAGTGAGTATCTGCTTGCAGTCTCCCGGCAGGCGTCCGCATACGGAGTAGGCTTCTGTCTCCTTGAAGGAACAGGTCTTCATCAGAGCTCCACGTTCGGGCCAGTATCCGGAGAAAGTTATGTAGAGATTGCCAAGCCCCAGTTCTCTGGCCAGGCCTTCACTCCTGTATGTCACTGTTGTAGCCGAATCACGAAGCAGCCGGTGTACAGGCAGCCAGTCGGCAAAACGATAGAAACCCCAGTCGCTGCCCTTGACATCTATCTGTTTCTTCTGGTACACGGTGCGGACCAGGGAGGGCATACCTGATTCAGGATCCGCCAGCATCCAGCCTTTATCCTGAAATATCCGCCCTGTAGCCACGTTCATCAGTGAGTACACTGTTGGAGTAAAACTTTTCATAAGCGTAAATATGTGGTTGGTTTATAATCAATTCATGTTGTTGGCCACGACTTCGGCAAAGTCGCTTACTTTTCTCGGGGCATAAGGTGAGAAGGTCTTCAGGCACAGGGGACAGGCGGTGACAATCCTTTCGGGGGAGGCGTACATCAGATTGTCCAGAGCCTTCATGGTAATGTCCTTTCTGTCATCGTAGGAGAGGGTCAGACTGCCCAACGAACCTCCGCAGCAGATACTCTCATCGTGATGTTTTCCGGCCTCCACGAGTTCTCCCGCCGCACTCAGTACGGTACGGGGCTGCCGGTACACTCCGCATCCGCGTCCAAGTTCACAGGGGTCATGATATACAAGCTTCTCTCCTGAATTACGGAGACTTATTCTGCCTGACCTCATGAGTTCATCGAAGTACTCGGTATAATGCACTACGCGTATTCCCTTGAGATCGTAGTTCTCGCGGAATACCTTGTAGCATATCGGACAGGACAGCAGGAGGATTTTGGCCCCGCTTTCACGGATAAGCTCTGAATTGCGCTTTATCATCTCATTTGCCTGGGCTTCTCTTCCAGCAAGTATCAGTGGCCGTCCACAGCAGATACCGCCGTTACGGTCCATGAAAGTAAAATCCACACCGGCACGGTCAAGGACAGTGGTCACGGCATTGGATATGACAGGGGTAAGTTGCGTCATGCAGCCGGCATAGTACAGAATCCTGTCCTGTGAGGATTCCCCTCCTTCTGGCAGGCTGTAAGTGGAGAAATAGCTGTAATCCACCTTTGCCGGAACAGCCCTTTGCCCTCTCAGACTGCGTTTGATGTTGCAAGAGTCGACCCCGACGGGGCATACCGCCACGCACTTGCCGCACATCAGGCATTTGTCCGCGCTCTCCTCGCAGCGGGCCCAGTTGCGGCGGCGCAGCAGACGGTTGAAATACACCGTAGCGTAGCGCAGGTTCTTCTTCTGTCCCATCATCGGACATGCGTCAATGCACATTCCGCAGTTGGAGCATGAGTATATCTGGGCGATGGAGTAGCCTTTGCGGGGATGGGAGACTTTGATGCCGGCATTGCGCAGGACTATCAGGAAGGCCTCCGTAGGGATGTGCATGTACCGGGTGAAAGGCAGCAGCACGAAGAAGGTGCCGAGGAGGGTAGAGTAGGCCCACCAGGTCGGCAGGATGTGGTAGGTATTGGTCAGGAAGTTGCTGAAGAGCCAATACATAGGGCGGGTGAGGAAACTTCCTCCGGCTATACCGGCGGTGAAGCTCTCGGCCAGCAGCCTGACTGGGAAAATGGCCCACAGGCAGTACATGGCCAGGCGGTCCGGCAGCTGGTTGCGGGTGGTCCTGCGCATTCCGAAAATCATCGAGCGGATGCGCTTGAACATGGCCAGGAACACGCCGCTGAGCACTACCAGCAGGAAAAAGTCCATCAGGAAGAAGAAGAACGATCCTTTGAGGGTATGGTCCGTCTCCATCACGAAGAACCTGAAGAACACGGGGTAGTAGAAGGTCGAAAGACGGTCAGGCACGAAGAGCCAGGTCTCGATATGACCCAGCACTATCAGCATGAACCATCCGAAGGCGATGCTGGAGTGCATGTAGCCCAACAGCGGCTTGCGTTTCCATATCTTGGTGTGCAGGAGGACGTCGCAGATGATGTCCTTGAGGTTTATTACCCATAATTTGGGGTTGATCAGGGAGATGAAGAACTTCTTTCTGTCCGCTGCGGGAAGCTGTATTATGACCCGTATTATCCCTATCACCAGATAGATGAGTATGAAACTCATGCCTATCACAAATGGGAGGACGAAATCGTTGTATCCTGATATGAACCTGTCTTTCACTTCTTTTGGTAGATTTTAGTTACACTTAGTATCAGATGTCTGGTATTGATGCCGCGGGGGCAGACAATCAGACACTTGCCGCATAGCATGCAATGGGATATCATTCCGAGTGCTTCGTCTTCACGTCCCCGGCCGAGCAGCAGGATTACCTTGCGCAGATTCATGCCACTGTGTCCGGCAGTAGGGCAGGAGGCGGCACAAGAGCCGCATGCCATGCACTTCAGCACGTCCGGCTCCTCGCGGGCAAGCTCCTCGAACCTGGTCCTGTCGAACTTGTCCAGATTGATGGCGGAACTGGGTGATATGCCGTATCCGAAGTCTATCATTGTTCCTGCAGGTATTCGTGAATACTGGTAGCGGCGGCCCTGGCCTCGGCTATGGTCTCAGGCAGTGTCTTGGGACCGGTGCATGCCCCGGCGTAGAATACTCCCGTGCAGTAGGACGCCTGCGCAGCTGTGAGAGAGTCCTTCGGCTTGAGGAAACCGTCCTCCATGGTAGAGAGCGCGAGGGTGCGCGCTATAGGATCCACAGCCCTGTTGTGGGACATTCCGGCCATGAGGACCAGCAGGTCCAGGGTCACTCTGAGCGGCTTGCCGGAGAGCGTGTCCTCCGCCTTGACGAAGAGGTGGCCGTCCTTGTCCTCGGAGACTTCCGAGACACGGCCCCTGACGAAGATCACGCCGTATTTCTTCTGCGCTTCGAGATACATGTCCTCGTATCCGCGTCCGAACATACGGAGGTCCATATAGAAACAGTATACTACAGCATCCGGGAACTGCTGCTTGATCTCGCAGGCCTGCTTGACGGCCGTGGCGCAGCATACCTTGGAGCAGTAGCGGTTGCCCACCTTCTCGTCACGGGAGCCCACGCAGTGTACGAATCCTATGCGGCGCGGATTGTCTACAGCCGGGACGGGAATTCCTGAGAAATAATCTTCCAGGTCGGCGTTTGTTATCACCTTGTCGTATATGCCGTAGCCGTATTCTTCCTTCTTCGATGCGTTGAACAGGGAAAAGCCGGTGGTCAGCAGCAGGGCGTCTGCCAGGACTGAAAGTCCGTTGGAGAGGATGATGTTGTAGCCGCGCTCGAGCTTATTGACCTGAGTTACTTCGGTGGAGGTAAACCACTTGACCCTGCCCATAGAGGCTGTCATCTGTCCCAGGACGTCTTCCGCAGGAGTTCCGTATGGAAAGAGGCGGTCCCAGCGGCCGAGATGTCCGCCCAGGCGATTCTCTCTCTCGATCAGGAAAACCGTATATCCGAGGGCATCCAAGGCTTTGGAAGCCTCTATTCCGGCCGGTCCTCCGCCGATTATCACTACATTTCTCTGTTGATTGGTCAGTTCCATATATTGTCGGTGTATGAGGCTTAGAATATTCTGATGTTGGCAGGGCTGGCTGGGATTCCGAGGTCCTTGCCGCCCACACCCTTGTATTTACGGGACTTATCGTACTGCACTCCCATCTTGTCCAGCAGCGGCTCCACGGCCACCTGATGCATCTGCAGACCGAGGTCCCAAGGGTCGTAGCCCATGACCAGTGCGGCCACTTCTTCGGACGAGAGTACCGGTATGCCGTAGCCGGGCGTATCTCCGTAGGTCTTTCCGGTGGTCTCTGCGATGACATACTGCCAGCGGTCCAGGAAGTAGTTGCAGCCCGGGCAGTTGGTGATGATCAGGTCGGGGTGGAACGGTTCCATGGACTCGAACTTCTTGTAGGTATTGGTCAGGGAATAGCCTCTGTTGGCCTTGACCAGATACTGCCGGAAACCGAAGCCGCAGCAGTGTCTGCGTTCCGGGTAATCCACCACGCTGCCTCCCAAGGCCTCTACAAGCCCGGCCAGGACACGTGGGTATTCGGCACCGCCCACAGACTTCGAGGGGAAGATCTTGGAGTAGTGGCAGCCGATGTGCTCGACCACTTTCAGAGGCTCCCCGGTATGCACGTTTATCAGCGGATACCGGGCCTGTTCCGATATCAGGAAGCGGTAGTGGTACATCATGTCGCTGGAGTGCATCAGGAAATCCGGCTTGACAAATTCGCGTCTGCAGGCCTTCCACAGCAGCTCATGTATCTTCTCCTCAATCTCCGGATGCTCCTCCCATGTCTGGAGAATCTCGGTATGCAGACCGAAGGAGGTGACGCAGGATACTACGAAATTCCTGTAGCCTGCCTGGTTCATCAGCGAGAACTGGCGGGCTATGATAGTCATCGACGTCTCTTCAGGCGTGGTGTCGCTGTGGTAGGCTATGCCTCCGCAGGTAGTGTGGAGCGGATCCTCGTAGAAATCCTTTCCGAAACGGTTGCGCACAATGTCCAGAAAGGCCTGCTCCGCACCCGGATTGAAGTTCTGGCGGATGCAGCTGCGGGCATAGAAATACCTGTCGTCAGGTATCTCCTTCTGGAATTCGGACCATATTCTTTTCTTTCCTTCGTAATTCATGCAATACTACTGATTCTGTTGGTTAAGGTGCTCACCGTGAGTCTCGTTGAACACTTCGTTGAAATACTCTTCCTCGCTCAGGCCCATCTCTTCGGCCTTCTTGCGCGAGAGATCCTTGATCTTTTCTACCCTGGCCGAGCCGCCGGTCACGTCGAATATCTTCTGCAGGTCTTCGAGAGACTCAGGGGCTATCTTCCGCAGAGGGCCGGGGCCGCTCTTTCCGTAATTTGCGCCTACGCGGTCGTACACGTCCTGCAGGTGGTCCTCAATCCATTTGCCCACTGTCCCGTATTCGGGATGCGAGGCATACTTGAAGGTCTCGGGATGGACGCAGTAGCCGTAATTGAGGATATTGCCGCAGAGCACCTTGGCGAGGGCATACTGCTGCCGTCCCTTCTCCGACTCGACGAAATATCCGAGCTCTACGGATAGGGTGCGCAGGGCAATGATTACCTGCCCCGGAGCATTGGTCCTCGGACAGCGTGTCACGCAGGACATGCACTCGCCGCAGTACCATATCGTATCGCTCTTGAGCAGCTTGATGATCTCCTCGTCGTCCTGGGTCTGGACTATGTTGACGATGTTCTTGGGGTTGTAGCGGTAGAATTCGGCAGCAGGGCAGACCGCGGTACAGGTACCGCAGTTGATGCAGGCCTTCAGTCCTTCCTGGAGCCGGACGTCGCTCATCAGCCGTTCGTATATCTTACCCATACTATTTGTACTCGTCCCAGGACTTGATCTGTATGTTCTCGAGCGGCATGTTGCAGAATGCCGTGATGAAGGCCGATGCAAGCCGGGTATTGGTTATGATAGGTATGTTGAAGTCCACTGCGGCGCGGCGGATGCGGTAGCCGTTGTCCAGCTCCTCCTGGGTCAGGTTCTTGGGAATGTTTATCACCAGGTCTATCTTGCGTTCGTGGAGCATCTCCAGAGCCTGGGGATGCTGGTCCGGCTGTGAGGGCCAGTAGACAAGATTGGCCGGCACTCCGTTGTCCACCAGGAACTTGTAGCTGCCGCCCGTAGCGTATATCGAATAGTTGTTTTTGGCCAGCAACTTGCAGGCGCCCAAGAGCTCGACCTTCTGCTTGGCGTCTCCGGACGAGATCAGGATGTTCCTGCCCGGCACGGTATAGCCGACTGAGAGCATGGCCTTGAGCACGGCCTCGTTGGTGTCGTCACCTATGCAGCCCACCTCTCCTGTAGAGGCCATGTCCACGCCGAGGACGGGGTCGGCCTTCTGCAGGCGGGAGAAGGAGAACTGCGAGGCTTTCACGCCCACGTAGTCCAGGTCGAAGGCACTCTTCTCGGGAGGAGTGACCTTTTCTCCGGTCATGACCTTGGTGGCAAGCTCGATAAGGTTGATCTTAAGCACTTTCGACACGAAGGGGAAACTCCTCGAAGCCCTGAGGTTGCATTCGATGACCTTGATGTCGTTCTCCTTGGCCAGGAACTGTATGTTGAACGGGCCGGAAATCTTCAGGGCCTCGGCAATCTTGCGGGCTATCTTCTTGATTCTGCGGGCTGTCTCCACGTACAGCTTCTGGGGAGGGAACTGTATCGTCGCATCGCCCGAGTGCACTCCTGCAAACTCTATGTGCTCCGAGATGGCATAGGCGATGACAGTACCGTGGTCGGCCACTGCATCAAACTCTATCTCCTTGGCATGCTGGATGAATTCTGAGACCACAACAGGATGTTTCTTCGATACTTCCGCGGCTAATTTAAGGAACTGCTCGAGCTCGGTGTCATTGGAGCAGACGTTCATGGCCGCACCGGAAAGCACGTATGAGGGACGCACCAGGACTGGGAATCCCACATCGCGGATGAAGCTGTGGATGTCGTTCATCGAGGTCAGCTCCCTCCATCTGGGCTGGTCAATGCCGAGGCGGTCGAGCATGGCCGAGAAGCGGTTGCGGTCCTCGGCGTTGTCGATGCTGTCGGCGGTGGTGCCGAGGATGGGGACCTTGGCGGCATCCAGGCGGGTAGCCAGGTTGTTGGGAATCTGGCCGCCCATGGAGATGATCACTCCGTGCGGCTCCTCCAGGTCGCAGATATCGAGCACCCTCTCGTAGGTCAGCTCGTCGAAGTAGAGGCGGTCGCACATATCGTAGTCAGTGGATACGGTCTCCGGGTTGTAGTTGATCATGACTCCGCGCCAGCCGCTCTTGCGGATGGTCTGCAGGGCATTGACGCTGCACCAGTCGAATTCCACGGAGCTGCCGATGCGGTAGGCCCCTGAACCGAGCACGACAATCGACTTGCCGTCATGCTCATAGGCTATGTCAGATGCAGTACCGTTGTAGGTAAGATAGAGGTAGTTGGTCTGGGCCGGGAATTCGGCTGCGAGTGTGTCGATCTGCTTTACGACAGGCAGCACCCCGAGCTTCTTGCGGTATTCGCGGACCTTGATTACCATCTCCTCGGAATCAATGCGGTCTTTCAGTATGTGGCGTCCGATCTGGAAATCGGAGAAACCCTGGCATTTGGCCTTGCGCAGCAGAGCCTTGTCCAGCTCCTCGAGGGAGTTCAGGGCCTTGAGCTCCGCCGCCGTGTTGATGATGTTCATCAGCTTGTCGATGAACCAGCGGTCTATCTTGGTGAGCTCGTGTATCTTCTCAGGGGTATAACCGTGGATAAGGGCTTTGGAAATGACGAAGATGCGGTTGTCGGTAGGCTCCCGCAGGGCCTTGTCGATATTCTCTATCGGTATTTCCTTATTGCCTGTGAAGCCGTGCGCTCCCTGGCCGATCATTCTCAGACCCTTCTGCAGGGCCTCCTCGAAGGTGCGTCCGATGGCCATGACCTCGCCGACGCTCTTCATGCTGCTGCCGATCTCGCGGGAGACTCCGTGGAACTTGGAGAGGTCCCAGCGGGGAATCTTGCAGACCACGTAGTCCAGGGCGGGCTCGAAGAATGCCGGAGTGGTCTTGGTGATGGAGTTCTTCAGCTCGAACAGGCCGTAGCCTAAGCCGAGCTTGGCGGCCACGAAGGCGAGGGGATAACCGGTCGCTTTCGATGCCAGTGCCGAGGAACGGCTCAGACGGGCGTTGACCTCGATGACGCGGTAGTCCTCGGAATTGGGGTCGAAGGCGAACTGCACGTTGCACTCGCCGACGATGCCCACGTGGCGGACGATTCTTATCGAAAGCTCGCGGAGCAGGTTGTACTCATGGTTGGTGAGGGTCTGCGAGGGAGCGACCACGATACTCTCGCCGGTATGGATGCCGAGCGGGTCGAAGTTCTCCATGTTGCAGACCGTGATGCAGTTGTCGAAACGGTCGCGCACCACCTCGTACTCTATCTCCTTCCAGCCTTTGAGCGACTTCTCGACCAGTACTTGAGGTGAGTAGGAGAAGGCTTTCTCTCCCAACTTGATAAGTTCATCAGGATTGTCGCAGAATCCGCTGCCGAGACCGCCGAGAGCATAGGCGGCGCGGAGAATCACCGGATATCCGAGCTCGGAGGCTGCCGCGAGGGCGTCCTCGATGTTGTTCACGGCATGATTCTTGATCGACTTGACGTGAATCTCGTCGAGCTTCTTGACGAAGAGCTCGCGGTCCTCGGTGTCCATAATCGCCTGGACGGGTGTACCGAGCACCTTCAGTCCGTATTTTTCCAGGATGCCGTCACGGTAAAGGGCCACTCCGCAGTTCAGCGCGGTCTGTCCTCCGAATGCCAGGAGAATGCCCTGAGGCTGCTCCTTCTTGATAACTGCCTCAACGAAGAAGGGGGTTACCGGGAGAAAATATATCTTGTCGGCAATACCCTCCGATGTCTGGACAGTAGCGATATTAGGGTTGATCAGGACTGTCTCGATGCCTTCCTCGCGCATGGCCTTGAGAGCCTGGGAGCCGGAGTAGTCGAATTCGCCGGCTTCGCCGATTTTCAAAGCTCCGGAACCGAGGAGCAGGACTTTCTTTATACTGGTGTCGATCATGATGTCTACAGCATTTTAATGAATTTGTCAAAGAGGAATTCGGTATCGGTAGGACCGCTGGAGGCCTCGGGGTGGAACTGTACCGAGAAGAAACGGCCGCTCTTGTGCCGCAGGCCCTCGTTGGTGCCGTCGTTCATGTTGATGAAGAGAGGGTCCCAGTCAGCGCCGAGAGTATCCCCGTCCACCGCATAGCCGTGGTTCTGGGAGGTGACGTAGCAACGGTCAGTGCCTACGAGGCGCACGGGCTGGTTGTGGCTGCGGTGGCCGTATTTGAGCTTGAAGGTAGATGCGCCTCCGGCCTTGGCCAGCAGCTGGTTGCCCATGCAGATGCCGAAAATCGGCTTCCCGGCGGCCATGGCGGCCTGAATGTGACGGACGGCCTCGCCGCAGTACTCGGGGTTACCGGGACCGTTGGAGATGAACAGGCCGTTGTAGTCCATGGTATTGAAATCATAGTCCCAGGGTACGCGGATGACCTCGATGTCGCCGGAGCGGAGGAGGCAGCGGAGGATGTTGTTCTTGACTCCGCAGTCGAGCAGCACTACTTTCTTCCCCTCAGGGTTGCCGTAACGGATCACCTCCTTGCAGCTGACTATGGCCACCTGGTTTTCCGAGCCCGGGTCGTAAAGTGTCTCCGGTACCTCGAAACCTTCCGGCACGATGCAGCCGGGCATGGAGCCCTGTTCACGGAGAATCTTGGTGATCTCCCTCGTATCCACTCCGAAGATGCCCGGGATGCGGTACTCCTTGAGCCATTCGTCCAGGCTCTTGACCGCGCTCCAGTGGCTGTACTTGAAGGAATAGTCGGAGATGATCAGGCCCCGGACGTGAATCCGGTCGGACTCGAAGTTGACGGAAATACCGTCGGCCGTCTTCTCTTCAGGAACTCCGTAGTTGCCTACAAGAGGGTAGGTTACACATAATATCTGACCCGAATAGGAGGGGTCGGTGAGGGACTCGGGATAGCCGACCATAGCGGTGTTGAATACCACCTCTCCGTCGGCACGGCCCTCATAGCCGAAGGAAAATCCTTTGACTGCAAAGTCTTTTCCGAGATGTAATACTGCTTCTTTCATATCTAAGAATGCAAAATTAGAAAAATTTGCCGTTTCTGCCTTATCTTTGTGGTACAAAAAGTCCGCAGATGAAAAAAATACTTGTCACATTAGTCGCCATAGGGGCATTTATCAGCTATTTTTCAGCCGTTTCGGCATATTCCCAGGAAAAACAAGGCAAAGATACTGTCTACGTAATAGAGATCAGGCAGAATATCGACAACTCCTCCATGCGCAAGCTCAGTCTCGGACTGGAGGACGCGCAGGCCAAGGGAGCGGACTACATCATCCTGCATCTGGACACTTACGGCGGGGCAGTCGATGCCGCCGACAGCATGCGCAAGGCCATCCTTCATGCGCCTATACCGGTAGTGGCTTTCGTGGACCTGCAGGCCGCTTCCGCCGGAGCCCTGATCTCCATCGCCTGTGACTCGATATACATGAGGCCGGGAGCCTCGATAGGGGCCGCCACCGTAGTCAACCAGAACGGGGAGGTGATGCCGGACAAATACCAGTCCTTCATGCGGGGAATGATGCGTGCCACCGCAGAGGCCCACGGCCGCAGAGCTGACGGATCCTGGTTCAGGGACCCTGCCATAGCCGGGAAAATGGTGGATACGGCGGGTGTGCTGAGCTTCACCCCGGACGAGGCCATGGAGGCCCGCTACTGCGAGGGCAAGGCCGAATCAATAGATGAGGTAGTAGAGCATATCGGGCTGGAAGAATGCGAGATAGTCCATCAGGAACTGTCCCCTTTAGAGAAGTTCATTCTCCTTATGATGTCCCCTCTGCTGCAGGGCATCTTCCTGATGATGATTGTCGGAGGCATCTATTTCGAGGTGCAGTCCCCCGGGCTGGGCCTTCCGTCCATCATAGCGGTATTGGGGGCGGTGCTGTATTTTTCGCCACTGTACATCCACGGTCTGGCCATGAACTGGGAGATAGTTATGTTCATTATCGGACTGATCCTGCTTGGGGTGGAGATATTCGTCACGCCAGGTTTCGGGGTGGCCGGCATAATCGGAGCGATACTTTCCCTCGGGGCCCTTATCTTCGCGATGGTGGACAATGACCTGCTGTACTTCGAAGGACACCTCAATCCTCAGGTAATCCTGACCCCCTGCGCAGTAGTCCTGGTTTCTACCGTACTGGCTCTGGTTCTGTCCATCTGGGGAGCTTCGAAACTCTTCCCTAAGAAATCATTTTCCTACATCGCCCAGAAAACCGAGCTCAAGGGAGACGAGGGCTGGGTAGGAGTGGAGACGGATTCACTTGCAGCATGTGTAGGACAAGTAGTTACAGCCGCTACCGAAATGTGTCCTTCAGGTAAGGTGGAGTATGGAGAACGGCAGTATGAGGCCGTTATGGAATACGGCTCCGCAAATGCCGGGGACAGCCTGAGGGTTATCCGCGCGGAGGGAGGGCGTCTTTACTGCGTCCGTCTTTCTCGATAATCTCCAGCAGTACGTCGATTGCCTTTTCCTGGGGCACTGAGCGGGCTACGGCCTCGCGTCCCCTGTAAATAGACACTTTGCCGCGTCCCTCACCGATGTATCCGTAGTCGGCATCGGCCATCTCGCCTGGACCGTTGACGATGCAGCCCATGACAGCTATGGTCAGGCCGCGGAGATGGGAGGTGCGCCGCTTGACCTCGTTGAATGTGGACTCTATGTCGTACAGAGTACGGCCGCAGCTGGGGCAAGCGATGTATTCGCACTGGGTGATACGGCGGCGCGTGGCCTGCATTATATCACTCTTAAACTGCTCTATCTCAAACTTGTCAGCCTCCTTATCTCCATAAATGCAGCGTATTTCGAAATCATCGGCCTCCTTGTTGACAAGCATCGGCCCGAGGATACATGAGGCCTTGACAATGAATTCCTCGTGACTGTCGCAGTGCAGCTCGAAGGATGGGATGCCGTTTTTCTCTCCTGTGAGGAAATCTTCCGGAGACAGTCCGCTGTCGAAGAATCCTGCAATAAGTCCGGCAGGCCGGACCTCATTTACCGGAGGTTCCGTCAGTGAAACCCTGATGGTGTCTCCAATGCCCCTCGACAGCAGCGTTGCCAGGCCGGATGCGGATTTTATGCGTCCCATATCCCCGTTGCCTGCTTCTGTCACGCCGAGATGCAGGGGAAATACCACACCCTTTTCCTCCATCCATTGCTGGAGGAGAATGTAGGCTTTTGTCATTACAGGGACATTGCTGGCCTTCAGCGAAAGCACGATATTGTAGAAATCTTCCTTCATGCACATCTCTACCCATTCGGCCATAGCCTTCTGCATTCCTTCAGGTGTATTGCCGTATAGTTCTGTTATACGGTGACCTAAGGAACCGTGATTGATTCCTATACGGACAGCAGTACCATACTTGCGGCATTCTTTCAGGAACACCCTGAACTGGCTGCGTGCCACATCGTGGTCCTTTGCGAAGTTTCCGGGATTGATGCGCACCTTATCCGCTACAGAAGCCGCAGCGATGGCAACTTCCGAGGAAAAATGCACATCGGCGACAAGCGGGACGCGGATGCCCATGGAATGCAGCCTTGCCTTGATCTTCCCGAGAGATTCCACTTCCCTCAGCCCTTGGGTAGTCAGACGGATAAGACTGCAGCCGGCTTCATAGAGCCCGAGACACTGGGCAACGGCAGCATCAATGTCGTTTGTATCGCAGTTGCACATACTCTGCACGACTATAGGACGGGAGTCGTGTCCGATATGTATATCTCTTACATTTGCAGTGATATAGCGCATGGTTATTTTATTTTTACATGAAGTCCCAGACTGATACTGGCCTGCCATGGATAGGAATAGAGCCAGGATATGCTGCTCATTTTTTCCGGATGGTACAGCATGGAAAGAGAGTAATGGAATGTTCCCTCGAGATGCAGTTCGAACCTTCTTCCGAAGATATAGGCGAGGCCGGCCCCTCCCTGAAGGCCGTAGTCTATCCGGTTGTCAAAGCAGTCAAACCCGTTCTCCTTGGTGGTGGCAAAGCGGTACCCGATAAAAGGTCCGATGCTCAGCAGGATTCTGAAATGCTCTCCGAGATCAATGTGGAAGGCAGATATCAGGGGAAGTTCTATAACGGATACCGTCTGCTGGAAACGGCTGAAATTGTATTCGCTGTTTACAAATCCGTATCTGGTATAGCGGAGTCCTGTCTGAAGTCCGAAAATGTCGATAACGTTCCAAAGCGGATGGTAATAGGTATAGAGGACAGCTATATTGACGGGGGAATTGACGCCTTTGGTGCCCATGTCCGGAGTCATGGAAACATCCGTGAAGGAGTAGTCGTAACGTACTCCGATAAGGTGCTCCGGCCTGTGGGTAGGCTTTATCACAACAGCCGTGTCCCATTGTATTCCAGGCTTGATCTTGACCGTATCATCCTGTGCGTTAGCCGATACAGCTGTGAAAAGCAGTAGTGTGAATGATATTATCGCAAGTACTGGTCTCATTTGAACATTTCTCCGATATCAATGGTCTGTATAAGTTCGGTGCGCTCCGGAATATCCACAATGTAGGCATTGTTGCCCATCACGTTGTTGAAACGGTACATCATTACTTTCTCCGGCTGTTTACGGTCCAGGAGGGAACCTGTGTCTATCTGGCCGTTGCCGTTCTTGTCCTCTGTGATGCGGACCGAATACCTGCCAGCCTTCAGGTAGGGGAAATCCAGAATGGCGGACGAATCGATCTGGTAGGTGCGATAGACCTTGGTTCTCTTTTCGTCCACCAACTCCACCATATATTTTTCGTGTACGTTGGATGCTTCTATTGTCAGCGAACTGAGATTTTCGTCCTGAGGCAGGCTGAAAGTCTTGACGAGACTGTCGCAGTAGATTCCGTCTATGTCCATGAAAAGGCTGTCGGGGATCCTGAGTGTGTACTCATAGCCGTTTACGAGTTTTTCTTTGAGGCGCAGTACATATTTCCGGATATTTGCCGTATCCCTTTCAACGGTGAACATGGCCGGCGCCGTCTGCTCCCTTGTATTTTTGGATATGATGGATACGGAATCGAAAGGAGTCCGTATCATGGGGGATTCGAAGAGTATCACAATACCGTCCTGGTCCACTTTTTCAGGCGAAGCATCCACTTCATAGGCTGCCAGTGTGTCTGCCTCTTCCACCATCTCGCCCCAACGGTTTTCCACCATCTTGCCTTTCGGTCTTGCCAG
>DVIL01000053.1 GCA_018711305.1 Candidatus Coprenecus stercorigallinarum
CATCGCCCTTGAAAAACTCCGGCGCCACATCCACTTCAAAGGGCGTATATACCCTTCCGCCTCCGTCCACATCCTCTCCGCCGGTCGCATCCACCACCTGGGGCCGGTCTATCATCAGGTCCGTATTGGCAGCCTCACGGAGAAAGTGATAAACGAAGTCGCAAATATAATCCATTGTTTCATAATCCAGCAAATCTGCCTTGTCCCTTGTTGTCCTGTTATTCCTGTCAGGGCCTGTAGTAAGCAGCATTACCGGTATATTCTTCTCATAAAAAGGCAGATAGTCCCCGATAGGGATCACCCCGTCCCCGTATGACGGAGTGTAAAACGCCCCCACGTCAGAAACATCCATCACCAGACGGTCTATCTCTGCATTGGGAATGGCGGTATAATACATAAAGGGATTCTCAGGTCCGGATCTGCCTACCGTCCTGAGTTCCACCATCATTGATACACTGTCAATATCTCCGAACGCCCTGTTCGCAAAATACCAGGAACCGGCCATACCCAGTTCCTTCGCCCCGAAGCCCACGAACACTATCGAGCGTCTGAAAAAGAAAGAAGAAGAAGCTACCCTTTCGGCAATTTCTATTATAGAAGCAATCCCGGAAGCATTGTCATTTGCTCCCGGGAATATCTGGCGGACCGGGTTGCCGTCCACTGTCAACACATTTGAACCGAGATGGTCCAGATTGGCTCCTATCACTATGTACTGGTTTCTTAGGACCTCATCGTAACCTTCTACCATCCCGACCACATTGCGGGAATAGATAGTGTCACCTTCGGTCACTATCGAGAAATCCTGTCCGGTCCTTGGCGTCAGCATTGTCACACCGGCCTTACTCAGACAGTCGTACAGATATCCAGCTGCCGCCGTCTCTCCCGGAGAACCGGCACCCCGGCCCTCCAGGGAGGCGGAAGACAGATACGCGACATGGTCGGCGTACTGTGCGTGCAGCATTATCGAAACAGTGACAAGAGCGAGAATGGAGGCGGCCCTTTTCACTATTTGGAAGCCTTATAGAAAGGTACCTTCACGACCTTGGCTTTCAGAAGGCGGTTTCTCACCTTGATGCAGATCTCGGAACCGGCCTTGCTGTAAGGAGTGCTGACATAACCCATTCCTATGGGAATGTTCATGGAAGGAGACATGGTACCGGAAGTGACATGGCCGATAACATTTCCTTCAGGATCGCAGATCTCATAGCCGTGACGGGGAACTCCGCGGTCGATAAGCTCGAATCCTACGAGTTTGCGCTTGAGACCTTCGGCTTTCTGCTGGAGCAGATAGTCCCTGTCGATGAAATCACCCTTTGTGTCGTTGAACTTGGTGATCCAGCCCAGGCCTGCCTCAAGAGGAGAGGTGGTGTCGTCAATATCATTGCCGTAAAGGCAGAAGCCCATTTCAAGTCTGAGGGTATCACGGGCACCAAGGCCTATAGGCTTGATACCGAACTCGGCTCCGGCCTCGAATACCGCATCCCAAAGTTTGTCGGCATCCTCGTTGGCTGCATAGATCTCGCATCCGCCTGCACCGGTATATCCGGTGATGGAGAAGATCACGCTGACTCCGCCGAGCATTACCTTCTTGAAGGTATAGTACTCCATGCCCATCAGGTCCTGGTCACAGAGTTTCTGCATGGCCTGCAAGGCCTTGGGACCCTGGACTGCGAGCTGGCAGATCTCATCGGAAGCGTTGTAGAGCTCCTTGCCGGGAGTAATGCCGAACTTGGGAGCGATGGCGCAGAGATGGTTCCAGTCCTTCTCGATGTTGGCAGCGTTGACCACGAGGAGATATGTCTGGCCGTCAATGCAGTATGTCAGGAAATCGTCCACGATGCCGCCTTTGCCGTTGGGGAAGCAGTCATACTGGATCTTGCCGGGATAAAGAACCGATGCATCGTTGGAAGACACGTACTGCACGAATGCGAGGGCATTGGGTCCCTTGACCCAGAACTCTCCCATGTGAGACACATCGAACACACCCACTCCGTTGCGGACTGTGTTGTGCTCTTCATTGATTCCTACATATTCCACCGGCATGTTGTATCCGGCGAAGGGGACCATTTTGGCACCCAGAGCTATATGCTTCTGGGTAAAAGCTGTAGTTTTCATATTGACGTTGTGTATTTCTGATTGTTATTGTTTGACATGCATTTTCTGATTAATGTCGTAGATCCAGACATCCTCAGGGCAGAACGGGTACTCCATTATGTCCTCCATGGCCTTGAGTGCGTCGCGATAGTTATTATAGGCTGCAACCGACACTACATCGAAACCGTTGTTGAACTTGATCACCTTGGGAGTGTATCCGTTCTTCTCGAGGAGGGCATACATTTTTTCAGCATTGCCATCGACCTTGAAGCTTCCGAGAATGACATGATATCTTCCGGCACTCTCGTCCAGCATACCGGCCTTCTCGGCTGCTGCCTTCTCCTGCTCGAGCTGGAGAGCCTTGGCCTTATTGATTGAATCCAGCGCTCTCTGCTTGCGGGCCTGCTCCACAGCCTCCTGCTTGATCTTCTCCAGTTCCTTAGAGGTGGGCTTTCCGACCAAAGAGCGGAAAAAGTCGCAGCCGGTAAGCAGCATGGCGGCGACCACGAGTGTGGCGATTAACCTAAAAGTTTTCATTTCCTTATCTGTTTAAAATTAACTTTCCAAATATTCCAACAAAAGTACTCAAATAATGACACAGCCGCAAAAAAAAATGTATATTTACATCCTAATTGTTAAAAAATGCCGGATGGACAACAATTTCAAGACTTTTTTCAGCAAAGCAAGAGACTATCTGAGCGACATAGTCAGCCTCAACGACCATATCGACACTGACAAGGCCTCTCAATACATCCGCAGCAACATCGACTTCAAGGGACCCAATGCCTATATCCTCGCTTTCGCCATAGTTGTGGCATCCGTAGGACTGAATATCAACTCCATACCTGTGATTATAGGCGCGATGCTCATATCCCCGCTCATGGGTCCTATCTTCGGTATAGGCTACGGACTCGGCACAAACGACACCTCATTCCTGAAAACCTCTTTCAAGAACCTGGTGGTCATGGTCGTGATCAGTATTATAGCTTCGGGCATATTCTTCCTCATATCCCCCCTCGAACTCGAAAACCCCACCGAACTGCTGGCGAGGACAAACCCTACCATTTACGATGTCCTGATAGCCCTGTTCGGAGGATTTGCCGGCATCATCGAGATAAGCCGCAAAGAGAAGGGGACTGTCATTTCCGGAGTGGCCATAGCCACGGCACTGATGCCCCCCCTCTGCACTGCTGGCTTCGGCCTGGCCACAGGCAGCCTGAAGTATTTCGCCGGAGCAATGTACCTTTTCTTCATCAACAGCATATTCATCGCCATAGCCACATTCCTGACCGTCAAATACCTCAAGTTCCCTATGGCGACATTCACGGATCCAACGAAGAAGAAAAGGGTCAGCCGCTGGATCGCTGTCCTTACTGTCGTCATCATCATCCCGAGCGTCTACTCGGCCATCATAATGATACGCGAGAACAACTTCAACCAGACGGCCAAAGAATTCATATCACAGAACAAGGAACTTGCCAACAGCTATATCTACGACTACGGGATATACTCCCACAGCAAGCCCCCGAAACTGGAGCTCTTCATTGCCGGAGAAGCACTGAACCAGCAGGAAATCAGCGCACTGTATCGCTCCGCCCACGAGTTCGGCCTCACTGACGACCAGATCATAATAAGCCAGAGGGCATCCAGCGACCAGAAGGAGATGACGGACCGGGTAGCCATCCAGAGCATCTATGAGCGCAGTGACCAGGAGATACGCAAAAGGGAAGAAGTCATATCAGACATGAGGAAAGAGCTGCAGGAATACAAGTCCAGAGAACTTCCTTACGAGCAGATCACAAACGAACTGATGGCGCAGTACCCCTCCCTGTCGGATGTCACCCTCACCCGAGGATACTCCCTCAGCACCGACTCATTAGGACGCACGGAAGAAATCATTATCATCCTCAGTGCGGAAAAGACCATTTCCAAAGAAAACCTGGAGAAACTGCGCAAATGGCTTATGGTAAGGCTCGATTTCAAGAACATCAAACTGTTGCAGGAATAGCCGATGTCCACATCCCTCCTTCTTTTTACAATAGTAGACACGGTATCTGTCCTGTTCATGGGGGATATCATGCAACACAGCCCGCAGTTGCGCTCCGCCCACATAGCCGGCACCGACACACTGGCAGCTGTCTCCTATGACTATTCATCCTATTTCCATCATGTGCAGCCGTTCATCGACGAGGCGGACTTTACCGTCGCCAATATGGAGTTCTGCCTCGGCGGTCCGCCATACACCGGGTATCCGGCATTCTCCGCCCCGGAATCCCTTCCGGCAGAAGCCGCACGGGCAGGCATAGACCTTTTTCTATGTGCCAATAACCATATCTGCGACCGCGGCCGCAAAGGGCTGGATTCCACCTTCGTAAAATACGGCCGGATAGGAATCCCTTTTACCGGAATATACCGCGACAGCATCTCAGAGACAAGCGAAAACCCGTTCATCACCGAAATCAGAGGAGTCAGGATCGCATTCATCAATTTCACTTACGGCACCAACGGAATCAGGATTCCCGAACCGTACATAGTGAACGGCATGGAACCGGAAAAAATAAAAGCGGCAATAAAGCGCGCGGAAGATGCCGGAGCGGACATCATCATCGCTCTTCCGCACTGGGGTGAGGAGTATTCAACAAAAGCATCGGAGAAACAGAAGGAATGGGCCGGTTTCCTGATCGGTTTAGGAGTGGACGCCGTCATCGGCTCACATCCGCATGTAGTGCAGGAGGCCGGACTGCCAGTAATCTACTCCCTCGGCAATTTCATCTCGAACATGAGCAGACGCGACACCAGGCTCGGCCTCATGTACAGGCTGGACATAGCTGTGACTTCGTTCGGATGGTCCTTCCTCGCAGGAGGGGAAGCCATCCCCGTATGGTGCGCCCGCGCAGGGGAGTTCGAAGCAGAATATACAGTCCTGCCCATAAAGGAATATCTGGAACGGGAAGACGAGTTCCGGAACAAGTACATATACCAGAATATGAAAGACACCTACAACAGACTAAAATCATTGTTCGAAAAATGAGAGAAGAAATAATTTCAACAGAAGGCATCAATTCTGTGGACATTTACGGAGTGAACGACAGGAATCTGGAAAAATTCAGACATTTCTTTCCTGAGGTAAGAATCCTCGCAAGAGGCTCGGAAATAAGGCTCGAAGGTGAAGACCAGCAGGTCGGGCTGCTCAAGGAAAGGATACTCGCCATCATAGACAATATCCGCAAAGGCGACATTCTCAACGACAGCGAGCTCGAGCGGCTGCTGGACTACAGGACCTACCCTGGGGAAATAGAGGACAGGGAGCCGGAGCACAGCGAAGACTACTACAACATTGTCTACGGAAATGAAGGACGTATCGTCAAGGCCCGAACCAGGAACCAGCGCCGTCTTGTAGACGAATACTACCGCAACGACCTGATATTCGCCCTCGGGCCGGCAGGAACAGGAAAGACCTACACAGCCATTGCCCTTGCAGTCAGAGCACTGAAGAACAAAGAGGTGAAGAAACTGATACTCACACGTCCCGCCGTAGAAGCAGGAGAAAGGCTCGGATTCCTTCCCGGCGACATGAAAGAGAAGCTGGATCCGTACCTCCAGCCCCTGTACGATGCCCTGCACGACATGATCCACCCGCGCAAGCTCCAGATCCTGATGGAGGAAGGCATAATACAGATAGCTCCTTTGGCATATATGAGAGGCCGGACTCTGGACAGTGCCTTCGTCATACTGGACGAGGCACAGAACACATCCCTGGGGCAGTTGAAGATGTTCCTCACGCGCATGGGCAGCAACGCCAAGTTCATAGTCACAGGAGATGCAACGCAGATAGACCTGCCCAATAAAAAAGACTCCGGGCTGATGCGGGGAGTCTCTTTAGTTCAGAATATCAAGGGGGTGGCTGTCATCAATTTCGGGACTGAGGATATGGTACGCCATCCGCTTGTAACCAAGATAATCAAAGCCTTCGAAAAGGTAGAAGAGGCATAACAGGGCTACCAGCTGCCACCGGCACCACCGCCACCGAAACTTCCTCCGCCGAAACCGCCGGAGAAGCCGCCGGAGAAACCGCCTCCGCTGCTGCCGCCGAAGCCGCTGCCGTGACTGCCGCCCAGGACTGAAGTCCAGAAGATGGCATCCCCTAACGACGAGGTACGGCTGCCGCCGCTGCCGAGATTTTTTGGACCGTTATGTCCGAAGAGCGCTCCAATAATTATCAGGACAAACAGCAGCCCGAAGACTATCATCGCAACCGATCCTCCTGCACTGAGAGAATCCTCATACTCCTCATAGGAAATCTCTCCTGCAGCGAGCCGCATCAGGACGTTCAGAGCCGCAGCCACACCTGAAGCATAGTCCTCTTCCTGAAAGCGGGGAATCATCTCATTCTCCACTATGCGCTTGGCCACTGCGTCCGGGATCGCTCCCTCCAGACCGTACCCCACTGCGATATAGACCTGACCGGAAGAACGGGAGGTCTTCGGCTTGACCAGCACCACCACCCCGTTGTCGAATTTACCTGAGCCCACGCCCCACTGTTCCCCTATCTCATAGGCAAACATGGCAGGCTCCATGCCACCCAGATCCTCGACCGTCACCACTACGATACGGTTGGATGTCGAATCGGCGAAATCCACCAGCACCCGGTTCATATACTCCGCATCGGAACGGGAGAACACACCCGCGAAGTCATTCACCGCCCTTGCGACCGACGGCTTGGGAGGGATCTGCGCTCCTGCACCCACCGTCAGCACCATGACTGCAGCAAAGAGCGTAATAAGCCTGTATATTCTACTGATTGTCCTCATAGGAAATATCGTCAGGAAGTTCATTGACATCGTCTTTCTGATACGGGAAAAACGCCTTGAGTTTCTCTCCCACTGCCAGCACGGCCCTGGACATGCCGCCGGTGAAGTCACCCGAGCGGAAGTCCGCGGCCATACCGTCCTTCACCTCATTCCAGAAGCCGGCACCGACTTTCTCATTTATCCCTGAGTCCCCGATGATTGCGAATTTGTGGGACTTGAGCGCGAGATAGATCAGCACCCCGTTACGGTCCTTGGTCCCGAACATTCCCAGCTTTGAAAATACATAGGCAGCCCGCAGGCAGGGATCCCCCTTGCACACCTGCTCGAGATGCACACGGATCTCTCCTGATGTGTTTTTCTCCGCTGTACGGATAGCCTTTACAAGAGCCGCCTTGTTCTCCTTTCTGAGCAGATCCTCGGCCGCCATCACTAAAAGCTGACTACAGGTGCCTGCTCCGCTCCCTCGGATGCCTCGAAATAGCCTTTCTTTTCGAAGCCGAACATCCCGGCAAATATATTATTGGGGAAGCGACGCACAGTAACATTATAGCTGCGGGCAGCCTCGTTGAATTTCTGACGCTCCACTGTGATACGGTTCTCAGTACCCTCCAGCTGGGCCTGCAGTTCCAGGAAATTCTGGTTGGCCTTCAGGTCAGGATAACGCTCCACCGACACGAGCAGACGTCCGATAGCAGTTCCAAGCTCGTTCTGCGCACTCATAAAACGGGATAGCTCCTCCTCGGAGAGACTGGAAGGGTCCACAGTTGCCTGGGTAGCCTTGGCTCTGGCCTCTACCACTGCCTCCAATGTGGAAGACTCATGCTCGGCATAGCCCTTCACTGTAGAGACAAGATTCGGTACGAGGTCAGCTCTGCGCTGGTAGACATTCTCCACCTGGGCCCATGCCTGAGAGACAGCCTCATCCATACGCACCATAGTGTTGTACATTCCTTTGATCCAGAAAAACAGAATCAGCACCACCGCCACTACGACGATGAGCACAATCAGTCCTTTTTTCATTTTCATAATATCTTCAAGTTGATTTTCAATTGCCGGATA
>DVIL01000054.1 GCA_018711305.1 Candidatus Coprenecus stercorigallinarum
GGAGGATGAGGGACACAAGAGACTCATCCTTGTCTACGGAGAACACCCCAAGTACACTCCGGAATTCATTGCCCATACTGTAAAAATGACATACGCCACCAAGTCCGGCAAAGGAGAGATCCGCAGGGTGAACATCAATGCGGCCCCTCTTGACATCGAAGGCTACAAGGTGGTCAAGTCCGCCGGTATCGGCACATTCCAGGTCTTCCAGGAGACATATCACAAGGAGACCTATGCCAAGTACCATCCTTACAATACCCAGAAGAGCAACTACCTGTGGAGGCTCAACGCCATGGACCGCGCATTCGAGGGTGGTATCGACGACATGGGCATAGGAGCCCTGTTCGGACTGTACGACTGGCGCTTCGAGGTGCTTGGACTGGTTTCCCACGCCATCCATCTTCAGAACACTTACGGAGTCGGTCCCCATACCATCAGTTTCCCGAGGATACAGCCGGCCAACGGGCTGGAACTCGACCTCCCCTACAGAGTGTCGGATCAGGATTTCAAGAAACTTGTGGCAATCCTCAGGCTCGCAGTGCCCTATACAGGCCTGATCATGACAGCCCGCGAATCCAAGGCCATCCGCGACGAGGTCATGGAATTCGGCGTATCACAGATCGATGCAGGTACCAAACTCGAGATCGGAGGCTACAACAAGGAGAGAAAGGGTGACGAGCAGTCCATCGACGAAGAGCAGTTCCAGGTAGGTGACACACGCAGTCTGGACGAGGTAATCCGCTGGCTGCTGACCCGCGACTATATCCCCAGTTTCTGTACGGCATGCTATCGTGTTGGACGCACAGGAGAGCATTTTATGGAATTTGCCATTCCCGGGTTCATCAAGCGGTTCTGTACCCGCAACGCCATGCTTACACTTGCGGAATATCTGGAAGACTACTCCTCAGACCTTACAAAAGAAGAAGGATACAGACTTATGGACAGGGAACTGGCCAAAATGCCTGATGGAGACGAGAAGGAGAATCTGAAGGAAAGACTGAAAAAAATCCGCGAACAGGGCATACGGGATATTCTCTATTAGTTTTTTGATTAAATTTGCAGAATGGATTTTACAAAAAGCGACTACGACCTGATTGACAAGGAATTCGAGGAACTCCGCCTGGCAGCTCTCAAGCGGTGTGCCTCGCAGGAGGAATACGACGGTGTCCTCAAGGCATTCGAATTTGCAAACGAAGCGCACAAGGGTGTCCGGCGCCGGTCCGGAGAGCCGTATATTCTCCATCCGATATCCGTGGCCAAAATCGTTGTCAATGAGATAGGCCTGGGGTACAAGTCGATCGTAGCCGCCCTTCTGCATGATGTGGTGGAGGACACGGAATACACCGTAGACGACATCAAGAGGCTCTTCGGCGAGAAAATTGCATCCCTTGTGGACGGCCTGACCAAAATCAAGGCGGCCATGGACACCGATGGAGGAGGCAATCTGCAGGCCGAGAACTTCAAACGTATCATCCTGACACTCAACGATGATGTCCGAGTTGTCCTGATCAAACTGGCAGACAGGCTTCACAATATCCGGACTATCGACTCGATGCCGGACTACAAGAAGGACAAGATCCTCAGCGAGACCATGTACCTCTTTGTACCCCTTGCACACCGTCTGGGACTGTACAATATCAAGTCCGAGATGGAGAATATCTGGCTCCGCACCCGCGACCCCAAGATGTACAGTGATATCGTGGCAAAGATCGACGGTGTCATAAAGGAGAAGGGAGAGGCCATGGACAAGTTCATAAAGCCTGTGGCCGACGCCCTTGAAAACGCCGGTTACCAGTTTGAGATAACCAAGAGGACGAAGACCCCCTACTCTGTCTGGCACAAGATGCAGCAGAAGCACGTGGAATTCGAGGACATCTACGACATCTACGGAATCCGTATCATATTCACGCCCAAACCGGACGAAGACGAGAGGACCCAGTGCTGGTACATCTATTCCCTCGTGTCGGGCATATACGCTTCCAAGACCGACCGCATCCGGGACTGGGTAACGCGCCCCAAGAGCAACGGCTATGAGGCCCTGCACTGTACCGTCATGAGCAACGGCGGAGGCTGGGTAGAGGTCCAGATACGCAGCGAACGCATGAACGAGATAGCCGAAAAAGGCATCGCTGCCCACTGGAGCTACAAGCAGAAGGGCGAGGAAACCAATTCTGAAAAGGAAATGGACCGTTGGCTGGACATGGTACGTGACGTGCTGGAGAATCCGGATGTCAACGCCCTGGAATTCCTCGACAAGTTCCATGATTCCCTTCTGGACCAGGAAATCTACGTTTTCACTCCCAAAGGCGAGTCGAAATCCCTTCCTAACGGATCCACAGCCCTCGATTTCGCATACAGCATCCACTCCAAGATAGGCAACAAGGCCATTGCCGCCAAGATCAATTTCAAACTCTCCCCCCTGTCCAAAATCCTCCGGAACGGAGATCAGGTGGAGATCATCACCGCCGAATCCCAGAAACCGCAGCCTGAATGGCTGGATTTCCTGCGTACCGGAAAGGCCCGGAACTACGTTTACGAGGCTCTCAAGGACGATATTGACGACAGTATCAAGAGCGGACGGGAGATGCTTGAAAAGGAGCTGGCAGGCTACGGAGTAAAGCTGCAGGGCAATGTGCTCAAGAAACTGCTGCGCGAATACGGCCTTAACACCAAGGAAGAGCTGTACAACAAGATTTCCACCGGTATAATCTCCCTGAAGGACCTGGAAAAGATCCTGCGGAAGAATACGGAAAACAAGAATGTGATATACTGGACGCTCCGCCTTTTCCGCAGCGGAAAGAAAAATGACGGGGACGAGGGTATGGATATCGGAGAGGAGGATGGCGCAGATGACGAGATGACCAACGCTGAAATACGGGACCGCCTGATCAAGAACAAGCTGGACAAGAACCGTGACCTTATCCTTGCCGGCAAGGAAGCGCAGGGAAAGGATCCGGACAGTCCCATCACCTACCGTATCGCCGACTGCTGCTACCCTATCCCCGGAGATACGATTGTAGGCTTCATCAATGACAACGGCGAGGTAGTGGTGCACAAGAAGACCTGCCCTGAGGCAGTCAACCTGGCCTCAATCCACGGCGACAGGATCGTCAATGCCAAGTGGAGCAAGAACACGGTAGCATCCTTCCTGGCCAGAATCAAGATTTTCGGAACAGACAGGATGGGTATTCTCAATGAACTGACAAAGGTTACCACACTTGTTCTGAACATCAACATACGCAAAGTCTATATTGCCACCCATGACAGCATCTTCGAAGGCTACATCGACTGTTACGTCCGGAGTACCGAAGACCTGAATACACTCATGGACCATATCCGGAAAATAAAAGGCGTTGAAAGCGTCACCCGCATAGACATCAAAGAGGACAAATAGTGAAGAGATGAAAGGGAAGAATCTGCTCAATACAGTGATAGTCGTAGGGATCTTTTCATCCCTGATATTTTCAAAATCCTGTGCGAACACCTCTACACCACCTGAAGGAGGACCTAAGGACACAATCCCCCCGGTACTGGTGGAAATCATTCCCGCATACAACTCGACTGGCCACCCCACCGATGTCAGACACAGTAGCGTGTCCTTCGAATTCGACGAATACGTGGTACTCAACAATCCCAATTCATACATCTACCTCTCCCCACCCCAGTCCAAGCCTCCGACAGCCAAGATCAAAGGGAAAAAAGTGGTTGTCACCTTCACCGAGCCTCTGGACTCCAACCAGAGCTACAGCCTTTCATTGGGAGAAGCCATCAAAGACAACAACGAGGGCAATCCCTTCCCTCCCTATACCCACAGTTTCTCCACAGGGGACCATGTAGACTCGCTTTTCGTCTCAGGCAATATTGTAGAGGCTTCCACAATGCTGCCCATGCCCAATATGACAGTCCTTTTCCACACCGATCCCTCCGATTCCGCAATCTTCAAAGTGAGACCGAGGGCTGCGGCCAAGAGCGACCTGTGGGGATATTTCACAGTGAGGAACCTTCCTGCGGATACAGTCTACAGGGTATTTGCAATCGAGGACCTGAACAACAACAATCTCTATGATCCGGATCAGGAGCGGGTAGCTTTCCTCGACACACTCGTGCTTCCCTCCGCAGTAATGAGAGACAGTCTTCCCGAGCTGGCGCTTACCCTTATGACCGATACGGCAGCCTGCCTCGCCCGTCCTGCACAACTGTCTATGTCCATGTTCAAGGAAGTGTCGCAGAGACAGATTCTGAGAGCCCGCGAAAGGGTTTCCCGCCGCCAGATGTATCTGAAATTCGCGGCGCCATACCCCGTTATCGACTCTCTCATCATCGACGGCATACCTGATGACAGGATAATAAAGGAATACAACTACTACCGCGACAGTCTGGTGCTGTGGATCAACGATCAGGGTCCCGTCCAGGATACCCTCCAGCTGCGGCTCACCTATCACAGGACCGATGACAGCCTGAACATACTTGTACCTGTC
>DVIL01000055.1 GCA_018711305.1 Candidatus Coprenecus stercorigallinarum
GAACTACCTCAACTGGTTCAAAGTCATTGAGACCAACCTGAAGTTCAAAAAGGACGTCAACAAGGCTATGATGGAATTGTCTATGATTGGGGAAAATGTCCTTTTTACAACGGAAATTTAAACTATAGCCAGGCCAATTTGTAATATTCTGGTTTATAATCACTTGTAAAACGGCACGCAATTCTCAATGGGGGCAATTATACCATGATATCAGTCCTGACGATGTTTCTGCACGTATGATCCTCAAGTAAATGTAATCCCATATTCTCATACACGATTAATTTGCCGGATCATGCTGCAGAGTTTATTTTTGTACGCGGATTGCACTAATTATAAAAACTACACATGAGAGAAATAGACCCGAAAGAGACGACCAGGGCATATGCGTTTGAAATGTGGATGGATGCGCCGATGCCCATGGTCACGTTCTTCAAGACACTCGATGTCACCCGGATCACCAGGCTGAGCAGACGCAGCGGCATGAAGTTCAACATGCTGATGTGCTGGTGTATAGGCAAGGCTGCCAGCGGCATCAGGGAGTTCTACATGCTGCCGGTGGGCCGCAGGCTGATGCAGTATGACAGCATAGCCGTAAACACCATTGTAGCCAACCGCAGCGGTGAGGTAAGTTCCTGCGACATACCGTTTTCCGATGATCTGGAACGATTCGGAGAGGACTATTTACGGCTGACCAGGCAAGTTGCCGAAAGCTGCCGGAATCATGACCTGACGGAAAGCATGGTGATAGGCACTTCTGCACTTGCACAATACGAGATAGACGGGGCGGTAGGCATGTACAGCGGCGTGTTCAATAACCCTTTTATGATCTGGGGCAAATACAGGCGGCATTTGTGGAAGCGTACGCTGACAGTCTCTTTTCAGTTTCATCACACTCAGATGGACGGAGCACACGCTTCACGATTTCTGGACAGTCTGCAAAGGGAAATCAATGATTGTTCCCGACGTAAAACCTATCCTAAATCCATATCTGGCAATGACATCTGAAAAATACCTTAAAGAGGTGACTGTGGGACCGGTGTCCGCACTGTCTGGTAAAGTCGTTCTGGAAGAATACGATGCCGCATGGAAAGGTATCTTCGAGGAGGAAAAGGAGAAAATAGGCAGGGCTTTGGGCCGGAACGGCATCGTGACGGAACATGTCGGATCTACTTCCGTTCCAGGTCTCTGCGCCAAGCCCGTCATTGACATACTCCTGATTGTCAGAGACTCATCAGATGAAAATGCCTATGTCCCGCAACTGGAACGGGTGGGATACACTATGAGGATAAGGGAGCCTGAATGGTTCCGGCACAGGATGCTGAAAAAACATAATCCGGAAGTCAATCTCCATGTTTTCTCATACGGATGCAGTGAAGCTAAAAGAATGCTCGACTTCAGGGACTGGCTGCGGACAAATGAAGGAGACAGAATGTTGTACGGCAACACCAAAAAGGCTCTTGTCCAAAGAGAATGGCAGTATCTCCAGGACTATGCGGATGCCAAGTCAGATGTAGTCCGTGATATATTCAGCCACATGGAGTGCCGTACACCTCAGGAAAAGGATGCCTGCGAAATAATGCCCTGCGTAATCCGGCCGTGGAGAACCGAGGATGCCGAGGACATTGCATACGCGATGAACAACAGGAATGTGCTGGACAACCTGCGCGACGGGATACCTTTCCCCTACACTCCCTCGGACGCATTGGAATACATGTCCTTTCTGGCAAAATCAGGTCAGGGACAGATATATTCATTCGTAATAGACTACAACGGCAGGGCGGTTGGAAGCATCTCCGCAACCCGGCAGCAGGACATCCACAGCAGAACTGCAGAAGCCGGCTACTACATCGCTGAGGAGTTCTGGGGGCTTGGTATTGGTACGTCCGCCTTGCGGCAGCTGCGCAGATACATCTTTTCCCACACCGACATTATCCGTCTGTTCGCAATGCCGTTTGATGACAATGCCGCATCCTGCCGCATACTCGAGAACTGCGGATTCTCATTGGAAGGCATACTGCGCTGCAATGCCGTGAAGAACGGGACTGTACGGGATATGAGGATGTACGCTGCCCTCTCATCTGTCTGACGGGAAGACTCCTGCTCCCGCATGGGCCTTCAGTTGCGGAAGCGTCTGCATGGCAGCAAGGAGGACAACGGAGAGCGGATGTCCATTACCGGCTGGGCGCTCCTGTTCCACCCCGACCTGCTCCACGGCTTTCCGCTCGAACGGCACATCAGGGGCTACTCGTTTTTCGACTACCGGGTGAACGAGGCCCTGCACATGACCGATGAGGAGCACGACATCATGGTCCGTTTCGACAGCCTGCTCCGCAGCTACTTCGAGGATGGGCTCCTGCTCTCCCACGGCCTGCCTACCGTGCAGTACTGCGCGGACAAGCTATGCATGTCGGCCAACTATTTCGGGGACGTGATAAAAAAGACAACCGGGGATACGGCAGGCAACCATATCCGCCGGTTCGTCATCCAGCTTGCCAAGAACGGGCTTGCTTCCGGTGAGTCCGTCTCACAAGTTTCGGACCGGCTCGGCTTCGAATACACCCGGCATTTCAGCCGTATGTTCAAAAAATCAGAGGGTATCACTCCGTCGGAATACCGCCAACGCCTCCATTCCCGCTGAGCAGTCCACTGAAATCAATGCTCCAGCGAGAGCGTCACTCTCACATCGCCTTCGCCCAATGCAGCCTTCAGCTCTGTCTGCGAGACATTGTCTATCTTTCCCAAGCGGGTAAAGTTCCACGAGTTGGTGTCGTAATAGATGACGAAGTTGTGCCCCTGGTAGAGAATTAGGTCACCGGGGCCCGTGGTAGTCGGCCGGTCATTGCGCGGCAGACTTATACCGAGCGTACCGACCTTTTCCATATCAGCATAGTCCTCCATATCCACGGTGATGTCGCCTTTGGCAAGCTGTTCCACCAATGCCTGTGCGGAAGTGTTGTCAACCAATGTTGCGGTAAATGTCCGGCCTCCTTCGACCGTCAGTCTGATCTTGTTGTTTTCCATATCTGCATTTGTTTGATTATCCGAAATTTGCATCTCATCCAACCAGACGGGGACGAGTGATTCCATGCTGTTCAGCGAGCTTGATGTGAGCAGCAGTGATTCTGTAAAAACGGCATCAGGAACAAGCGATGCGGCATCCCTTTCGGAGGTACCTATGCCGCTGCTACCGCTACTGGCAAAAAGGGCTATACGCTTGCCGTCCAGCAGATCGGCATGCTCATGCAGGAATGCCTGCATAGGAGTGGCCATGTGTCCGTACCATATAGGGTAGCCTACGAACACAATGTCGTAAGTGTCAAAATTTTCAACGGATGTGGCGACCGCCGGATAATCGCCTTGCTCAATCGCCGCAAGCTCAGCACCGGCTCTGTCAAGCATGGCATTGTAGTCGTCCTCATACGGTGTCTCCGGCACGATTTCTATCATATCGCAGCCCAAAACTGTACTTATAGTCTGCGCCATACGCTCTGTGTTGCCGGTACGGGAGCAGTAGAGTACAATACAGCTGCCGGACTCAGACTGCTCCTGACCGTCCGTCCCGGAGCCGACGGCAGTACATGATGCCGTGCTGACGAGAGCGGCCGACAGCATCATCTGTATAAGGAAAATTCTTCTCATATTGCATTGTATTTAAAAAACACAATGCAAAATTACCCGCCGGCAACCACACAGGAGTAGATATTTCCCGGCAATAAGTAACAATTTCACGGAATCAGCTCACGTCTCGGGAAACATCCACACCCTACAGCTTCCCGACCTCTTCTGTCGTAAGACCTGTAATCTCAGATATGACCTCCACCGGAATCCCCTTGGCTTTCATTCCCCTGGCATTCCTTATGCGTTCCTCCTGCTGTCCTTGTTCCAGTCCTTGTTCCAGTCCTTGTTTCATGCCTTTCTCCAGTCCTTGTTTCATGCCTTTCTCCAGCCCTTGTTTCATACCCTGTTCCAAGCCTTTAGCCAGCCCTTGCTTCATACCTCTTTCCATACCCCTCTCCATACCTTTAGCCATACCTTTCTCCAGGCCACGGCGCTCCGCTCCCACCATCAGGAGGCGCGACGCACCTATCATGTCCCAGAAATGCTCGTAGGTCAGCAGCTCCTGCTCCGTGAAGGCCGACTCCTCCACCTCCTCCACTGCCTTATTGATCTCCGGAACTGACAAAAGCTCCTCCGGCACCTCACGGGTCTTCCCGTCTATCTCCGTCAGGTAGCGCAGCCACAGCACCTGCATCCTACGGTCGCTGTAGCTCCTCGGGGTGAACTTAGGAAGCTCGATGAAGATGAAGCGAAGGCCCTCGATCACCTCCTTCGTCTCGGCCACCTCTACAATGCGGTAGTCATGATAGTAGTCCGGGCTCTCCGAGAACGTATCGTTGACCAGATTGAGGGAATATACAGGCTGAAGGAGCTCGTAAGGACGGCTCTTGTCCAGCTGGCTCACATAGGCTTTGGAAGCATTGAACAGCACGCGCTGCTTGTACTCCGGGGTCCAC
>DVIL01000008.1 GCA_018711305.1 Candidatus Coprenecus stercorigallinarum
CCGCAGAAGGTGCCGACGAAAGCGACATTTCATCGTCACCTTCCTGCACTCGCAGCTGTGGTCTCCCGTCCTCAGGCACCTCTGACGGCCTTGTCACCTCATCTCCCCGCAGAAGGTGCCGACGAAAGCGACGTTTCATCGTCACCTTCCGGCACTCGCAACCGTGGTACTCCTTCATCAGCCCGTTGTTCAGTCACATCCCCTTTACGGTGTGCTCATGAAAATCCGGCAACGAGAAAAGACTTGCCGCCCTCGGCACAAGAGGGAGGGGCCCGCCGCACAGCGGTGGGAGGGCCTGGTCTTTTCGACTGCCGGATTTTCATTGCGTACTTATTAGGCTCTGAGAAATGCAGGACTTTTTGCAGACGCTTGATTCTAAGTGTGTTATAAATCAAGGTGCAATTTTCGCGGTCCCGCAAGGGCCTGAAAAATGCACCCTATTTTCTAAATATGTGATTGTGAATGTGTTGTAAAATGTGCTGCATTTCCCGTCAGCAGCACTCGGCGGCAGTGAGTCACACAATCACCTGGAAGACCTGCTCGGCCGGTCCCTCGATGAGTATGTCGGTGAATATTCCGCTCCGGCGGCTCAGGGATACCGAGAAGGTGTCGTGAGTTGACCGGAGCGTGTATTTCCCGCTGTGGTCTCCGCGGAGCCAGGCAGCGACGGCTGCGGCGATGATTCCGGTGCCGCAGGAGAGGGTCTCGTATTCGACTCCGCGCTCGTAGGTGCGGACACGCAGGAGACCGCTTCCCGCTCCGGTGGACTGGACGAAATTGACATTCACCCCCTTGGGCGCGAACTGAGGGGCGTATCTCCATCTGCGGCCTTCGCTCTGCACGTCCATGTCCTCGATATTGTCCTTGAAGATGACCAGATGCTCCGTGCCGGTGTTCATTTTCCATGCTGTCGCCTCCTGACCGGGTTCTGCCGGAAGGCGCATTGCCTCCACGGAGGTGATGTCGTTCATGCCCAGCAGTATCTGGCTTCGTCTGCCCTCATGGGAGAGAACTTTTCCGGAGTGCAGTCCGTCCGGGGCCGAGAATGTCCAGCTGCCGTCCGCCCCCGATGCCGGAAGTCCTGAGCGCCAGGCGAGGTCGATGATGCAGCGGCCGCCGTTGCCGCAAAACATGCCGGTGGAGCCGTCATTGTTGTAGAAGCGCATGGAGAAGTCGTGGACGGGGCTGCTTTCGAGGATGATGAGTCCGTCGGCCCCTATGCCGTAGCGCCGGTCACACAGGCGGATGATCTCCTGCTCCGAGAGTTCCGCCCTGCAGTCGAGGGAGCGGATCAGGACGAAGTCGTTGCCTGCCCCCTGGTATTTGAAAAAGTCCATTGTACCGTTATTTTTCCTGAATGATACGTTCGATGTCGGCGGCTGTTCTCATTGCCGGATCTTTTTCTCCGAGCAGCGCCATCATGTCCTTGTAGTCGGACAGCATCCGGCTGCGGTAACCGGAGTCACCGGTCATGTGCAGCAGTTCGTCCGCAATATGCTCGGGAGTGCAGTCGCCCTGCAGCAGCTCGCGGAAGATGTGCCGGCCGAGGATCATGTTGGCCAGAGAGATGGTGTCCAGCCTGACTACAGCCCGGGCGATGGCGTAGGTTATGGGGTTCATGCCGTAGCAGACCACCTGGGGAGTGCCTATGATGGCTGCTTCGAGACTGGCTGTGCCGGAGGATATGGCTGCGGCTGCCGAATGGCTCAGGACTCCGTAGGTGTCGCCGTAGATTATTTCGATGTCGGAATTGCCGTCGAGGTATTTTTCGTAGTATGACCGGTCGATGGATGGTGCCGCGGCAAGCAGGCAACGGAAGCGGCCCCCGGTCTTTGCTTTCAGGATTGCCGCCGTTTTCACCAGACGGGGCAGGAGGTAGCCGACTTCCATTTTCCGGCTGCCGGCGAGCATGGCTATTATCTCCCGGCCGTCGTCGGTCAGGGAGTGGGAGCGGAGGAATTCTTCCCGCGTGAGGTGTACCGATGGCGTGGAGGCGATATTGTCTACCAGCGGATTCCCGTTGTATATGACGTCGAGGCCCCGGGACTTGAACCACTGCACTTCGAACGGGAAGATGATGAAAGTACGGTCCACGTATTTTTTCAGCAGTCTGATACGGCCCTCTCCGCGGGCCCAGACTTTAGGGGGAATGTAGTAGAATACCTTGAAGCCGTGTTCGTGGGCGAAACGGGCGATCTTGAGGTTGAAGCCGGGATAGTCTATGAGGATTACGGCATCGGGCTTCCATTCGAGAATGTCTTTCTTGCAGAAACGCAGGTTGCTCAGGATACTGCCGAGCCGGCCGATGACTTCTATAATGCCCATCACGGCATTGTCCCGGTAGTCCCGGACTATGGTGCCTCCGACAGCGGCCATTTTCCCTCCGCCCCAGAAGCGTATGTCGCATGAGGGGTCGTGGGCCAGCAGGCCGCGCATGAGGTTGGCCCCGTGCAGGTCCCCGGACGCCTCGCCCGCTATGATGTAGTACTTCATGACAGGAAACGGTTATTTCTCCCAAAGATCACGCATCCGCTCCATCTCACCGTAGTCGGTGGTGTCTATGCGGTGCGGTACTACCGAGATATAGCCTTCCTTGACTTTCATGTGGTCGCCCAGGCTGCTGTCCTTCTCGTGATTCTCGAAATGGCCTGCCATGAGATAGTAGGTGCTGCCGTCCTCTTCCTTATAAGTGTCGAATTCCTTTACCCACATGCCCTTGCCTCTGCGGGCCATACGTATGCCGCGTATCTGCGAAGCGGGGATGGGCGGGAAATTGATGTTGAGATACACGCCTTCCTGCGGGGGGCAGGCGAAGAAACGTTCCATGATGGTGTCCGCATATTCGGTTATCGGACTGAAGTCAGGGTGCTCGGCGTGGGTGCATATGGAGAATCCTATGGAGGGAATGCCGTAGAGGGTGCCTTCTATGCAGGCTCCGAGGGTGCCGGAGTAAAGTGCGGCTACCGAGCAGTTGGCGCCGTGGTTGATGCCGGAGACAACCAGATCCGGCCGTTTCCCTTCGGGCCAGCATTCGTTGATGCCTATCTTGATGCAGTCCACCGGCGTGCCGTTGAATGTGTATTCCCTGTAGCCGGGCTCTTCCTTCACGAGGTTGAGATAGAGCCTGGTGTCAAGGGAGAGGGCTGCTGATTTGCCGGACTGGGGGTGGAGCGGGGCCACTACTGTGACGTTGCCGTAGCGGCGCATGACTGAGGCCAGTACGTGAATTCCATCGGCTCCAATGCCGTCATCGTTGGTTATGAGGATTTCTCTGATGTCGGATGTCATATTTTTTTAATGCAAATTTGTGCGCAAATATAGATTAATTCCATCAAAATGCCTATCTTTGCCGCTGACTTTAAAAATTAATGCAATGACAAAAGTTAAAATTGGTATCAATGGTTTCGGCCGTATCGGCCGCATGGTATTCCGCGCTGCAATCGACAAATTTTCCGATGACATTGAGGTCGTAGGTATCAACGACCTGCTGGATCCCGAGTATCTGGCGTACATGCTGAAGTATGACTCCGTTCACGGCCGCTTCGACCACGAGGTGTCCGTAGAGAACGGCAACCTTATAGTAAACGGTCAGAAGATCCGTCTGACCGCCGAGATGGATCCCGCCAACCTGAAGTGGAACGAGGTGGGCGCCGAGATCGTAGTGGAGTCCACAGGTCTCTTCCTGACAGACGAGAAGGCCCGCAAGCATATCCAGGCCGGTGCAAAGAAGGTCATCATGTCAGCTCCTTCAAAGGACGATACCCCTATGTTCGTTTACGGTGTCAACCAGAAATCATATAAGGGACAGGACATCATCTCCAACGCTTCCTGCACCACCAACTGCCT
>DVIL01000056.1 GCA_018711305.1 Candidatus Coprenecus stercorigallinarum
CTTTCCTTGAAATAGCCCACCTTTCTGTTCATGTTCATGAGCCGGATGCGCTCCACTTCGAAAATGCTTACTTCCGGATCCAGGGCCGAAATGTCCATGATTATCCTGAATTTGGCCAGCAGCCTGGTAAGCCTCAAGGAAAGAGTGCCTCCTTTTTCTATCAGAGTCTCTTCAATAAATCCGGACATCGGCACTGCCCCGGAGGCATTGACTGTCTCCATTGCCGCTCCGATCTCCCAAGCAAGCGATTCCACTCCGTGCCGTGTGGAAATATCCGTGCTTCCCGTCAGATCGCCGCAGTTGGCAATAGCGTAGACAGAATATTTCTGGCCGGGGACAATTTCCAGCACAACCTCCCCGCCGGGATTTTCCGTGTAGCAGAAGTATGCCAGTCTGTCCTCCTTGTTGTAAAGAAAAACATTCAGGTCGGTGACCGCTGTCTCATTGACTTCCGGAGCCGCCTTGTTTACGGCCCTCTCTTCCAGGAGGAGTCTTAGTCTTACAGGAGTCTCCTCCGGCACCGCGTTTTCCTCCCTTGCGCACGAAACGGCGATAATACATGATAAAACGCCGGATAGCAGTATGATCCATCTTTTCATAACGGTTATTAAATTTCGATTTCCATTGTATTGTTGATATTGCCCCAGTCTTCAGGGCTGACAGAGATTGTTGACCTGGAGAAATCCACTGTCATATAGAGATCTCCGAGTTCTTCTGCGTTCATGTCTATTCCTGCCTCTTCGAGATGGCGGGACAGGCCTATTTCTGTTATTGTGCCGGTGTAGTCCCCTTCAACAGCCGAGATCTCCAAACTCAGGGAGCTGTCTTTCTGTCTGGTAATCCTGGAGATGTATTGGAAGTATCCGGAGTTTTCCGGAGTCTCGGGAATCCGTTCGGGAGTGTGTGCGAATTTTCCTTCGGCAATCTCTCCGCCGATGCTGTAGCCTATGGAGGGAGAGGTTATGCTCAGGCGGATGCTGTCGCCCGGCAATGCTTCTTTAAGGACCCTTATGTGCAGCCCTATAAAGTTTTTGTGCATTGTGACCGTATCATACTCCAGATCGGAGGTGTATTCTTCGTGCAGGAAACAGGTGTATATGCTGTCGGCCTGCTCTCCGGGCGGGACTGTGTATCCGTTGTCGTACTGCATCCGGTCTATATTTCCGAATGCGGCGACTGATATGCCCCCTTTCTTTACGGCTGCCTCATAAGGTGTCCCGAAGTCTTGCCGGAGCAGGGTGTCCATGTGTGTCCATCCGTCCCGATGCTTCACTACAAGGTATATTCGCTCCACGTTTTCCGGTACGCTGGAAAAATCCAGAGTCAGACATGCGGGACAGGCCTTGCGGTCTTCCCATATGCAGGACTGGAGTCCGCACAGGGCCAGTACCAGAGCGGTAAAAATCACTGAGTATTTCATGACAGGTATATATTGTGGATTAGAACCGCTTTTCGAAGACGGGGATGAATGTCCAGTCTGCGACTTCTACCGAAAGTTCCATATCTCCCGGCTCGAGCGGGGTCATGGGGTCCGGGGAGCCTGGCCTGGTTATGGTTATCCCGTATGAGTAGGCGGTGTTGCGTCTGATTCCGGTGTGTCCGTAAGTTTCCGGGTCTCCATAGCCCGGCTGGTTGACAGGGATGGGATAGTAGTAGGTCACCCCGTCCAGATCCGCCTGCAGGACGAGCCTGGTGCTTGTGGCAATGTCTTCTGTCTCGTTGGAGTAACAGTAGAGGAAATGCGGGGTACTGTAGCCGGAATTTCCTATTTCCCCGGGAATCACATCCATGATCAGACCTGTTTCGGCCGTACTTCCGGCATCTTCTTCAACCAACCCGTTTCTGTTCAGAACGAGCGGATTTTCCGGAGGGATACCGCCGGATACCAGCATGTCCCCGCTCGCGTTGGCCAGAAACAGCCTGCAGTTGCCCAGTGTCATGCCCTCGTAGGGAGTCCCCTCGAACCGGGTCTTGATATATGCGATGTCGACTCTGGCTACGAATCTCGACAGGCTGATATTTACGGTGGCATTGATTCCGAGATTCTGCTTTGTCTCTCCATACATGGTAAAGTCGCCGAGCCTTTCATCCCTGAGGTCTGTGATCAGGGTACGGAATGAGGCCAGGTCTGTGATACCGCTGTAGGAGTCTGTGTGCGAGTTGGCGATTACGCATATAGTCTTTTGTCCGGTGGTAGTGGACAAAGTAAGATCCTCCAGCCCAGCTCCTGTGAACCTGCTGTAGGCATCCAGCCGGTTGCGCTCCGGGGAGTCAGGCAGTCCGTCGCCGAAGACGAATACGTCCAGGGTGTTGACAGTATTGTCCTGTTCCTGGCTCTGGACCGAAGTGCTTTTCAGTCCGCCTGGCAGAAGATTGAGTGTAAGAGTGGAAGGTTGCGGTTCCTCCATGCAGAGGGTGCATTCTTCAGGTCTGCATGATTGCAGTCCCGATGTCATCGTCAGGAAACATACTGTCCCTGCGGCGAAGTGTGAAATGGATTTTTTCATTGTGCAGATATTTTTAGTGGATTAAAAGTATCGCGTGCCGGGGGGACGGTTCAGGGGGCAAAGGTAAGGGCATGAGGTGGAATAAAAAAGCAAGTTTCGTATAAATGTGGCTTTGTCAAGGGTTTATAAAAACCGGAGTCTTTTTATAAATGCCAATCTCCTGGTACATAGCGGCTGGCCATAAAATATTCTCCGATGTGGGAAATAAGAAAAACCGGTATTTAAAATATGATTACCTTTGCAGTCCGGTTAATAAATTGAATCATCATGAATGGAATTGTCAGACTGGCAGCCGTATCGCTGCTGCTTACTGCCTTTTCGGCAACACTGCGTGCGCAGGATTACCATCAGTACGAGATAAACGGCAGGGAGGGGTGCGTGTATTACGGCAATGTGCTTGTGCGTGGCGCCGACCTGTTGACTTTTGAGGATTTAGGCTTCGGTTACGCCAAGGATATCTACCATGTGTACCGGCACGGTGTGGTGCTGGAATATGTTGATCCCGATTATTTCAGGGTTTCATCCGAGTTTGCTGCCGATGAGGGTGGGGATATGTCCGGATACAATGCAGTCCCCGACTTCGGCGGTCAGTCCGATGATGGTCTGCATATCAGTATCAAAGGCGGAAAAGGAGGAACAAAAGTGGAAATGTCGGGATACCATAAGACCGATTTCGAGGTTTTCTACGGTGACCGCCGGATCAATGAGGCTCATGTCATGAGCTTTGAAATTCTCAAGGACGGATATGCCAAGGATTCGTTCAACGTTTACTGGCGGGGGAATGTCGTCAGAGGAGCAGTACCGTCATCGTTTAAGGTCACTCACAACGGCTACGCCAAGGATATGTTCAATACCTATTACAATGGCGAGGTAGTGAATTGAGGATGGGCTGTGCTGCCGGTGGAATTTGGAGTTGTTGGACGAATGCATTAAGTTTGCTCCGAAATTTAATTGGACCTTTTATGAAAAAACACATTATGGCTATAGCGGCCTTTCTGTTCGCAGCCGCGGTCGCGGCAGGAGCACAGACAGCAGACTCCCGTGAAGTGAAATCCATCCTGAAACGTGTGGCGGACTGGGAGATAGCCAACCATGTCATCGATGAGGGAGAGCACGGGGACCTGGCATGGACCCAGGCGGCTCTGTATGTCGGGATGCTGGATTGGGCCAGGCTGGTTGAGGCCGAGGACGGAGACGACAGCTATTATCAGTGGATGAGGAGGATAGGAAGGAGAAACAGCTGGCAGACAGGGAAGATGATGTACCATGCTGACGATATTGCGGTCTCCCAGGCCTGGCTGGCGATGTATGAAAAATACCGTGAGCGCAATATGCTGTTGCCTACCCTGGCAAGGACGGAATTTGTCCTGAAGTATCCATCATGCAGCACGTTGGAACTGGATTACAGTAATCCTGCCACTCTGGAGCGCTGGTCCTGGTGTGATGCCCTGTTTATGGCACCTCCGGTGTACGCGAGGATGTATGTCCTGACCGGACGGCCGGAATTCCTCGAATTCATGGACCGTGAGTACAAGGCGTCATACAGTTTCCTTTACGATACGGAGGAACGTCTTTTTTACCGTGACTGGCGGTATTTTGACGACAGGGAAGCCAACGGGGAGAAGGTGTTCTGGGGACGCGGCAACGGTTGGGTCCTTGCCGGTCTGGCTGAGCTTCTGCAGATTCTGCCGCCTTCGAATGCCTACAGGGACTTTTACGAGGGACTTTTCGTCGGGCTGGCATTAAGGCTTGCGGAGCTCCAGAATCCTGACGGATATTGGCATGCGAGTCTGCTGGATCCGGCATCCTATCCGTCACCCGAGACAAGTGCTACCGGTTTTATCGTTTATGGCCTGGCGTACGGAGTGAATGCCGGCCTGCTCGATGCCCGGACACTGATGCCGGTAATTCTCAAGGGGTGGAATGCTCTGACCGATGCTGTCGGTCCCGACGGCAAGCTCGGCTATGTCCAGCCTATCGGGGCGGATCCCAGGAAGGTGAGCAGGGATATGACCGAAGTCTACGGGGTAGGGGCTTTTCTTGCAGCAGGGGTCCAGCTCTATGAAATGCTCGTCAGGGCGGAACAGGTGGAGGAGTAAATGGAACGGAAGAAAATAGAAGTGGTGGCCGCAGTTATCCATAGCAGCGGCCGCATTTTCGCTACCCAGCGCGGTTATGGGGATTTCAAGGACAAGTGGGAGTTTCCGGGAGGAAAGATTGAGGAAGGGGAGAGCCGGGAGGAGGCTTTGCAGAGGGAGATCCGCGAGGAGCTGGATACGGAAATCCGTATCGGGAAATCCTTATGTACGGTAGAGTACGACTATCCGGCATTCCATCTGGTCCTGCACTGTTATCTCTGTACGGTAGCGGCAGGAGATCTCACGCTGAAGGAACATGAGTCAGCCCGCTGGCTGTCCCTGGCGGATCTGGAATCAGTGGATTGGTTACCTGCAGATATCCAGATACTTCCAGCAATAAGAAAAAGTATTCCGGTGTTACAAAACGGTTAAAATCGTGTTACGGGAAGGTGAAACCTGATTCCTGCTCTTGCACACTTGGCTCAGGACCGTATCTTTGCGCCCTGCCGGGACAAATTCCGGCGGAATACAGAGATGAACCGTACAAAGATTCTTATTTCCGTATTTGTCGCAATGCTCGCAGCCGGGTCCGCACAGGCCCAGCGGGTCAAGGGCAGTGACACCCTTCTTCCTCTTACACAGGAACTTGCTGAAGAATATCTTGAAGAACATCCGGATGGAGAGGTCATCGTCACCGGTGGCGGATCAGGTGTAGGCATAGCGGCCCTGATGGAGAACACCACCGATATTGCGATGGCTTCGAGACGGATCAAGTTCGGAGAGAAAATGAAATTTGCCGAGGCCGGTCTGGAGGCCAAAGAGGTTATAGTGGCGTACGATGCACTGGCAGTAGTGGTGAATCCGTCGAATCCTGTGACCAGACTTACGCGTGAGCAGCTTGAAGCTATTTTCCGCGGCAAGATAACCAACTGGAAGGAAGTGGGCGGAGAGGATATGAAGATTGTGGTTTATTCGCGCGAGACATCTTCCGGAACATACGAGTTTTTCAAGGAAAGCGTACTGGACAACAAGAATTATATGAGCAGCATCCTGTCGATGCCTGCTACCGGAGCCATTATCCAGTCTGTGAAGCAGACCAAAGGCGCTATCGGATACATAGGGCTGGCTTACCTCAATCAGTATGTGAAACCTCTGGCCGTGTCCTACGACGGAGGAGAACATTATGCAGAACCTTCAGTGGAGACTGCTGCCGACGGTTCTTATCCCATAGTGCGTCCGCTGTATTATTATTATGATGCAGCTGACGAGCAGGCTGTGGCGGACTTCATATCATACGCCCTGTCACCGGTCGGACAGCAGTCGGTGCTTGTGCAGGGCTTCGTTCCTGTCAGAATGGAAAATGACGGCGGGGAGGCCGTACAGAGATGAAGCGTTTTCTCGAAAAGGCCGTCAGGTGGCTGCTTACCGCCAGCGGTTTTATAACCAGTCTCGTTATCCTGCTGATAATCGGATTCCTTTTTACCGAAGGAGCCGGCCTTTTCCGCGAGAAGGTAATAGAGGAGGGATATGTCCTGGCCTTGCATAAGGACAATCCTGTGCGGGAGATGAGTGCCGCCGGAATCAAGGCCGTCTTTGACGAGGATGTCACAAACTGGAGCGAGCTTGGAGGCCCGGATATGGAGATAATCACTTTCAGGCTTGAGGATGCGGACGAGTATTTTACCGAAGAGGAGCTCGGAGCGCAGTATGAGCATGCTGCCGGAAAGATAGACTCTCTTATCAGCGCCACTCCGGGTATGATAGCGTTTATTCCGGAAAGTATGGTGGAGGAGGGAGCGCAGCTCAGTTTCATAGAGGACAATTCGATCTCCCCTGCAGAAGTGTTTGCTGGCAGCGAGTGGTTTCCTACCGCGACTCCGGCTCCACTGTTCGGTATGTGGCCTTTGCTGGCCGGTACACTGTGGGTCAGTTTTTTTGCAATTCTCTTCGCCCTGCCTTTCGGTATCAGCATTGCAGTCTATATGGCCGAAGTGGCACCGGAAAGAGTCAGAAATATCCTGAAGCCGGTTATCGAGCTGCTCAACGGCATCCCGTCCGTGGTATATGGCTTTTTCGGTCTTATCATCATCGTGCCGCTGTTGCAGCAGGTATTCGGACTGCCGGTGGGAGAGAGCGGGCTTGCAGGAAGTATCGTGCTGGCAATCATGGCACTTCCTACGATAGTTACAGTTGCGGAGGATGCCATGCGAAATTGTCCGAGGGCTTTGCGTGAGGCATCCCTGGCTTTAGGAGCCTCGAAGTGGCAGACCGTTTCAAAAGTGGTGATACCCTCGTCGATGTCCGGCATAGCCTCCGGTGTTGTGCTCGGTATCGGCCGTGCGGTCGGAGAAACAATGGCTGTGCTCATGGTTACCGGCAACGCCGCTGTCATCCCTCATTCTATTCTCGAGCCTTTGAGGACCATTCCCGCAACGATTGCCGCAGAACTCGGGGAGGCACCTGCCGGCGGAGCGCATTACCAGTCCCTTTTCCTTTTAGGTGTAATCCTGTTCTTCATCACATTTTTCATAAACCTCTGCGTGGAGTACATCTCCTACCGCAACAAGGCCAAAAACCAGTAAGACCTTATGAATTCTCCAGTATATCCCACCGGTTATCATATTCGCAAGCGCCGCTCTCAGGCTGCGGCATTCACAGTCTTCCGTGTTCTGAGCGGTTTTATTGTCCTTGTGCTTTTCGTCATTCTCGGCTTCATCATCTATAAGGGTGCGGGAGTCCTGAGCTGGGATTTCCTGACCAAGGCTCCTGAAGACGGAATGACCGCCGGAGGCATTTTCCCCGCCATAGTGGGAACCCTGCTGCTGATGCTCGGAAGTGCGGTAGTTGCCTTTCCGGTAGGCATCATGAGCGGTATCTATATGAACGAATACGCGTCAAAAGGCTGGGTGGTACGTTTCATCCGTCTGATGACCAACAACCTCAGCGGTGTACCGTCGATAGTGTTCGGACTCTTCGGTATGGCTTTGTTCGTAAAGTACCTTGGATTCGGAGACAGCATACTGGCCGGCTCTCTGACTCTCGGACTTCTTTCCCTTCCGCTGGTTATACGCACTACGGAGGAGGCCCTGAAGGACATTCCGGCCGGTATCCGGGAAGGGAGCCTCGCCATCGGAGCGACAAAGCTCCAGACCATCTGGAAAGTGGTGCTTCCGATGGGTATGCCGCGCATCATTACCGGACTGATTCTTTCCCTGGGCCGCGTATCGGGAGAGACGGCTCCTATCCTGTTTACCTGTGCCGCATATTTCTTCCCTCAGCTGCCGGCCTCCATCTTCGATCAGTGCATGGCGCTTCCATATCATCTGTATGTCATCTCGACCAGCGGCACGGATATAGAGGCACAGCAGCCGATAGCCTACGGTACTGCTTTGGTATTGATTATCATTGTTTTGATAATCAATCTGCTGGCAGGAGGCCTGAGAAAATATTTTGAAAAACGGTTAAAGATAAAATAATGGAGAAAATAGAAGCCAGAGACGTTAATTTCTATTACGGAGCTTTCCATGCCCTCAAAGGCATCACAATGGAAATTCCGCAGAATCAGGTGGTAGCATTCATCGGGCCCTCCGGCTGCGGCAAATCCACATTCCTGCGTCTGTTCAACAGGATGAACGATCTTATCCCCGGTGCACGGCTTGAAGGGCAGATTCTCATCGACGGGCAGGACATCTACGGGACTGACGTGCATGTGGACGAGCTGCGCAAGAATGTGGGGATGGTGTTCCAGAGGCCGAATCCGTTTCCCAAAAGCATTTTCGACAATGTCGCCTACGGGCTGCGGGTCAACGGCATAAAGGACAGGACTTACATCCGTGAGAGGGTGGAGGAATCCCTGCGCGGGGCGGCTCTCTGGGACGAGGTGAAAGACAAGCTGAACGAGTCGGCTTTCGCTCTGTCGGGCGGCCAGCAGCAGCGACTCTGCATTGCCCGCGCAATGGCCGTATCCCCTTCGGTGCTGCTTATGGACGAGCCGGCGTCGGCTCTCGACCCGATATCGACAGCCAAGGTGGAGGAACTTATCAGCGAGCTGCGCAGCCAGGTGACCATCGTCATTGTCACGCACAATATGCAGCAGGCGGCGAGGGTAAGCGACAGGACAGCTTTCTTCTATATGGGTGAGATGGTTGAATATGACGATACAAAGACTATCTTTACGAACCCTCACAAGGAGGCAACCCAGAATTACATCACAGGACGTTTCGGTTAACAGACAAAAACAGTACAAGATATGGTAAAATTCGTAGATCAGCAACTTACCCAGCTTCGTAACGAGGTATACCGCATGTGGGCCATGGTGTACAGCCAGATGGACCAGGCCAGACAGGCGGTGCTCTCCATGGACCGCAATATCGCACAGCAGATATGGGTGCGCGAGCGTCTGGTGGACGCTCAGGATATAAAGATAGACACTCAGGTGGAGGACTTCATAGCTCTCTATACCCCCGTGGCGGTGGATCTCCGTTTTGTTCTGGCAATGCTCAAGATAAACAGCGACCTTGAGCGTATAGGGGATTATGCCTACAGCATTGCCCGTTTTGTCAAAGAAACCGGAACGGAAAAGCTGGACCGCTCTCTGGTGGAGAGGCTCCGGCTCGAGAGGATGTTCGATATAGTGCTGGAGATGATGAACGAGCTCCAGAGTGCTCTGATGGACGAGAATCCCGCCAAGGCTTCTTCGGTCATCGATATGGACGATGAGCTGGACAGTCTCAAGGCCGCATCCGACGGTATTCTGATGGAGTATGCAAGGGAACATCTTGACGAGCTCCCGGTGGCCATGGGGCTTGGCAGCATTTTCCGCAAACTTGAGCGTACCGGCGACCATCTTACCAACATTGCCGAGGAAATAGTTTTCTATATCGATGCCAAAGTCTTGAAACATACTGCCATGCTTTCCGGAGACAAGCAGTAGTAAGCATTTTGTGCAGATTCGGAATCCTACGGGCAGATTTTTTTATTATATTCGCAATTCGAAAATGAATATGAATATGAACAGTCTTCTCAATACATGTTTCTGGTGGTGGCGTGCTCCTTTCCAAGTAAACGGTCGGGTGCTGCCTGAACTCATGTGTCTGTCATAGAGAAGACATCGTATATGAAATTACCGGCTGCCCGTCGTTTGCTCAAACGGCGGGCAGTTTTTTATTTTACCAAAACCAATACAATCAAATCATCATGGAACCCGGAAAAAGATTCTTTCTCGAAGAGCGCGATATTCCGCGCAGATGGTACAACATTGTGGCTGATATGCCGGATAAACCGATGCCGGCCCTGAATCCCGTTACACGTCAGCCGGTAACGCTGGATGAACTGAGCCGTATATTTTCAATCGAGGCCTCCAGGCAGGAACTGAACACCTCCGACCGGTGGATAGATATTCCTGAAGAGGTTTGGGAGAAGTACCGGTATTACAGGTCCACGCCATTGGTGAGGGCCAGTGCTCTGGAGAAGGCACTGGATACACCGGCGCATATCTATTTCAAGAACGAGAGTGTGAGCCCGGTTGGTTCCCATAAACTGAATTCCGCTCTGGCCCAGGCGTTTTACTGCAAGCAGGAAGGACTTACCAACATCACTACGGAGACCGGGGCGGGGCAGTGGGGGACTGCACTGGCATACGCGGCCAATGTATTCGGTCTGGAACTGGCCGTGTACATGGTGAAGCTGAGCTATGAGCAGAAGCCCTACCGCCGCTCGCTGATGCAGGTGTGGGGTGCACAGGTGGTGGCCTCTCCGAGTATGTCCACCAAGGCCGGAAGGAGGATTCTCACACAGACACCCAATCATCAGGGCAGTCTTGGAACTGCGATATCCGAGGCAGTCGAGCTGGCGACAACCGTACCGGGGTGCAAATACACTTTGGGAAGTGTGCTCAATCATGTCACACTGCATCAGACGATAATCGGTCTGGAAGCGGAAAAACAGATGGAGATGGCGGGGGAATGGCCAGATGTGGTCGTGGGGTGTTTCGGAGGAGGGTCCAATTTCGGAGGCATTTCATATCCGTTCATGAGGCATTGCCTTTCGGGCCGGCATCGGGACATGAGGTTCGTGGCTGCAGAGCCGTCTTCCTGTCCCAAGCTGACCAAAGGCAGGTTCATGTATGATTACGGGGATGAGGCCGGTTATACCCCTCTGCTTCCTATGTATTCGCTCGGGCATACCTTCACGCCTGCGGGCATCCATGCCGGAGGGCTAAGGTATCACGGAGCCGGCACTATTGCCAGCCGCCTGCTCAGCGACGGCAAGATAGAGGCTGTGGATATCGAACAGAAGGAGTCGTTCCGGGCCGGTGTCCTGTTTGCACGTACCGAAGGCATAGTACCTGCACCGGAGTCCGCCCACGCAATAGCGGCAACTGTCAGGGAAGCTGTCAGGGCGAGGGAAGAAGGCACTCCCAAGACGATTCTGTTCTGCCTTTCAGGGCACGGGCTGGTCGATATGGCTGCGTATGACAGGTATTTTGCGGGGGATATGTGACGGAAGGCAGTTCAGATAAAGAACAGTGAGGCCCCTATGACACTCACGATGGCCCCGATGACCTGCCTGGCGGTTATTTTCTCCTTGTATATGAGCTTGGAGGGCAGAATGATCAGGATGGGAGTCAATGCCATGATGGTGGATGCGATTCCGGCTTCGGTATAGTTGACTGCGAGCAGGGACAGGGATACTCCGAGGAATGGGCCGAAGAATGTGCCGGCCGCCGCCGCTCCCATGAATTTCCCGTCCTTAATGGAACCGAGCAGGTTCCGGCCGGCTTTCTGTATGAACATTATAGTCAGGAAACCGGCCAGGCCTGCTATGGCTCTGACCTGGGTGGATGCGAAGGGAATGACTATGCTGTCCAGTGCGGTCTGGGGAGGGGCTGCCTCAATGTAATGGTTCATGCCTATTTTGCTGAGCACAAGCCCTATGCCCTGGCCGATACCTGCACCCGCCCCGAACAGGACTCCTTTCAGCGGAATGGATATGCCGAGTCTGTGGGTGTGATGCCCGTCCTCATTTCCGGAACCGGTCCTGCCCAGGATGGTTATGCCGATACCGGTGATGCACACCAGCATTCCCGCAATGGCAGTCACCGACATTTTCTGTCCCAACAGGAAATAGCCGGCAATGGCCGCGGATGGAGGGGCGAGGGTCATGAACAGCTGTCCTAACCTGGAGCCTATGACCACGTAGGAGTTGAACAGGCAGAAATCCCCGAATACATATCCGACAAGTCCGGACAGTGCGAGCCACAGCCATGCTTCGGCCCCGGCGTTGACAGGAACGGGCGAGCCGGTGACGGCGAAGAGGGCCGCTCCTAACATCAGCATTGCCATCGCAAGTCTGATGATGTTGAGAGACAGGGCCCCGGCTTTCTTGCTGGCGTATTCGAAACAGAGTGCCGTAATGGTCCACGAGACGGCGACTATCAGGGATATGATCTCTCCTGTGTACTGGTTCATATCCGGATAAATGACTTGAGCAGGTAAAACAGTATCGGGACGAGGAGGGCAGGCAGCATGTTGAGAGTCTTGCAGTCTTTGATCCCGAGGATAGAGAGGCCGGAACTGGCGATCAGCACTCCGCCCACTATCGATATCTCGCACATCAGGCTGTCTGAGATTACGTCTCCGGCAAGACTGGTTACCAGGTATATGGACCCTTGGAACAGAAACAGGACGGGTGCTGCCAGAATCATCCCTATTCCGTAGGTGCTTGCCAGTACGGTGGATGTCACGAGGTCAAGCATGGCATTCGTGAAAAGGTAGGTGTTGTCTCCGTACAGTGCGCTCATTACCGAACCGACCATAGACAGGGTTCCTATGCAGTAAAGCAGTATGCCTGTCGAGAGGCCTTCCGCCAGCCTTGATCTGGAATATCTGGAGACAAGTCCGTTGAACCTGTCAGAGATTTTCAGTACAGTCCCGGTGAGCGAGCCTATGGCGAGACTGGCTATGAACAGTACAGGGTACTGGCTTTTGGATATGTTCGTTACGAATGCGCCTGTCCCGAGCAGCAGTGCTGCGAGTCCCATTGCGTTGTACAGGGCATCCCTGTATTCCGGCTTTATTGCCTTCCGGGCAAGACTTCCTATCAGGCTGCCGGCTATGATGCATGATGTGTTGACGATAGTTCCTAACATAAGCTGAAATCCGTACAAAAGTAGACATCCGTTATGATTTCAGCAAGTTTTATTTTATATGCCGTCCATATCATGTGTGATATTCATGAATGTGGTACATGCCGTGGAAAGGGTAGGCCGGTATCGGAAAAATTAGTATATTTGCAGAATTGAGTTTAGCAAATTGAAAGGCATGAAAAATACGGTATACGAGAAGATGGGAGGGGAATATGCGGTGGAGATGAAGGATGATCCGGTACTTGGCATCATCGGCGGAGGCAGCTGGGCGACAGCCCTGGTAAAGCTGCTGACCGACAACGGCAGACAGCTCAACTGGTATATGCGTGACACTGGTGCCATAGAGCACATCGAGCGATATCACCATCACTCCAAGTATCTGCCGTCCGTGGAGCTGGATGCCGACAGTTTTGCCATTACCAATGATATAAACTACGTGGTATCGGAGTCGGATATCCTTATCTTCGCCATACCTTCGGCCTATTTTCTCAAGGAAGTGGGCAGGATTACGGCCTCCTATGAGGGCAAGCTGCTTATTTCGGCAGTCAAGGGTTTTGTAGGTGACCGCTACCTGACGATAGCCGAGTATTTCCATCATGACCACGGTGTGCCTTTCGACCGTATAGGGGTGATAAGCGGTCCGTGCCATGCAGAGGAGGTGGGGATGCAGAGGCTTTCGTACATAACCCTCTCATCCAAGTATATCGAGGTGGCAGAATACCTATGTGGCTTTTTCCGGAATCATTATGTGAATACCATTGCATGTACTGATATCTACGGAGTGGAGTATGCCGCAGCCCTGAAGAATGTCTATGCGATAGCTGCAGGCATCTGCTACGGGTGCGGTTACGGTGATAACTTCATGGCTGTGCTTATTGCCAGCTGTTTCCGTGAGATGAAGGAGTTTATCAATGTGACCAATCCGGATACCAGGCGCAATACGTCCATGTCGGCCTATCTCGGGGACCTGCTGGTAACATGCAATTCCCCTTTTTCCCGCAACCGCAATTTCGGCAGGATGCTCGGCAAAGGGTATTCGGTCAGGACCGCTATCCTCGAGATGAACCAGGTGGCCGAAGGATATTATGCCACCAAAGCCATACATGAGATAAACCGCAAGTTCCAGGTCAGTATGCCCATTGCTGACACTGTCTATTCGGTGCTTTATGGAAATGACAATGCAGTCGAAGCCATGCGTGAGCTGCAGGACTGCCTGATGTGAATATTAACACTTAAACAATAGCAGATTATGGTAAATGTAAATTTCAAACCGTCGGAGGCCTACATAGAGAAGGCCATGAGCGCGTTCGACACCCTTCAGGGAAGACAGGGAAGAGGTAATGATTTCTTAGGATGGCTCGATCTGCCGTCAGGCACTCCGGAAGCGATTGTGAAGGGATGTGAGGACATCGCTGCGGAATGGAGGGAAAAGGGAGTGCAGGTGGCGGTTGTCATCGGTATCGGCGGTTCGTATCTCGGGGCCAAGGCCGCTATCGAGGCATTGTCGCATTCGTTCGGTCTCAACGGAAAAGGCATTCAGGTAGTCTTTGCCGGCTTCAATCTCTCGGAGGAGTATCATGCCGAACTGCTGGACTACATCAAGGATAAACCGGTAGCAGCCGTGGTAATCTCCAAGTCCGGCACTACTACTGAGCCGGCGGTGGCGTTCCGTGTAATCAAGGAGCATATAGAGGAGCGCTATGGCAAGGCTGAGGCCGCATCACGTATTGTAGCCGTCACAGACAAGGCACGCGGCGCTCTTAAAAGCCTTTCAGATCAGGAAGGCTACCGTACATTCGTGATTCCGGACAATGTAGGCGGCCGTTTCTCGGTCCTCACTCCTGTGGGTCTGCTGCCCATCGCTTTGGCCGGCTATGATATCAGAGCCCTGCTCAAGGGTGCTGCTGACATGGCCCGCCGCTGCTCTGTGCGCAGTGTGGAGAATCCGGCTCTTGTCTATGCCGCAGCACGTAACGAGCACTATGATGCGGGCAAGAAAGTGGAGATCCTGGTCAATTTCAATCCCAAGCTTCAGTATGTAGGTGAGTGGTGGAAACAGCTCTTCGGTGAATCCGAGGGTAAGGAGGGCAAGGGTATTTTCCCTGCTTCTGTCAATTTCACTACCGACCTCCATTCTATGGGACAGTACATACAGGAAGGTGAGCGGATGCTCTTCGAGACAGTCATCTCTGTAGAGAACGCAGGCAGGGATCTGATAATAGTGAATGATCCCCAGAATCTTGACGGTCTGAACTTCCTTACCGGCATGCACCTCGAACACTGCAACAGGATGGCTGAGGCCGGAACCCGCCTGGCGCACCTCGACGGAGGCGTGCCTCAGGGCAGAGTGACCGTGGACCGTATCGACGAGTACAATCTCGGAGAGCTTTTCATGTTCTTCGAGGAGGCCTGCGGTATTTCCGCCTATATCCTTGGAGTGAACCCCTTCGACCAGCCGGGAGTGGAAGCATACAAGAAGAATATGTTCGCTCTTCTCGGCAAGCCGGGTTACGAGGCACAGGCCGGAGCTATCCGTAAGAGGCTCGAATGAGAAAGGAATTCCTGCGGAATGTAGCGGAGCGCTTCTATGAGTTTACAGGCGGCGAGTTGAGGAATTACTGTTTTGTATTCCCCAACCGCCGTTCCTCACTCTTTTTCCGCAGATATCTCGGGGAGATCGCCGACAGGCCGGTGTTCTCCCCTCATATTACCAGCATAAGCGACCTGTTCATATCCCTTTCCGGCCTGCATTCCCTTGACCGTATCACGCTTCTCCACCGTCTGTATACAGTCTTTCAGGAAAAAGTCGAAGGCTGTAACGAGAGTTTCGATGATTTCGTCTATCGTGGAGAAGTCTTGCTCGGGGACTTCGACGACATCGACAAATATCTGGTGGATGCGCGCGGACTCTTTGCCAACATACGTGACCTGAAGGAGATAGAGGACCGCTATGAGTATCTGTCTCCGGCACAGCGTGAGGCAATCGCTTCTTTCTGGGGAGTGGTGATACCGTTCCGTGACGGAAACAAAGAGGCCAGATTCCTGAGGATGTGGAACAGTATGTATGACATTTACAACGCGTTCCGTGATAGGCTGGATGCAGCCGGTGAGGCATACGAGGGTATGATATACCGCAAGGTGGCGGAGGCACTCATGAATCCGGACATGCATCCCGATATGCAGGAGGCTCTGTGCAGGTGGCACAAGACCGTATTTGTGGGGCTCAACGCCCCCAACCGTTGCGAGAGGCAGCTTTTCGATGTGCTGCTCGGACTCGGAAGGGCTGATTTCTACTGGGACTATTATGGGGATGCGGTACGCGATCCGGCCAACAAGTCGTCTCTTCTGATGGAAGGGAATGTCCGGCGTTATCCTTCGGAGCATCCGCTGCCTGAGGATGGAGGACTGTGTGACGTACCTCCGGAAATTACTGCGGTGCAGGTGCCTTCCGCCGTAGGCCAGGCGAAGTATGTGCATCGGATTCTACGCGGTATAGCCAGTGAGGAGGGAACGGCTGACCTGTTTTCTACAGCAGTGCTGCTGCCCGACGAACAGCTGCTTTTTCCGTTGCTGAATTCCCTGCCGGAGGAGATCTCCCCTGTAAATGTCACAATGGGGTATTCTCTTGCACACAGCAGTGTGTCTTCGTTCATCTCCGCACTTGCTCTCATGCAGGACCGTATCCGGGTCCGGGATGGGGCCGTACTTTTCTATTTCAGGGACGTTCTGTCGGTATTGAACCATCCATATATCAGCGTACAGCTTCCTGACGGAGCAAAGGAGCTCAAGGAAAGGATATGCAAGGAGAACATTATCTATGTAGGATATGAATTGCTGCCGGTGGATGCAGTGCCTGCTTTGGCCGCAATATTCCGCAAGGCGGAGCAGGAAGGGGAACCGGTGCCGTACAGTATATCTGAATATCTCAGGACAGTGCTCATGTCCGTTGCAGGAAAGGCAGGCAGGATAGACAAGGAGTTCCTGATGGGTTACTGCAAGAGCCTGAATTTATTGCAGGCTCTTCCGATAAATATGAGGCGCGATACCTATTTCCGTCTGCTGCACCGCCTCGAGGCCTCGGTATCCATCCCTTTCAGCGGAGAGCCCCTGGACGGTCTCCAGATCATGGGGCCGCTCGAGATCCGTGCCCTGGATTTCGAGAATCTGGTCATCCTCTCTGTCAACGAGGGAGTATTTCCGTCGAGAAACACACCTCCTTCAATGATCCCGTACAACCTCCGGCGCGGTTTCGGTCTGCCGACATACGAACTTCAGGACTCTATCTCGGCCTATCATTTTTACCGGAGCATCTGCAGGGCGCGGAGGGTATGGCTGCTGAGCGACAACCGGGGAGAGGGACTGCGCTCCGGAGAGGAGAGCCGCTATATCAAGCAGCTCGAATATCATTTCCATTATCCTGTACACAGGCATAAGGTGACATTCGACATCACCGGCGGCGGTTTTCCTGAAGTAGAGCCTGTCGCCAAGACACCGGAACATATAGAGTATCTCGGACAGATGACATTTTCCAACAGCTCCCTGCAGAGCTGGCTGAGTTGCCCCATGCAGTTCTATTACCGTTATGTCCTGCACCTGAAAGAGGAGGAGGATCTGTCCGAAGGAGTGGACAATGCGGCTTTCGGGACCCTGTACCACTATGTGATGCGTTGTCTCTATGAGCCTTTTATAGGCAAAGTGCTGGATGCCGGTGCTTTGGGAAGAATATCGGCCGATACCGGCCTTATCCGTTCGTCCGTGCAGAGGGGTTTTTACGAAGAACTCATGATTCGGGAGGTTTCCGGCCGCAACCGTATAGCAGGGGCTCTGGCTGAGAAGATAGCGGCCCGTACCGTCGGGGTGGATGCAGGTATGGCACCGTTGACGGTCAAGGAATTGGAGAAGAGTCTTACAGCCTGTTTCGAGACCTCTTCCGGCAGGAAAGTACGAATAAAGGGTATATTCGACAGGGTGGATATCGTGGACGGGAAACTCAGGATAGTGGACTACAAGACGGGTTCCGGGCATTTTACGTGCAAGGATATGGGGGATCTTTTCGATCCTGAGAAATACCATGCCGGCAGCCACATTTTCCAGCTGTATCTCTATCTCCTCATAATGGACCTTCTGAGTGACAAGCCGATTGAGGATGTAAGCGATGTTCTTCTGGAAATATACTATACGAAGAACCTGTACAAGGGCGTACGTTCTGTCATAGTCCCTCAGAAAGAGGATTATGATGCATTCAGGAAGGGACTCTCCGCTCTGCTGGACCGTATTCTGGATCCCGGAGTGCCGTTCACGGCGGACGGGGATGAGCGTACATGCAGCCACTGTCCCTTCTCGTCATATTGTAACAGATAGGAGGATAAACCATGCTCGTGATATGCAAGGCATCGGCAGGGTCAGGCAAGACCCACAAGCTTACAGGTGAGTATCTTCGCATGCTTTTCAGCGGCGGTACTGACCGCTACAAGTCTATTCTCGCCGTGACTTTTACCAATAAGGCTACAGGGGAGATGAAGCAGAGGGTGCTCGACGAACTGCATTCAATAGCCTCAGGAGAGGCATCTCCGTTTCTCAATGACCTTATGCAGACGGAACGGTTTCAGGACAAGTCTCCTGAAGCGGCGGAACAAGCTGTAAGAAAGCATGCTGCGGATTTGCTGTCGGCTATTCTGAACGACTATTCTCTTTTCAACATAAGTACGATAGACCGTTTCTTCCAGCAGGTACTGAGGGCTTTTGCCATAGAGACCGGACATTTCTCTTCATACAGTGTGGAGATAAACGACAACAGTGTCCTGACACTTGCCGTAGATGCCCTGATGAATTCCATAGATGATAATGAAGAGCTTCTCAGATGGCTTATAGACATGTCCATAGAGGCGGTGGAAGACGGGAGGGACTGGGACAGCGTGCCTCAGCTGCTTCAGCTCGGTGCCGAACTGTTCAGGGAGCCGTTCAAACTGTCAGTCCGCCGTTCAGGTACGGAACTTCCCGGCAGGGACAGGATTGCGGAATGCGGAGAAAAGATGAGGGAGATAGTGAAGCGGTTCCGGGACCGCAGGCGGCAGATGGGAGAGGAGGCTTTCAGGATCATGGACGGATACGGTCTGGTACCGGAGGATTTCAAGGGTGGATCAAGGTCTTTCATGAACTACTTCGTCAAACTGCGTTCCGGTAGATATGAGGCACCTTCCAAAACCTTTGCGGCTGCGGCGGACGGGAGCGGACCGGAGTCTTGGTACACCTCTAAAATTCCTGATTCCAAGAAAGATGCCATATCCCATGCATACAGTGCAGGTCTGTGCGCTCTGGTAGAGGAGGCTGCTGACGCAGACAGTCTCAGAGAGTATTTTACAGCCATCGAGATTCTGCGCAATCTGTCAGTGGCAGGGATTCTGAGCGATATAGAGGCGCAGGTGCGGTCATATTGCCGCCAGAACAATCTGGTGCTGCTGTCCGACACTCCGAGGTTTCTTGCAGATATCATTGACGGCAGCGATACTCCGTTCATATATGAGAAGGTCGGAGGCAGGATAGACAACTATCTTCTGGACGAGTTCCAGGATACTTCCCGAATGCAGTGGGACAATTTCGAACCTCTCGTACGCGACAGTGTGGATGCTGCCCGCCCGTGCCTGATAGTAGGGGATGTCAAGCAGAGCATCTACCGCTGGAGAGGGTCTGACTGGAGATTGCTGGATTCAGTGATAAACAGCCGTTTCGACAGTAGGAAGGTTAAGGAGGAGACCCTTGGCTTCAACTGGAGGAGCTCGGCCGAAGTAGTGGAATTCAACAACAGTTTCTTCTCGGCCATCGGTTCTCTGACCGGGGAGGATCTGCTGGACCGTATCTATTCCGATGCCGTGCAGCGGATTCCCGGCGGACGCAAGCGTCCGGAGGGTCATGTACGCATAACGTTTGCCGAAGGGGACAGGAGCATAATGGCCGGAGAAGAATGGATGTCCGGTATAAACGATGCCCTGCATCATCTTGAAGAGGCCGGTTACAGACCGGGCGATATAGCATTCCTGGTGCGTACCAAGGCAGAGGGCACCGCCATTTCAGATTGGCTTATATCACGGGGATTCAACATTATGACAGAAGATTCCCTGAAGATATCATCTTCCCCGAGAGTGCGCCGGGCTGTAGAGGCTTTACGCCGGAGCCTGAACCGGTCTCCTGAAGAGCAGCCACGGGGAGAGTCCCTGTACAGTGTCTGTGAAGAGATATTCCGGACCGATGAGGGAGAGGAAGGAGGTACGGCGTTCATCAGTGCCTTCATGGACTGCGTCCTGGAATACATAGGTTTGCAGGGGTCGGACATATCCGGTTTTCTGCGGTGGTGGGACACCGAGGGCTCAGGCCGGTCCGTATCTGTTCCGGAAGGCCGCGATGCCATGCGCATTATAACTATCCATAAGTCCAAGGGATTGGAATTCAAGGTTGTGATTATCCCGTATTTCCAGATACCGTTCGGAAGTTCCGGCAATGACAGATACCTCTGGTGCAGCAGCCGTATATCTCCATTCGACGCTCTTCCGGTCTATCCCCTTGAATTTCGCAAGAGTCTGGAACAGACGGTGTTTGCTGAAGAGTACCGTCAGGAAAAACTATATTCCATGGTAGATGCGGTGAATCTTGCATACGTAGCTTTTACAAGGGCTGTGCAGGAACTGGTAGTCTTTGCCAATGTCCGTTCCGATTCCGTCTCCGGACTCCTGCATGGTTTCCTTGCAGACAGGATTGAGGACGGGGTATATGAGTCCGGGACATGGACTGTACCGTTCAGGGGAAATGAAGACATGGATGCCCGCTCAGGCGAGGTCATGACCGGTTTTCCTTCGGTGCCCATAGGTACGAGGCTGCGTCTCTCCCTGCCTTCCGAGGAGTTTTTCTCTGAGGACAATATGCGGATGAAAGGAATCGTGCTGCACGATATCCTTTCTCAGGTGGAAGTGGCCGGGGATCTTGGAAAGGCCGTGCGTTCGGCTGTCCTTCAGGGGCTTCTTCCGGACCGGGAAAGTGCAGGGGTAGAGCGCGTGCTGGAATCCATGATAGAATCGGTTGGCGCGAGGCACTGGTTTGACGGCAGCTATTCCCTGATGACCGAGGTGCCTATTCTGGCACCGGGCGGAGAGAACTACCGCCCCGACCGCATAATGTACCGGGGTACAGCGGAGGCTGTGGTGGTCGATTACAAGTTCGGCCGTCGCAGGGAGAAGGAGCACCGCCGGCAGGTGACTGGGTATGTGGAGCTTCTGAAGGCCATGGGGTTCGGTTCCGTGAAGGGATACCTGTGGTATGGGGAAGAAGGGGTGGAGGAAGTTGTCTAATCGGTCAGTTTGTGGCGCCTAGGCATAACAAATAAAATTTGTTCTGTTCTCGGCTTCTGCGTATATTTGCAGGTTAAACACAATATCCGTTATGTCAAAGGTTGTATATAAAGTAAAAGGTATGGCATGCAACCACTGTGTCATGCATGTAAAGAATGCTTTGGAATCGCTTCCCGGAGTCAGTGCCGAGGTTACTCTCGAACCGGCTCAAGCAGTTCTGGAGTTTTCTGGAAAAGTCTACGGCAAGGAAGAACTCCAGGCTGTAATCGCGTCCAAGGCAGGGGATTATACTCTGATGGACTGAGAATTCCTACAGACAGAAAACGCTTACTCTTAAACACAATTTATGAAACTGAAATTTTATTTTAAGGTAGCGATGGCCGCTTCTTTTGCGGCTGTTGCATTATGGTCGTGCTCCTCGGAGATTGATTTTACGGACGACAGTCTGGATACCAGCGTGACGATCGGAGGCGATTCTCTGGCCGTACCCGTAGGATCGCTGGATACTATCCGTATGAACGACTTCCTTCAGATGCAGGAAGGAGGAATTGTAAAGACGGACAAGGACGGCAATTATTATATCGAATTCACCAAGGATTTTCACAGAACCATCGATATGGGCAACGTCAGGGATAATGTCAGATTGCCGGAGCAGGATATCCGCAAGGGCTTGACATTCACCGATGTGTCGGGAACTCCGTCCGGGGATATGTTCAGATGGGCAATGACCCCGACGGATGGGTCAATGACTTACAACTGCGATCTGAGCAGTGCGCTTGAGTATGTGGTAAGCATCGACAGGGTAGAGTTCAATGACGCCACTGTGACTCTGGCGATTCCCAATGTTAACCTTCCGAACGGCTCCATGGTGGAAGTCACGATGGGTTTCCCCGACCAGTTTGAAATCAGGGACAGTGATATAAAGGAGCATATATTCTCAGGAGAAGTATACTACGGCAGGATTGATTTTCCGGCAGTGGAAATCGAGTCGGTAAACTTCGGCCTTACAGAGAAAGACGATTTCTCGGATGTCCGGTTCGAGTTCAGTATAAAAGAGATTGCAATCACTACCGAAAGCGGACAGGGTGGGTACAATCCCGGGAATGAACTGGCTCTGGATATGATGCTCAATGTAGGCGGATCGGAACCGTACGCATTCTTCGGCAAGGTGAATATCTCTACGGAGAACCAATTCGATGATATGTATTCCGATACTGAAAATTTAGTCATGCTGGACGGTATTCCTTCTTTCCTGAAAGCCGATGACGTCAGACTTGTATTCAACAATCCCCGCCTCGAAGTGGAACTTTCCTCCAATATAGGTGTACCCATGACTGCAGAAGCTGTAATGACCGGTATGGATTATGACATGAATACCGGTATGTATGAGGATGCGGACGTATCGTTGGCAATTGCTCTGGATGCTCCGTATACTACTGGCAATGCCTCTGCCCCGGAGTGGGTAAGATACTGGGTATCTCCCGTCAATCCCGGGTCGGACATGCCCGCCGGTTATGAATGGATACAGAATACGGAACTCAGGACTTTCCTGAGCCGGATTCCTGATGCATTGAAAGTAGATGTAGAGGCTGCTACGGACCTGACCAAGGATGTCCGGCACCAGTTGTATTTCGACCGGGATTATGAAGTTGGAGGAGACATGAAGTTCATCCTGCCTTTTGAATTCGGCAGTGGATTGTATCTTCCTGTACGTCAGACCATCGATGGCGTTCCTGAGATCGTTTCATCTGCTCTTTCTTCTGCCAGTCTGACGATTACCGGAAAAGTCTTCAGCACTCTTCCGGTGGATGTCGAACTTGGTATTATTCTGCTGGATTACGACAACAGACAGGTCGGTGCCCTGAAGAACGTCCAGACGATTCAGAGTGCGAATGCAGACGGAACACCTTCCGAATCTTATCTGAATCTCTCGTCTGAGGGAATGGAGATAACAGGTGAGGTCTATTCAGTTGCTCTCGAGTTTGTCTTGTCTTCTGATATTGACGGACTGTCATTCTCGGACGAGTCGTTTCTGTCGGTACAGGATGTTACACTCAGTGTGCCCGGAGGCATCACCGTTAACACCAGTGTCATCAATGACAACAATATGAATTACTAAACTATTGAACAAATGAAAAGATTCGTTATATCAGCAATATTGCTCATGTCGGCAGCCGTGTTGGCCAATTCCCAGACAAGAACGAGCTATTTTGTGCGCAACTCTACTCAGAGTCACAATTTCAATGCTGCATTCGTGCCCGACCAGGGTTATGTCGGTTTCCCCCTCCTGTCCGGTTTCGATATAAATATGGGTTCCAATCTCGGAACAAAAGCCATTCTGTATCCGCTCGATAACGGCAAGACCGGTCTTTTTCTCAATAATCAGGTAAGTTCCGAACAATTCCTGCAGAATATCAGGAAGAACAACTACCTGGACATGCATTTCGGCTATGAACTGATAAATGCCGGCTGGTTTACCGGAAAGGATTCTTTCTGGACGCTGTCAATCGGTGCCAAGGCGGATGTGGAGACTTCGCTGCCCCGTGAGTTCTTCAGGCTTCTCAAGGACGGTATGTATGCCAATCCGTCTACATACTGCATAGAGAATTTCGGTTTCGGTGCAGGGGTCTACGGGCAGATTGCCTTAGGTTATTCCAGGGGATTGGACAACCTTGTCGAAGGACTCAGGGTAGGAGGTAAGGTGAAGTTCCTCGTATCTATGGCCGACGTGGAAATGAATGTCGAGAAACTGGACCTGACGCTGGGCTCGGACAGGTGGAGCGCAGTAAGCCGTGCTACTGCAAGTGTCATGGGAGGCGGAGTCGCTGTCGGTTATGATGATGACGGCTATCTTAACAGCATTAATTTTGATCCTTCAACTCTCGGTGTAGGCGGATTCGGTGCCGCTTTCGACCTGGGTGTCGAGTATGTCCTTTCAGAGGATACGCCGGTAGACGGGATGCGCTTTTCCCTTTCTGTGACAGATCTCGGATTCATTTCCTACAACAAGAACCGTGCGACTGTGCTTTCAAGCAATGAGGAAATAGCTTTCGAGGGATTCGACGGGATCAGTATCGACGGTACCGGAACTTCGGATTTTATGGATGAGATCATGAATATGGCCGCCCTTAAGAATGAGGCTGCAGACAAGAATCAGGTGCGCAGACTTGCTGCCACACTGTACGCAGGAGTGGATTATCCCTTCCTCGATGACAAGATGAATGTCGGCCTGCTGTATTCAGCCCGTTTCGGCCGTTTCTATACGGAGAATGAACTTACACTTGCATGGAACTACTCGCCGGTGCGCAGTTTCAACATAGCATTGTCATACTCCCTTCTGAAGACTCACTCCACGATGGGTTGGCTGATAACCTTCGTTCCCAAGAGAGGTATAGGAGTATTTTTAGGAAGTGACTATACTCCACTCAATTATACTGCATTCCAGTTCGATGGCTTCAAGCTTCCTGTCCCTGCCCGCGAGTGCATATTCGATGTCAACTTCGGTCTGACCATATCTCTCGGAGGCTCCAACAGACGGTATTAGCCCTGGACGGCAGTGCCCGTACAAAATGAAAATCCCCCGGTGGAGCTGCTCTCTTCCGGGGGATTTCCGTTATTCGTTTATGCCGGTCAGACTGCAGGTGCAGAGAAGTGCTCTTTCGAGAAGATGCGTGCTTCTGTGATGACGACGCTGTTGCCTTCTTTGTCCCTCATGGTGCCGACTATGGTGCCGATCATTCTCTTGTGGTCCACATTGGTACACTCGAAACGGATGTGGTAGGGCTCGTCGATGTAGACCGGCCTGAGATAAGTTACGTTCTGCGAGATGAAGTAGGCGAGCTTGTCAGCAGGCCACATGGTGCCGAACACTTTTGCGAATGCGCAGAGGATGAGTACTCCCTGAGCTACCGGGCGGCCGAATTCAGTGCCGGTGGCGTATTCCCTGTCGATGTGGACGGGGTTGTAATCGTCTGTCAGCTTGGCGTAGACTTCTGCGTCTTTCTGAGTGAAGACGGTGTTGTAGTCATAGGTGTCGTGTTCTTTAATCATAGTGTATGGATTTTAAGATTGGCCCTATAAAGATAAACCAAAATTCTTGAAAAAACAAATCTTGCAGGCCTAAAATACCAGTGAAAGGCCGTCATAGGCGGGCTCCACCCCTTCTGGAAGTGCCTTGCACAGCTCCGAGTAGCATTCGAGCTGGTGGGAAAGGTGTGTGAGGAATGAATGGCGTGCACCGACCTTGCGGCATACTTCGAGGGCTTCTCCGAGGGAAAAGTGGGATATGTGGGGTGTGCGTCGTATGCAGCTTACTACGAAAATATCCACACCGCGGAACAGTTCTATGGATTCTTCGG
>DVIL01000057.1 GCA_018711305.1 Candidatus Coprenecus stercorigallinarum
AGTCAGGCTGTGACGGACAGTGGAGCGGAGGGAACGGCGGAATCCGCAGTACTGACAGTCGTTGATACAGTAGTTGCCTATGTAGAGGGGGGCAAAAAGCACGATACGGTTGCCGTATACCGAACGTTTCAGTTCACGGGCCGTCTCGAATATCTCATTCAGGCCCTCAGGAGAGGTGACCGCTATAAGTGCGGCTGTTTCCTCTACCGTCAGAGGTTGTTTGGAAAGGGATTTCTTAAGGATTTCCCGATAGACTGCAGGGTCTTCCTTGGTATCGTGTATCAGGGACTGCAGTCTGTTGTCGTCGATAAAGTCGACAAAGCCTTTAGTCAGTTCTGTGTTCTTTATTTCAAAATCTAAAAAAAGTAATCAAATTCATATCATATCCTCCAGGGGATAGTTGTCAACATTCTGGAACACATAGGACAGTTCGGAACCGAGAAGGATAATGAACCATCCGATGTTGAGCCATACCATAAAAAGAGGAATGGCCGCAAATACGCCATATACGGCATTCATTCTGGACACGAACATCTGCGTCTCCAGATAAAGGTACTGTACTGCAGTGAAGGCCAGTGATGACACCGCTGCAGCGGACAGGGCCGGAAGTACCTTTACCTTGGCATTCGGAATCAGAATGTACATTACGGTCAGGACAATGACCATGAATCCGAAGAAAGCGAGCCATATCAGGAATGTACTGAAAGAGCTCAGCAGGGGTATCTCGAGACCCAGGGCATTGATACCGTCGGAAATGGTCAGGGCTACAGACAGGAATACCATGACTACGAACGGGGATGCTGTCATGGTTATGATGTATGCCAGCATCCTTCTCCACAGTATCCTGTTGCGTTCCACTTTCCAGATGCGGTTGAAAGACCATTCCACCCGGGACATCAGCCAGATCACCATCCACAGGAATACAAGGGAGGATATTATCCCGTAAATCCCCTGCTGGGAGGCCGCTATGATGTTGTCAGCAAATGTAAGTATGTGATCAACGATCATATCATGCCCGAAATTGTCGTATATCAGCTCCCGGAGATGATTGCCCAGCCCGGCATAATTGGATATGGCAAAGGCTACGGCCAGAAACGGTACAAAGGCCATTGTCGTGAAGAAACTGAGTGCGACGGCCTGCTGTCCGACATTCTGATGGCTGAAATTCCTGGCGGTAAGTATGACTATTCTGATATATCTGACGACCTTGGCCTTTGCACGGCCAAGGTCGGAGATGTTGATGGTCCAGATTCCGTCGCGGAAAAACTCTTTTAACTTTCTTATGTTATCCGCGAAGCGCATCTACGAGCGTCTTTGCGAAACCGGCTGTACGGTCAAGGTCTGACTGGTAGGGACGTCCCATGAATTCCACGGGATCGGCTGCCAAAGGCATCTTTGCCTTCTCCGCAAACTCTCTCAAGGCCTTGACGCCGGCTCCGTTCCAGCTGGAGCCTCCGAAAATACCGAGAACCTTGTTCTGGGGTGCAGATACGCATATCTCATGGGTAAGCAGAGCCATCATGGGATGCATTCCCGTATTGTAGGCACAGCTTCCGAGCACCAGACCTTTATATTTCCATATTGCCGTCAGAAGATAGGATACGTGGGTCTTGGAGACGTCATATACGCGGATGTCCCTGACACCGAGTGCGGATATCTGACGGGCTATCTCATCGGCGAACTTTTCGGTATTGCCGTACATGGATGCATAGGCGATAACGAAGCCGTCCTCTGCCTCATAGCGGCTCCACCTGTCATACAGCGCCAGTACCTTGCCGGGATCCTTGCGCCAGATGAGGCCGTGGGAAGGACAGATGATTTTCACCGGCACACCCTCCAGCTTCTTGAATGCTTTCTGCACCATGCCGCTCCATTTGCCTACAATGTTGGAATAGTAACGGAGCATGTCCTCCTCGTAGAAACTGAAATTGGCGGTGTCGTCGAAAATACCGCCGTCCAGGGTTCCGAACGAGCCGAAAGCATCGCATGAAAAGAGTATCTGGTCTACAGTATCGTATGTGACCATTGTCTCGGGCCAGTGTACCCAGGGAACCATCACGAATGTGAGTCTGTGATGGCCGAGTTCGAGGATGTCCCCCTCCTTTATCTCATATACGTTCTTTTCAGGAAGAGGGTAGTAGTCTGCCAGGATTTTGAAAGTCTTGCAGTTGGCCACCACCTTGACCTCGGGATAACGGCGGAGGATCTCCCCGATCATGCTGGAGTGGTCAGGCTCCATGTGGTTGACCACGAGATATTCCAAATCCCGTCCGCCAAGGGCGGTATCTATATTCTGGAGATAATCCGGATCAGAGCCGTATTCCAGCGTATCGACCAGGGCAGGATGCTCGTCGGCTATGATATATGAGTTATAGGCAACTCCATTGGGAAGGGGCCAGTTGTTTTCGAAAAGATGCTTCTTTCTGTCGTTGGTTCCGATGTAGAAAACCTTGTTGCTGATCTGAATCATTTTTGTTGGTTTATGAGTTTATAATACTGTAAAATTCTTCTTCGCTGATGATCTTCACTCCAGACTTCTCAGCCTTGGCGAGTTTTTCAGGACCCGCTTTCTCTCCGGCCAGAAGATATGTGGTCCTGCCGCTGACAGAGGAAGTGTTCCTGCCTCCGTGGGCGGTTATAAGGGCCTTCATTTCATCTCTCGGCCGGGAAAAATTGCCTGAAACCACGACCGTACATCCGGCAAGACGGTCTGAAACGGCGGCGGCAGCGGAATTGTCTGCAAATTGCAGGCCGAAGCCGCGCAGTTCTTCTATGATCCTGCGGTGGCCGGAGTCTGCAAAATAGTCAACAAGCGAGTCGGCAATTACTTCACCGATGTCCTCCACTTCGAGGAAATCCTCTTTAGAGGCTTTTTCCATGGCTTCGATGCTGCGCATTCTGGCCGTCAGGGTCCTGGCTGTTGTCTCGCCTACATGGCGTATGCCCAATGCAAAAAGCACTCTGCTGAAAGGAACCCTGACAGATGCCGCTATGCTGTCGAGAAAATTCTGTGCGGAACGCTCCTTCCACCCGTCGAGGGTCAGCAGCTTTTCCATATCAAGTCTGTACAGGTCCGGCAGTTCCTTTATATAGCCTTTGTCGTAAAGCTGGTCGATGGTGGCATCTCCAGCATTGATATTCATTGCCTTGCGTGAAATGAAATGCAGGAATGCACCCTTTACTCTCGTAGGACATGCCTCATTGGTGCAGTAGTGCCTTGCCTCACTCTCATCCTTGACCAGAGGGGATCCACAATCAGGGCACAGGGTAGGGAAGCTGGGGCGTACAGCATCCTGAGGACGCTTCGAGACTTCCACTCCGGTAATCTTCGGGATTATCTCCCCGCCTTTTTCTACATAGACGTAGTCTCCTATATGGATGTCCAGCTGTTCCATCTGGTCGGCATTGTGCAGGGACGCACGCCTGACTGTCGTGCCGGAAAGGGAGACAGGGTCGAGGTTGGCGACAGGGGTGACAGCTCCGGTCCTGCCTACCTGATAGTCGACGGACAGAAGTTTTGTCAATGCCTGTTCCGGCTTGAATTTGTAGGCGGTAGCCCAACGTGGGGACTTTGCCGTATATCCGAGACGGGCCTGAAGCGCAAGATCGTCCACCTTGATCACTATTCCGTCCGTGGCAAACGGCAATTCCTTGCGGCGGGTATCCCACTCCTCTATATACTGCCGTACCTCATCCATGTCCAGGCACAGCCTGGAATACTGCGATATGGGGAAATGGCGCGAGGCTGCCCACTGTAAGGCCTCCGAATGATATTTGAATGGCAGATTGTCACCTATTATATGATACAGCACACACTCGAGGCCGCGGCGGCGCACCTCTTCCGGATCGAGGGTCTTGAGGGAACCGGCAGCTGCATTGCGCGGATTGGCAAACGGGGTATCCCCGATGTCGGCCCTTTCTTCATTGAGCGCATTGAAGGAAGCGAAAGGCATGTAGATCTCTCCGCGGATCTCGAAGTCCCATGGCACGTCACCTATATCCGACGGGATAGAGGAAATGGTCCTGACATTGTCTGTAACATCGTCCCCTACGGTACCGTCCCCACGGGTGAGGGCCCTTACAAGCTGTCCGCGGGAATAGCTCAGGCAGATGGCCGTCCCGTCGAATTTCAGTTCGCAGTTGTATGCGAATTTCTCTCCTGCCGCCTCCCGGACCCTGCGGTCGAAATCCTGCAGTTCCCCGATATTGTAGGTATTGCCGAGAGAAAGCATGGGCCAGCGGTGTCTGTACTGGCGGAACTCCCTTGCCCCCGGAGCTTTCCCTTCAATATCACTGCCGACCCTGACAGTAGGGGAGTCCTGGGTGGCCAGTTCCGGGTACATTTTCTCCAGTGAGGCCAGCTCCATCATCATCACGTCATACTCAAAATCCGTAATTTCCGGATCATTGAGGACGTAATACCGGTAGTTGTGCCTGTTCAGCTCACTTCTGAGGAAATCAATCCTCTCCTGTGCCTGTTTTTTGGATATTTCTTTGTTTCCCATATAAATCCGGACAAAGATAACAAAGATTAAATAATGTTGGCTTGATTCAATAATAAATTGTAAATTTGCACGGTTATGTATTAAATTCAAAACACATACGGATTATGACACAGTCAATTGTTATTTTAGCAGGAGGCGGTCCTGCTCCTGGAATCAACACAGTAATAGGAACCATAGCAAAGACCTTCCTTTCAAAAGGCTACAGGGTCATCGGACTGCATGAAGGCTACAAGGGCCTTTTCAGCGAGAAACCCAGCCATATCGATATTGATTTTTTCCTTGCCGACAACATCTACAACCGCGGAGGCTCCTATCTCATGATGAGCCGTTTCAAACCTACCGATGACGATCTGGAGCACCATTTCAATCTCAAGTTCTTCACGGACAACAACATCAAACTGCTCGTCACCATCGGTGGAGACGACACCGCCTCTACTGCCAACAGACTTACAAAATATCTGCTTTCCCACGATATCCACATTCAGAACATCCATGTTCCCAAGACAATAGACAACGACCTCCCGCTGCCTGACAATCAGCCTACCTTCGGATACGAGTCAGCCAAGTCGGAAGGTACCCGCGTGGCTACCATCGTCTATGAGGATGCCCGTACAAGCGGAACATGGTTCCTCGTCTCGGCCATGGGACGTTCCGCCGGACATCTTGCACTCGGTATAGCATCTTCATGCCACTATCCGATGCTGGTCATTCCCGAGATGTTCAACAATACCAACGCCACCATCGACAAGATCGTACGTCTGGCCGTATCCGCAATCCTGAAACGCAAGATAATGGGCATTTCCTACGGCGGCGTAATTGTCTCGGAGGGTATCTTCTATGAACTCAGTTCCGAGGACCTGAAGTCTACCGGAGTTACATTCTCCTATGACGAGCACGGACATCCCGAACTCGGCAAGGTATCAAAAGCCCAGATTTTCTGTACTGTCCTCGAGAACAAACTCGGCGAGCTCGGACTCAAGGCAAAGATACGCCCCATCGAGATCGGATACGATGTACGTTGCAACAATCCCGTATCATACGACATCACCTACTGCTCCCAGATGGCCTACGGAGTATGGAAGCTGTTTGAGGCAGGAGAGACCGGATGCATGGTGTACGTTGACCGTGCAGGTGACATCACCCCCCTGTATCTCAAGGATCTCCAGGACCCCAAAACAGGCAAGATACCTCCCCGCCGTGTGGACATTTCCCGCGAGCAGGTACAGAACATAGTGAAATACATGCTCCACTATATCGGGCCCGAGGATTATGAAGCCGCAAGGAAATATGTGGCCAATCCCGAGGACTACGACTTCTACAGGATACTGAACTGGGAACGTCC